>CAYYZC010000349.1:0-3427 GCA_964475605.1 uncultured Chelativorans sp.
ATTCCGACGACCATGTCCAGCTCGTCTCGCGCTACTGGCGTATCGTCGACGGGCTGGGGCGGGTGGAAGAGGTGCGCGGGCCCGGCGTGGTCGGCGAGCAGCCGGAGCTCAATCCCGGCGACAGCTTCCAGTACACGTCCGGCTGCCCGCTCGGCACCCCATCCGGCATCATGGTCGGGCGCTACACGATGCGCGGGCCCGCCGGCGAGCTGTTCGAGATCGACATCCCCGCCTTCTCGCTCGACCTGCCCGATGCCGACAAGACCATGAACTAGGGATTGTCCGTTCCGGCGGACGGGAAGCGCTCCTGGTCGGTGAGCGCCCGGCCGAAGCTCAGCATCAGATTGGCCGCGTCGCGCTTGTGCTCGCGCAGGAAGCGGTTATAGGCCAGCCCGCAGGCGAAATTCATCTCCCGCACCGCATCCGGGTCGACCCGGTGCAGCGCCTCGGCAAGCAACAACGCGATCTCGACCACCCCTTCGGAGAGCCCTCCGGGGTCGTCGGATATCATTTCGAGATCATGCGACATCGGCCTTCCCATCGCCTGATCGTCGCCGCGATCGATTGAAGATTGGCTAACGGCGCCGCAAGCCCGTCAGCCGCGCGACAACGTATCGGCCTCGCACCGGACCGGCTCCGCATCGTCTCCCGCCATCTCGTCGATCAGCAGCGCCTCGTCGCCCTTCGACCACCAGACATAGCGGCCGCCGGCATATCTGGCGCCGGAGCCCGAAACGACGTTCGAGGCGACCACGAGCTCGCCGTCGAAGCGCAGCACGGCGAGCGAGACGGTTCCGGCATTGATGTATTCGACATCGACCATGCGCCCGTCGCAGGAGTAGCTGCCCTGGGTCCGCTCCACCGCGACGCCGTCCGGAAGCGGGATCGTGATCTCGTCGGCGACGGAGGGCGTCGCGAAGCCGAGGCCGGCGAGGACTGCAAGGACAAGGCGCATCTTTCCGTTCCCTTCCCTGGAAAGCGTTCAGTTCGACCCGGCGAACTCCGCCGGATCGAACCTGTATTCCGTCGAGCAGAATTCGCACGAGACGCTGATCTCGCCGTCCTCGGTGCTCTCCTCGATCTCCTCGGCCGTGAAGCCGTCGAGGATGGAGCGCACTTTCTCCCGCGAGCAGGTGCACTCGTCCCGGACCTCGAGGCCCTCGAAGACCCTTACCCCGCGCTCGTTGAAGAGGCGGAACAACAGCCGCTCCGGCCCGATGCTCGGATCGAGCAGCTCGTCCGGCTCGACCGTCGAAAGCAGCGCCAGCACCTCTGCCCAGGCGTCGTCGAAATCGAACTCCTGGGTTTCCATGTCGCCGTCGCCGCCCGGCAGGTCCGGCATCCGGCGCCGCTCGGCCGATTCCGGCAGGAACTGCGCCAGCAGGCCGCCGGCGCGCCAGCGATGCTCGGCGCCATTGCCGCCGCGCACCATCTCGCGCGCCACGGAAAGGCGCACTTCGGTCGGGATCTGCTCCGACTGGCGGAAATATTTACGCGCGACATCCTCCAGCGAGGCGCCGTCGAGCTCGACCACACCCTGGTAGCGGCGCATATGCTCGCCCTGGTCGACGGTGAGCGCCAGCACGCCCGATCCGAGCAGGTCGGGGGGTGCCGTGCGGCCTTCCGCGACGGCGCGGGCCACCGCCTCGCCGTCATAGCGGGCATAGGCGCGCACCGCATGCGGCGTGGCCAGATCGGCGACCAGCATGTCGACCGGCCCGTCGGTCCGCGTCTGCAGGATGAACTTGCCCCGGAACTTCAGCGAGGTGCCGAGCAGGACCGTGAGCACGATCGCCTCGGCGAGCAGCCGGGCGACAGGCTCGGGATAGTCGTGGCGGCCGAGAATCTGGTCGAGCAAGGGCCCGAGCTGGACCGCGCGGCCGCGCGCATCCAGCGTCTGGACCTCGAAGGGCACCACATGGTCGTCGCCGGCGAAGCCGAAATCGCCGAGCTTCTTTACTGCCTCTGCCACTGGAACAATCCTGTTCGCATATGCGGCGCATTCCTGCGGCCGCATCAATGATGAGCGGTTTTTTTGCTGAACCGTTCAGATAGGCGCGGCAGCCGCGTCGATCAACCCCGCTGGCTCAACCGCCGAAGCACCAGAGCAGCACCGCCTTTTGCGCATGGAGCCGGTTCTCCGCCTCGTCGAAGACCACCGAATGCGGCCCGTCGATGACCTCGTCGGTCACCTCCTCGCCGCGATGGGCGGGCAGGCAGTGCATGAACAACGCATCCGGCCTGGCGTGCTCCATCAGCGCCTCGTTGACCTGGAAGGGCGTGAAGACGTTGTGGCCGCGCGCCCGGTGCTCCTGGCCCATCGACACCCAGGTGTCGGTGACCACGCAATCGGCATCGGCGACCGCCTGCTCGGGCGACCTCGTGATCTCCACGCTGCCGCCATTGCCCCTGGCCCAGTCGATGAAGCGCTGGGCGGGCTCGCTGCCTTCCGGCACGGCGATGTCGAGCCTGAATCCGAAGCGCGCCGAGGCTTCGATCAGCGAATGCAGCACGTTGTTGCCGTCGCCGGTCCAGGCGAATTTGCGCCCCGCCACCGCGCCGCGATGCTCCTCGAAGGTCATCACGTCGGCCATGATCTGGCAGGGATGGGTGTCGTCGGTGAGGCCGTTGATGACCGGCACCGTGGCGTGCTCGGTCAGTTCGAGCAGCCGGTCGTGCGAGGTGGTCCGGATCATGATCGCGTCGACATAGCGCGACAGCACCCGCGCCGTGTCGGCGATCGTCTCGGAGCGGCCGAGCTGCATCTCCGCACCGGTCAGCACCAGCGTCTCGCCACCGAGCTGGCGCATGCCGACGTCGAAGGAGACGCGGGTGCGCGTCGACGGCTTCTCGAAGATCATCGCCAGCATCTTGCCGGCGAGCGGCCGGTCGGCCTCGCCCGCCTTGAGCCGCGCTTTGCGCTCGATCGCATGGTCGATCATGGTCCGAAGCTCTTGCGGGGCGATGCCCGAGAGGTCGGTGAAGTGGCGGGTTCCGGCCATGGATTTAGAGCTCATGCGGGCGCCCGTTCCGTCTCGCGCAGCGCCAGCCCGGCATTGCGGACATGGTCCACGGCCATGCGTATCTCGTCGAGGGAGACGTTGAGCGGCGGCAGCAGGCGCACGACATTGTCGCCGCCGGGAACCGTCAGCAGATGCTGCTCGCGCAGCGCCTGCGCCACCTTGCCGTTGGGCACCAGGCATTTGAGGCCGAGCATCAGGCCCTTGCCGCGCACCCCCTCGAACAGGTCCGGGAACTCGTCGACGACGGAGGAGAGCAACTGCTTGGCGAACAGCGCCTTGTCCTGCACCTCCTGCAGGAAGCCCTCCTCCAGCACCACGTCGAGCACGGCGTTGCCGACCGCCATGGCGAGAGGATTGCCGCCGAATGTGGTGCCGTGGACGCCGGCCACCATGCCGGAGGCGGC
>CAYYZC010000350.1:0-3396 GCA_964475605.1 uncultured Chelativorans sp.
GACGTTCCGCTTCCTGCTCACGACGGATCGCGTCGCGCTCCTCGCGGATTTCACGGAGGCGCCAGGCCGGGACACGCCCGCCTTCGCCTTCCTCGTCGTCGCCCTTGGCTGCCTTCTCCTTGCCGGCGTCACCGTCGCCGTCCTCGCCCGCAGTTTCCTGCTTGGTGAAACGGCCGTGTTCGTCTCGGGCCGGGCCTTCGGTCGCCGCCTCGCCGCCTTCGTCATCACCGGTATCGACCGGCTCGGAGGGGGCAAAGGCCTGCTCGAAGGCCTCGGGATTTTCGACAGCCTGAGTGTCGTCGTCCTGCATGAGAACGTTCCTTCACAAGTTTCGTTTGTGGGACGTGTCGCGCCATGTCGCTGCGCGTGGCGTGGCGCCTGTCTCGTCGGCGCGTACGTGGGCGGCCCGTGTCGTGGGCCAGACGAGGTAGTTCAGGCGGCTGGAATTAGCCGGCCGCCACGGCAGTGATGGTCGCCGAGCCGCCCCGGACGTACACGACGTAGGGGATTTCGGCATCGCCGCCGGTCTCGGCGGAGAGCGTGATTGCAAGACGCGCGGCCTGAGTCGGGCCGATCGGGCCGAACGTGAAGCGCCGGGCGGGGCTGTCGTCCAAGGCGTCGAGGTCCTGCGCCGCATCCGGCACGGTGAGGCCGGTGAAGTCGGAAGCGGCCGGCCAGCCCTGGATGGTGCGCCAGTTGGTGCCGTCCACCTTGGTCTGCTGCATGATCTGGACCGTCTCCGTCGAGTTCACGACGAGCAAGCCGGTCGTGGCCTTGAGAAGATCGAGGTCCACCACGACTTCCACCGCGCCGTTGTCAGGCTCGATGGTCAGGAGGGCGACGCCGGCCACTGCGGTGTAGTCCGCTGCCGAGACATCGACGTCGGTCGTGCCGGTGTAGATGTTCCATTCGCCAGCGCCGGAAACGGCCTGGCTCTCCCGTTCTGCGGGGGTCTTCGTCATCTGCTAGTCCTTTCGTCAGAATGCGCCCGCGTCCATGGGTGCTGCGGGCTGGCCGCCGCGGGCTATGTCATTTGCGGCACTCGCCACGTCCCGGAAGGCTGCGGCGCGGTCACGAACGGCGCCGGCATCGGCGTTCTCCGCCTCGATGCTGATCTTGTCGGCCTCGGCGTTGACCTTGCGGGCCTTGCCCTCGGCCTCGACGGTCTTGATCTGCATCACCCGCTGGTCGAACTCGGAGGGCTGGTTGGCCTGCTCCATGCGCTCCAGAATCTTCTTCTTCTCGCTGGCCGGCAGGTTGCTCGCCATGATCAGCACGTCCGGCGGCACCTGGGCGCCGTTCTGCGCCAGCGCTTGCAGCGTCTCGAAGGTGTCCTGCATGACGTTGAGCGTGTCCGGCCCCTCGTCGATCACGATATCCACGTCGAGGCTGCCGACGCCGTTGGCGAGGCGGGGCTGGCCCATCTCGTCCAACTGCAACGCATTCAACTGGATGAACTCGGCAACGCCCTCGTCGTCCGTGACCCTGATCCAGCGCTCTGCGGTCCAGTGCTTCTGGATGGCGTTCCAGACCGCCCGATAGACCCTGATCTTCCAGTCCCGATAGGACAGGATGAACGGACCAAGCTCTGCAATGCCGGCCTGCTGCAGGAGCGCGATGGCCCGGCCGGACTTGTTCTCGATCCCCTGCCCGATCAGCGCCGGGTTCGGGCCGAAGTTCTCGATCTCCGTCTTGACCTCTTCCATCCATTCGACCTGGCCGCTGAGATCGGCGAGCGTCTTCTGGTCGTCGAACTCCAACTCCCTGCCGGGATTGCGGACGATCACGCCGTCTGGCCGGATCGCCTCGCGGCGCAGCGCATCCACGTCGGGGACCGCGCCCTCCTCCATGATGATGCGGCGGGTGTTGAGCAGATGCAGGCCCTTCGATGCCCGCGCGTTCACCTCGTCCTGCAAACTTTTGAGGTTGCGGACGAATCCATACCGATCGCCGTCATGGTCGACGTTCACCGAGCCCATGATGTAGCGGCAGATCGTCTTGCCCTTCTCGTCCACGAAGGGCGATACGCCGTCCGCCAGCTTCGTGTCATGGACGTAGAAGCAATACCGCCACTCGCTGCCCTTGGCGTGCCAGTGCTCGACGAGGAAGACGCGCTTCTCGTTCGAGTCGATCCACTTGATCTCGCGGTCCTGCTGCTGGAAGCTCTCCGCTCCCGGCGACCGCGACACAAGGGCCTCCAGATCCTCCGCCTTATCGGGGAACATCTCCTTGGCAACGTCGAGGTCGATCCACTTCGCAACGCCCATGTACCGGGCATCCGAGAAATCGAAGCGGTAGGACCGCGGATCGTAGAAGAACGTGTCGTTGTCCACCTCCCCGAGGCTGATATCCGGGTCGCCCTGGTCCCCGGCCATCATGCCGAGTTCGACGCCGAACAGGCCGTTGACCGCGCCGTCACGTGCCGAGTTGGCGGCCAGCGCATCCCAATTGTTCACGTCGAGGACGTAGCGGACGGTCGCCGTGGCGACCTCAGCACCATCCTCATGCTTCGGAGTGCGGGGGTATGCCTTGGGGTCCTGCTTCAGGCGCTCGATCAGGCCGACGACGCCGTTGATCTTGCGGTCGATCTTGTTGCGGATGGTCGGGGGCTGGCGGCGCTCCTTCAGCGTATCCAGCTCGGCTTTGGTGAGTTGGTCGCCGTGGTAGTAATGGCGCGCGGTGCGCTGCTCCGTGATCTCCGCGTCCTTGGCGCCGAGGAAGTCGAGGTACTGCCGCCGCAGCGTCGCGACCGAATAGCCGTCCTCGGCATCGCTGCCGCTGGACGATGCGTTCGGCGAGTTGCCGGGGCTGTAGTCGTTCGGTCGGGCCATGGGCTCACAACGTCATGAAGCTGCCGGCGCCCTCACGGTCGCGACGGCTGGTGTAGTCGCTGGCCTTCTTGCGGATCGGCTCTTTCGGGCGCGTGCCCGCCACCATCATGTCGAGCAGCTGGCCCACAAGCCCGAGCGCATCGACCTGGTCGTCATGCTTGCCGGCCGGGAAGTGGAGCAACTCCGAGCGCAGATCAGCGAGCCACGGCGCATTGCGCGGCAGGTACAGGCCCTCGACGGCCATGCGTCCCCGGATGGACTGCGCCCGCACCGCCTTGTCACCGCGCGTCGGAAACTGCTCCCGCGCCACGTAGGCCTGCCGGCGCCGAGTCTCCTGCTCCAGGAATGGCCCGACGCCCGCGTTGATCTGGCCCTTTTCTTCCGCCCACCCGAGCGGGCTCCATTGCTTGACCAGATCGCAGAAGGCGGAGACCCACACGTCCGATGACGCCTGCTTGCGCCACAGGTCGAGAAGGTACATACGGCCATCTGGGTCGAGACCGACAACGACGTGCACGGTGTAGTCGCCGCCGTCCGCCGTCACCGCGTAGTCGGACCCGCCGTA
>CAYYZC010000351.1:0-1129 GCA_964475605.1 uncultured Chelativorans sp.
CGATGCACCTCAGGATGAAGAGGTGGTTTGATCGAACCCACCGGCCGTGGGTCCGATGCACGACAGACCTCATCCTGAGGTGCGAGCGCAGCGAGCCTCGAAGGACGCACCGCACTACCGGCAATTCAATCGATTCGCGGCCCACCGCCGCATTCCGTTTGCCGCCTCCATCTGCTAATTCCGCCCTCAACGAAACGATCGGAGGCAGAAATGAGCGAACGGCCTGAAAATACCGTGAAAGCCATGACCGAGCAGGCCGCGAACAAGGACGGCTTCATCGCAGCGCTGGACCAGTCGGGCGGCTCCACGCCCAAGGCGCTCAAGCTCTATGGCGTCGAGGAAGGCGCCTGGTCGAGTGAAGCGGAGATGTTCGACCTCATCCACCGGATGCGCGCGAGGATCATCAAGTCGCCCGCATTCACCGGCGACAAGGTGATGGGTGCGATCCTGTTCGAGCAGACGATGGATCGCGACATCGACGGGACGCCGACGGCACGCTATCTCTGGGAGACGCGCGGCGTCGTGCCGTTCCTGAAGGTCGACAAGGGCCTCGCGGACGAGAAGGACGGCGTCAAGCTGATGAAGCCGATGCCGGATCTCGACGCGCTTCTGGAACGCGCCGTCGCGAATGGGGTATTCGGCACCAAGATGCGTTCGGTGATCGACGCGGCAAATCCGCAGGGAATTGCTGCCGTCGTCGCCCAGCAGTTCGAAGTCGGCAGGCAGATCCTGGCTCACGGCCTCGTTCCGATCATCGAGCCGGAGGTCACGATCTCGATCGCCGACAAGGCGGAAGCCGAGCAGATCCTGCTCGCGGAGATCGGGAAGCATCTCGACGGCGTGCCGGCTGGCAAGCAGATCATGCTCAAGCTGACGCTTCCGACGAAGGCGAACCTCTACAGGCCGCTGATCGACGATCCGCGCGTCATGCGCGTGGTCGCCCTGTCAGGGGGCTATTCCCGCGACGAGGCGAACGCAAAGCTGAAGCAGAATGCGGGCATGATCGCCAGCTTTTCGCGCGCACTGACCGAGGGGCTTTCGGCGCATCAGAGCGACGCCGAGTTCGACGCGGCCCTCGGTTCGTCGATCGACAGCATCTTCGAGGCGTCCCGAAGCTGACGGTCGACAC
>CAYYZC010000351.1:1229-3385 GCA_964475605.1 uncultured Chelativorans sp.
AGCACGGTGATGCCGATCGCCGCCAGCGCCAGCACGGCGAGCTTCCAGAAATCCTTGCGTCGGCGCAGGCCCGGCAGGCCGAGCGGCCGGATCAGATGCACGATCATCATTCCGATGACGACGAAGGAGAGCAGCTTTGTCATGAAGCTCTGCTCCTACATGGCAGGTGCGGCAGGAGTCAAAGCGTCCGGCGCATGCGCCGATAGTCCGGTGGACGCAGCCGCCGGCTTTTGCGAGAAATGGCCATGCATATAGAGGGAGGAGCTGCGGTGACATCCGCCTATCATGAGGTCTATGCGCGCTGGCAGGCCGATCCGGCAGCCTTCTGGGCCGAGGCCGCCAGGGCCGTCGACTGGTTCCGGCCGGCAAAGACCGTCTTCGACCCGGATCGGGGCGTCTATGGAAGCTGGTTCGTCGGCGCGACGACCAATGCCTGCCACAATGCCGTCGACCGCCACGTCGCCGGAGGCCGCGCCGAACAGCTCGCACTGATCTATGACAGCCCGATCACCGGAGCGAAGAAGAGCTTCACCTATGCCGAATTCAAGCAGGAGGTCGAGGCGCTTGCCGCGGTCCTGATAGACGAGGGCATCTCGAAGGGCGATCGCGTCATCATCTATATGCCGATGGTGCCCGAGGCGGTCTTCGCCATGCTCGCCTGCGCGCGCATCGGCGCCGTCCACTCTGTCGTCTTCGGCGGCTTCGCTGCGCGCGAGCTCGCCGCCCGCATCGACGATTCGACCCCGAAGCTGATCATCTCGGCCTCCTGCGGCGTCGAGCCGGGACGCATCGTCGCCTACAAGCCGCTGCTCGACGGCGCCATCGAGCAGGCGACGCACAAGGTCGGCCGCTGCATCCTCGTGCAGCGCGAGCAGCAGCGTTGCGAGCCTGTCGAGGGCCGGGACATCGACTATGCGCAGGCCGTCTCGGCGGCGAAGCGGGCCGGCCGCGAAGTGCCCTGCGTGCCGGTCGACGCGACCGACCCGCTCTATGTGCTCTATACGTCCGGCACCACGGGCCAGCCCAAGGGCGTGGTGCGCGACACCGGCGGCCATCTCGTCGCGCTGGCCTGGTCGATGGGAAACCAGTTCGGCATGGAGCCGGGCGAGACCTTCTGGGCCGCCTCGGATGTCGGCTGGGTCGTCGGCCACTCCTATATCGTCTACGCCCCGCTGATCCATGGCTGCACCACGATCCTGTTCGAAGGCAAGCCGGTCGGCACGCCCGACGCCGGCACCTTCTGGCGCGTCATCTCCGAACATGGCATCGCCGCGCTCTTCACCGCGCCGACCGCCTTCCGCGCCATCAAGGGCCAGGATCCGCAAGGCGAGTTCGTCGCGAAATACGATCTGTCGCGGTTCCGCACCCTTTTCCTCGCCGGCGAGCGGGCCGATCCGGAGACGATCAAATGGGCCGAGGCCAGGCTCGGCGTGCCGGTGATCGACCATTGGTGGCAGACGGAGACCGGATCGCCGATCTCGAACAACCCGGTCGGGCTCGGCAGCCTGCCGGTCAAATACGGCTCGCCCGGCGTGCGGATGCCGGGCTTCGACGTCCGGGTCCTCGACGATGCCGGCCATCCGGTCCCGGCCGGCACGCTCGGCAACGTCGTCGTCAAGCTGCCGCTGCCGCCGGGATCGCTGCCGACGCTGTGGAACGCCGACCAGCGGTTCCGCGACGCCTATCTCGCCGAGTTCCCCGGCTACTACAAGACAGCCGACGCCGGCTATATCGACGAGGACGGCTACCTGTTCATCATGGCGCGCACCGACGACATCATCAACGTCGCCGGCCACAGGCTGTCGACCGGCGGTATGGAGGAAGTGGTCGCCGAGCATCCTGACGTCGCCGAATGCGCCGTCATCGGCATCGCCGACGCGATGAAGGGCCAGGTGCCCTGCGGCCTCGTCGTCCTCAATGCCGGCGTCAGCCGCGACGCCGCCGGGATCGAACGCGAGGTCGTCGCGCTGGTGCGCGAGCGCATCGGCGCCGTCGCCGCCTTCAAATCGGTGGTGATCGTCAAGCGCCTGCCGAAGACCCGCTCGGGCAAGGTCCTGCGCGGCACGATGCATAAGAGCGCCGACCGCGAGGACTGGACGATGCCGTCGACGATCGACGATCCCGCGATCCTCGACGAGATCGGGACGGCGATGAAG
>CAYYZC010000352.1:0-3384 GCA_964475605.1 uncultured Chelativorans sp.
CGATCGTCTCACGACCATCGGCATCAACACCGTAAACCGCAGCTCCCGTTCCAACTAGTGCAGCGCCGTTGAGATGAGATCAACTGAGCACCTCGGTCAGGCGATGGCGCATCCGCTTATTCGACTTGATGAGCGCCGCGGCGGGTTTGGTCCACTCGAATGGTGTCGGGTTCTGATTCCACGCGCGCATGTACGCCGCGATGTGCTCGCGAAGCGCATTCTTCGAGTGAAACGCGGTTGCCGAGAGCGACTGCTTCCCGAGGATTCCGAAGAACCCCTCAACCTGGTTGAGCCAGGACGCGCTCGTGGGGGTGAAGTGGAAGTGAACCTGCGGGTTCTCTTCGAGCCAGCGCCGAACGTCGGGCGTGTTGTGCGACGACGAGTTGTCGAGGATGACGTGCAGCTCCTGACCCGGATAGGACCGGACCACCTTGCGCATGAAGCTGATGAAGTCGGCCGCCGTGTGGGATTCGGTCAGCTTGTGGGTCACTCGCCCTGTCGCGACTTCGAGGGCCGCGTAGAGGTCGACGACGCCGTGGCGTTTGTAGTCGTGCGTGTGGCGCGCGGCGCGGCCGGACCTCATCGGGAGCGGCGGCTGTGTGCGCTCCAGCGCTTGGATCGATGTCTTCTCGTCGACGCTGAGCACGACGGCGTTCGTCGGCGGGTTCAGATACAGGCCAACGACGTCGCGGACCTTCTCCGCGAACGCTGGATCACGGCTGACCTTGTAGGTCCGCGTCAGGTGGGGCTTCATCTCGTGCTTACGCAGCACATCGGAGACCGCGCCACTCGTCAGTCCGACAGCCTTTCCCAAGAGCCTCGTCGTCCATCGGCTTCTACCGGCAGGCGGTGGCGACATCGCGAGGCCAATGATCCGCTCGATGACGTCCGGAGGGACTGCGTGGTCCTTACGACCAGCCTTCGGCTGGTCGAACAAGGAACCGATGATGGCGACCTGGAACTTCGCGTCGGGCGCGATCTCGCGCACGCCGGCCATGAAGGCATGCATCAGGCGGTTGACCTCGGGGATCGGATAGCCGCCGACCATGCCGAAATTCTTCGTCTGCGACATGGCGCCGGCGATGATGCCGGTGAGGTAGGACGCATCCTGGATATAGTTGTCGAAGGGCGCGAAATTGGCGACCGACGCATCCTCCTTGAAGCTCGAGCCCATCAGGAAGGCGGTGTCCGGATAGTCGCGCGCGACCTGGCGTGCCGCCTGCTCGACGCCGAACACCTCGCCGATGATGAGCTGATGTCCCGCCTCGCAATATTCGCGCATCACGCGCTCATAGTCGTTGTTGGAGACGCTCTCGGTATAGACATATTCGATCTCGCCGCGGTCCCTGGCGGCGTTGGCGGCCTTGTGGATGCGGCTCACCCATTGCTGCTCGGTCGGTACAGTGTAGACCGAGGCGACCTTGACCGGCTCCTGCGCCCACAGCCTGACGGGCAGGCCGCCGGTGAGCGCGAGCGCGGTGCCTGCGCCTGCCGTCCTGATCAGGTTTCGACGCGAGATCGTTGAATATCTGCTTGCGTGACTGGGCATTGGACCACCTCTGGCTGGAACAAACGGTTCGTTGATCCGGTCTTTTTTATCGTTTGGTCAAGCCTACGGGAAAACCCGCGCACCAGCAATCGCTGCCGCCTGCGCAGCGGTGGCCGCAGATGGCGAAGCCACAATTTTCGGTGGTGGTGGAAGATCAGCCGGAGACGGCGGTTGCGATCGCCCCGCGCAGCTCGTCGAGCCCGGCATCCTTCTCCGACGAGGTGGCGAGGATCGCCGGAAAGGCCGCCGGGCGCCTCGCGACCCGCGCCGCCGTCTCCTCGGCCAGCTTCGGCAGGCCGGCCGGCTTCAGCTTGTCGGCCTTGGTCAGCACGACCTGGTAGGAGACGGCCGCCTTGTCGAGCAGGTCCATGACCTCCTCGTCGATCTTCTTGATGCCGTGGCGCGCGTCGATCAGCAGGTAGACGCGCTTCAGCGTGACCCGTCCCTTGAGATAGTCGAAGACCAGCTTCGTCCACGCGTCGACCTGTGCCTTGGGGGCCTTGGCGAAGCCGTAGCCGGGCATGTCGACGATCGCCAGCGGCGGCAGATCGCCGGGCGTGCCGGAAAAGCCGTCGGGGACGAAGAAGTTCAGCTCCTGGGTGCGGCCCGGCGTGTTGGAGGTGCGCGCAAGCCCCCTGCGGCGGACGAGCGCGTTGATGAGCGAGGACTTGCCGACATTGGAGCGCCCGGCGAAAGCGACCTCCGGGGGACCTTCGGGCGGCAGGAACTTCATCGACGGCACGCCGCGGATGAAGGACCAGGGCCGCGCGAACAGGCCCCGGAGCTCGTCGGTCCCGTTCGTGCCCATCGGGTCTCCGGATTCTCCCGTCACCTCGATATCGATCATGCCGATGCCTCTAGCCGGTCGATGTCGGTGCCGCGTATGGCATCGAGATTGCGCGTGATCCTGTCGACGGGCCAGTCCCACCAGGCGACCTCCAGCAGGCGCGCGATCGTGGCCTCGTCGAAGCGCATCTTCACCACGCGCGCGGCATTGCCGCCGACGATCGCATAGGGCGGCACATCATGGGTGACGACGGAGCGGGCAGCGACGATCGCGCCCGAGCCGATGCGCACACCGGGCATGATGACGGCCTCCATGCCGATCCAGACGTCGTGGCCGACGACCGTGTCGCCGCGCAGCTCCGCCTTCCAGGCCTGGTCGTCGAAATCCTTCTCCCATCCTTCGCCGAAGATGTTGAAGGGATAGGTCGAGAAGCCGCCCGTGACGTGGTTGGCGCCGTTCATGATGAAGCGCGCACCCTCGGCGATGGCGCAGAAGCGGCCGATCACCAGCCGGTCGCCGATGAAGTCGTAATGGTGGAGGACGCATTTCGTCTGGAATGCATCCGGCCCGTCTGGATCGTCATAATAGGTGAACTCGCCAATCTCGATATTGGGCGCCGTCACCAGCGGCTTCAAGAAGCCGACGCGCGGATGCATCGGGATCGGGTGCTTGATCTCCGGCTTGGGACCATTCATGGCCGCACCTCCTGCTGGGTCGTGTACTCCGCGATGCTACAGTCGGCGAGCCCACACGGCCATGAGGGGCGCGAAGCGGCGGACGCTACTCCGCCGGCGTCGGCTTCTTCTTGAATATGCCGATGAGGTTGTCCCAGAGCTCGATCTTGGCGCCCTGGCGCTTCATGATGACGCCCTGCTGGATGATCGAGAGCGTGTTGTTCCACGCCCAGTAGATCACCAGGCCGGCGGGGAAGGTCGCCAGCATGAAGGTGAAGATCAGCGGCATCCAGTTGAAGATCATCGCCTGGGTCGGATCGGGCGGCGTCGGATTCATGCGCATCTGCAGGAACATCGTGACGCCCATGATCAGC
>CAYYZC010000353.1:0-3368 GCA_964475605.1 uncultured Chelativorans sp.
CTTCACCAGATGCACGAAGAAGTCCTTGTGGGCGATGATGTGGCGGTCGAGGTTCATGCTCATGAAGCCCGAAAGCTGCAGGAAGCCCGGATAGACGTCGCGCATGAAGCCCGGATTGGGCCACGGCACCTGCATGATGACGTTGTCGCGGAACCAGTCGATCCCCTTCTCCTCGGCGAGGATATTGACGGCGGTCGGATTGCGGCGCGTGTCGATCGGTCCGCCCATCAGCGTCATGGTCGCAGGCGCGAAACGATCGCCGCCCGCCTCCATAACCGCCACCGCCGCGAGCACGGGGACCGAGGGCTGGCACACGGCCATGACATGGGCGCCGGGTCCGATGTGGTGCAGCATGTCGATGACGTAGTCGATATAGTCGTCGAGGTCGAAGCGGCCCTGGGAGAGCGGCACCATGCGCGCATCGACCCAGTCGGTGATGTAGACCTCGGCATGCGGCATCATCGCCTCGACGGTGCCGCGCAGCAGCGTCGCATAATGGCCCGACATCGGCGCCACGATCAGCAGCTTCGGATCGGGGCCGCGCCCCTTCGGCAGGTCGCGCTTGAAATGGAGCAGGTTGCAGAAGGGCCGCGACCACACGGTCTCCTCGGCGACCGCCACCTCGTCGGAGCCGAGCCTGGTCGTGGTCAGGCCGAATCGCGGCTTGCCGTAGCGGCGCGTCGTGCGCTCGAAGACCTCGGCGGCGGCCGCTATAGACCGGCCGAGCGGCGTCGCGGCGACCGGGTTGAACGGGTTCTGGAACAGCAGCCGCACGGCATCCGCATAGGCGCGGATCGGTTGCAGCGCAGCATGATTGAGCTCGTAGATCTGATAATACATAGATGTCCCGGCGCCCCGGCCGCCAGCACATCCGTTGCCGGTGACGGTGAATGTCATGCGCAAAAACTAACGAACTTTTGCTGCATTGCAATAGAGACGGGTCGGCGCCTTCCATATTCCGGAGAGGGAAGGATGCCGGGATGGACGGCTCGCGCGCTTCAGTCGGCGCCTTCGACGATCATCATCTCGGCATCGGCGACGGTGACGCGGATCGCCTTCGCCGCCTGGTATTCGGGCGAGTTGTAGCAGTCGCGCGCAGCCTGGAGGGACGGGAACTCGATGATCACGTTGCGCCCGCGGCCCTTGCCTTCGAACGCTTCATAGGCGCCGCCGCGGGCCAGGAAGCGTGCCCCGAACTTCTCGAAGGCCGGCTTGGCGGTCGCGACATAGTCCTTGTAGCGCTCCGGATCGCGAACCTCGACATGGGCGACCCAATATCCCTTCGGCATTTGCTTTTCTCCTTGAACTAACCGCCTCAGGCGGCCCTCATCTCCGCCAGCACCGCATCGGCGGCGGCACGCCTGTCGGGCGCGGCGACGATCGGGCGCGCCACGACCAGATGCGTCGCGCCGGCGCGGAGCGCATCGGCCGGCGTCATCACCCGCTTCTGGTCGCCACGCGCCGCGCCTGCGGGGCGGATGCCGGGCGTCACCAGCGCCATGCCGTCGCCGATCACCCGACGCACCGGGGCGGCTTCCGTCGCCGCGCAGACGATGCCGCCCATGCCGGCCTCGCGCGCCGTGGCGGCGCGCTGCACGACGAGCTCGTCGGCACCGTAGCGGTAGCCCGCCTCGCGCAGATCGTCGTCGTCCATCGAGGTCAGCACGGTGACGCCGAGCAGGCAGAGCCCGGAGCCCCTGGCGGCTTCCGCCGCCGCGCGCATCGCCTTCGGATAGGCATGCACGGTCAGCATGTCGACGCCCATCCGGACGACGTTCTCGACGCCTTCGGCGACGGTGTTGTCGATGTCGAGCAGCTTCATGTCGAGGAAGACCTTGTTGCCGCCGGCGACGAGGTCGCGCGCCAGCTCCAGGCCGCCGGCGAAGACCAGCCGGTAGCCGATCTTGAAGAAGCGGACGCTGCCCTCGAGCTCGCGCACCACCTTCTCCGCCTCGGCGACCGAGGCAACGTCGAGGCCGACGATCAGCCGGTCCGCCATATCCGTCATGATCTCTCCTGTGCCCAAAGCAGCGTCGCGTGTTCGATCAGCGCGGCGCAGACGCGGCTCATCGACTTGCGCAGCCGCTCCTCCCTGAAATTGCCCTCCTCGTCGAAGGCTTCGCCGGCCTTCGGCACCGAGCATTGCGGCGAGATCACATCCATCTGGATATGGGAGAGCACGGCGCGCAGATGCATGGCGCTGCGGATGCCGGCGAAATGGCCGTCGGAGGAGGAGCAGATGGCGACCAGCTTGCCCGGCAGCGGGCGCAGCGGCTTGCCGCCGTCGGCGCGCACGCGGCTGATCCAGTCGATCGTGTTCTTGAGAAGCGGCGGGATCGAGCCGTTATATTCGGGCGTCGCGATCAGGATCGCGTCATGGGCGACGAAGAGGCGCGCCAGCCGGTAGGCGTTCTCCGGAACGCCCTCCCTCACCTCGAGGTCCTGATCCATGATCGGCAACGGATAGTCGCCAAGCGAGATCCGCGTCACCTCGGCTCCCTGCAGAGCCAGCTCCTTCATGGCGATGTCGGCGGTCCTGCTGCTATAGGCGCCGGTGCGCACGGAGCCCGAGAAGACCAGGATTTTTGCCGCCATGACCAACCTTGTCCGAGGGTAACGGAACACCCCCTAGAGCGCCGTGCGTCCTTTCGGACGCACAAAAGGACGCTCTAGCACTTTGAATCTGCTGCATCGTGCTTACCGAAAACCGATTCCGATTTTCGGGCCGATGCAGTAGCGCCCTTCCGGCCGGCTGTCAAAACACGCGCATGACGCGGCAGGCCGCGGCCGAACAGGCTTAAAGGCAGGTTAACGAAAAGGCTCCAGATCGAAATTCCGCTTGAACGCGATCTTTGCATCCCTTGGCTATACCGTAAGGGAAGACGCGCAACGAAGGGGGTAGCGATGCGCAGATTCCTGACCTGCAGAAAAGGCAATTTCTCGGTCGCGTTCGCCCTGTCGATGCTGCCGGTGCTCGGCGCGGCCGGCATGGCGATCGACTATTCGCGGGCGCTCAATGTTCGCAGCTTCGTCCAGTCGCAGGCCGACATCGCGGCCTTCAGCGGCGCGCAACTGGGGCCGAACGGCAATGACGCGGCCGTGCTCGCCTATCTGCGCTACGCGACCGAGCAACGCTTCGGCACGGGAGCATGGATCGATTCGCTGAGCGTGAAGGGCGTGTGGACGGACGATTTCAACTACAAGGTCTCGGTCAACGGCGATGTGCCGGTGACGATCCTGGCCGCCGTGCCGGGCTTCCCCTCGAGCGTGTCGATCGGCGTCGCCTCGACGGTGCGCGTCGCCGAGCCGCGCTATGTCTACAAGCCGCCGCGCGTGACCGAGCTCGACAACGAGGCCGGCGACTACAA
>CAYYZC010000354.1:0-3367 GCA_964475605.1 uncultured Chelativorans sp.
CCAAGGAGACGGCCTTCGCGCAGATCGATGCCGGCGCCGACGTCATGTATGCCGAGCGCTTCGGCGTGTCGGACGCCGCCACGGAGCGCGGCATCCTCGCCATCGGCAATGTCATCGACACACAGCCCGACTATCCGGAGACGG
This sequence comes from uncultured Chelativorans sp., assembly GCA_964475605.1. Taxonomy (GTDB): domain Bacteria; phylum Pseudomonadota; class Alphaproteobacteria; order Rhizobiales; family Rhizobiaceae; genus CAYYZC01. Next base: position 145 of record CAYYZC010000354.1, read on the forward strand.
TGGTCGCCTCGGCGATCTGGCATTTCGAGCCGACGCTGGCAAAGGCGGTCTCGGAAGTGAGGGCCGGAACCTTCAAGGCGGCCGACTACGGCGTCTATTCCTTCATGAAGGAAGGCGGCTGCTCGCTTGCCCCGCTCGGCACCTTCGAGGGCAAGGTGCCGGAGGAGGCGCTGTCGCTGGTCGCGGAGAAGGAGGCTGCGATCAAGGACGGCTCCTTCACCGTCGAGATCAATGACGAGGAACCGAAGTCGAGCTAGGGCCTGATCCCAGGCGCCTCGTTTCCCTCCTCTCTGAGGGGAAGGAAAGTGGTAACCCCAGGCCCTTTGCTCGCCATGACCGAACCTCTCCTCCGCCTCTCCTCGATCACCAAGCGCTTCGGGCCGCTGGTCGCCAACGACGCCATCTCGCTCGACCTCGCACCGGGCGAGGTGGTGGCGCTGCTCGGCGAGAACGGCGCCGGCAAGACGACGCTGATGAACATCCTCTTCGGCCACTATGTCGCCGACGAGGGCACGGTCGAGGCGTTCGGGCGGCGGTTGCAGCCGGGCGACCCGCGCGCAGCCCTCGATGCCGGGATCGGCATGGTCCACCAGCACTTCACGCTGGCCGAGAACATGACGGTGCTCGAGAACATCGTGCTTGGCACGCAGCCCATGCGCTCCTGGCGTCTCGACCGCTCGACCGCGGCGGAGCGCATCCGGCGGCTCTCGGCCGATTTCGGCCTCAAGGTCGAGCCCGACCGCCTGGTCGCGCAGCTCTCCGTCGGCGAGCGCCAGCGCGTCGAGATCCTCAAGGCGCTCTATCGCGATGCCAGGATCCTGATCCTCGACGAGCCGACCGCCGTGCTGACGCCGCTCCAGACCGAAGCCCTGTTCGACACGCTGCGCATGCTGGTCGCCAACGGGCTGTCGATCATCTTCATCTCGCACAAGCTCGCCGAGGTGATGGCGGTCAGCGACCGGGTCGTGGTGCTGCGCGCGGGCCGCGTCGCCGGCACGCGCGACACCGCCGCGACGAGCCGACGCGAGCTCGCCTCGCTGATGGTCGGCCAGGATCTCGCGGCGCCTGCGATCGCCTTGGCGGTGCCCGGCGAGGTGCGGCTGGAGCTCGAGGACGTCTCGACCGGCAATACAGGCGGTGGCGCCGAACTCGCCGGGGTATCGCTGGCGCTGCGGGCAGGGGAGATCACCGGCCTCGCCGGCGTCTCGGGCAACGGTCAGGCCGCGCTCGCCGCGCTGCTTGCCGGCCTTGCCTCGCCGAGCGCTGGCCGGATGCGTATCGCAGGCGCGGAGCCCGTCGGCTGGTCGCCGCGCCGCGCGCTCGCCGCGGGCATCGCGCGCATCCCCGAGGACCGCCACGCCGTCGGCACGATCGCCGATATGAGCGTGACGGAAAACGTCGTCGCCGAGCGCTATCGCCAGCGCCCCTACAGCCGGCGCGGGCTGATGGACTGGCGCGCGGCACGGTCCTTCGCCGAGCGGCTGATCCGCGACTACGACGTCAAATGCCCCTCGCCCGAGACGCGCATCCGCCTGCTTTCGGGCGGCAACATGCAGAAGCTCATCCTGGGACGCGCGCTCGATCCCGATCCGACCGTGATCCTCGCCAACCAGCCGACGCGCGGGCTCGACGTGGGCGCCGTCGCTTATGTCCATGGCAGGCTCTTGGAGGCGCGGGCGCGGGGGGCCGCCATCCTGCTGATCTCGGAGGATCTCGATGAGATCATCGCGCTGTCGGACGTCATCCATGTCATGTTCAAGGGCCGCCTGTCGCAGCCCTCGCGCCGCGCCGAGCTCGGCATCGGCGAGCTCGGCGAACTGATGGCGGGCCACGGGCTGGAGACGGCGGCATGAGGCTTGAGCCCAAGCCGGCCCAATCATTCGTTGTCACGCTGCTCTATCCGGTGGCGGCGATCGCGGTCACCTTCCTCATCGCCTCGCTCCTGGTGCTGGCGGCCGGCGCCTCGCCGCTGCCGGTGCTCGGCCAGGTGGCGACGGGTGCGGCCGGCTCGCGCTTCGCGCTGCTGGAAACGCTGACCCGTGCCACGCCGCTGATCTTCACCGGCCTGGCGGTGGCGGTGGCCTTTCGCGCCAGGCTCTGGAACATCGGCGCCGAGGCGCAGCTCTATGCCGGCGCGCTGGTGACCGTGCTGCTGGGCACGGGCGCCCTGCCGCTGCCCGCCCCGCTGCTGGTCCCGCTGATCATGCTCGCCGCTATGGCCGCCGGCGCGCTGGTCCTGCTGGGCCCCGCCTTGCTCAAGATCCGCTTCGGGGTCGACGAGGTGGTGACCACGCTGCTGCTCAACTTCATCATGCTGCTCTTCGTCTCCATGCTGCTCGAAGGCGTGCTCAAGGACCCGATGGGGCTCGGCTGGCCGCAGTCGAGCCCGGTCGTGCCGGAAGCGCAGCTTCCCCGTCCGATCCGCGGCCAGCGCCTCCATCTGGGCTTCGTCGTCGCGATCGTCGCGGCGGTCGGCATATGGTTCGTCATGGCGCGCACCACGCTCGGCTACGAGATGCGTGCAGTCGGCCACAATGCCGATGCCGCCGCCTTTGCCGGCATTCCGGTCGGCCGCGTCATGCTGAAGACGGCGGCCCTTTCCGGCGGGCTGGCGGCGCTCGCCGGCTTCTCCGAGGTGGCGGGGCTCAAGGGCAATCTCACGCTCGATCTGTCGCCGGGCTTCGGCTACACCGGCATCGTGGTCGCCATGCTCGCAATGCTCAACCCGCTCGGCGCCGTGCTGGCGGCGATCTTCGTCGCCGGCATCTTCGTCGGCGCCGATGCGATGAGCCGCACCGCCGGGGTTCCTTCCTACATCGCCGAGGTGATGGTCGCCACCGCGCTGCTCACCATGGTGGTGGCGATCATGCTCTCGCGGTTCCGGGTGAGGTGGAGATGATGCGGCCCGGGGGCGCCCCATGACCGAAGCCGTCGAGATCCTCTTCACCGCCTCCTTCTGGGTCGCGGCGATCCGCATCGCCTCGCCGCTGATCTTCGCCACCATGGGCGAATTGATCTGCGAGCGCGCCGGCGTGCTCAATCTCGGCATTGAGGGCATCATGGTGGCCGGCGCCTTTGCCGGCTGGCTCGCCGTCTATTCCGGCGCCGGCCTGTGGACCGGTGTCGCCGTCGCCGCTCTCGTCGGCGCCGCCTTCGGCCTGCTCCACGGCACGCTGACCGTGCCGCTCGGCCTGTCGCAGCACGTGGTCGGCATCGGCATCAC
>CAYYZC010000355.1:0-3354 GCA_964475605.1 uncultured Chelativorans sp.
CTCGTAGCGGATCGGCACCGGCCGGTCCGGCGACCATGCCTCGACGCGCTCGCCTGCCATCAGCCGGCATGCCTTGTCCGTATCGACGACCGCGCCGCCATAGAGCCTGTTGGCAAGGTTGAGGATGCCGGTCTGGTGCATGGCGACGGAACCGCTGGCGCATCCGTCCTTGACCAGCACGACCCGGAACCCATGGCGCAACGCGTCCTTGACCGTCGCGTCGACACAGGCCTCCGTCCACACGCCGGCGACATGGACCCATTCGACGCCGCGCCGGCGCAATCGCTCGGCGAAATCGGCATTGAAGGCGCTCGCCGCTGACTTGACGATCAGTTCCTCGCCTTCCTGCGGCGCCGCTTCCGGGCAGATCGCGGTCAGCGGGTCGTCCTTGTCGGAGAAGGCGGAACGCCCGTCCGGCAGGCGCGGATGAAACGGCCGCGCCTCCGCCGCCAGATCGACGACATAGGCGAAATGGAAGAGCGGGATGGCGTTCTCCCGCGCCGCCGCCTGCAGCCTGGCGGCATTGGCGATGACGCGCTCATAGCCGACCGCCAGCAGGCGCTTGTCCTTGCGGTGCTCCTCCTGCAGGTCGACGAAAAGCGCGGCGGAACGGCCTGCCGGAATGGCGAGCGGACCCTTCGTCATCCCCGCAGGCGCTCGTAATTGGCATCGAAGAGCGCCGCCTGCTGGATGCGCGCCGCGTGGCGGCGCCCGAGGAACTCGATCTCGAAACCGTTCGCCTCGTCGGCGATTTCCTTCGGGACATAGCCCAGCGCCACCGATTTCCTAGCGTGATGGGCGAAGCCGCCGGAGGTCACCCAGCCCTGCACCTTGCCGCCATGCCAGATCGGCTCGTCGCCGATGACGTCGGCGTCGGCGGCATCGACGATGAAGGTCCGGAGCCTAAGCCGCCCGCCCTCGCCCCGTTCCTCCGACGCGGCCTCCTTTCCGATGAAGTCGGCCGGCTTGGAATAGGCGACGAAGCGCTCCAGCCCGGCTTCGACGGGACCGTAGATCGGCCGGTATTCGCGCGCCCAGGAGCCGTAGCCCTTTTCCAGCCGCAGTGAATTGAGCGCTCGGCTGCCGAACAGGTCCAGCCCGAATTCCTCGCCCGCCTCCGTCAGCGCCTGAAAGACGTGGCGCTGATATTCCGGCGCCATCCAGATCTCGTAGCCGAGGTCGCCGGTATAGCTGATGCGCCCGACCAGGCACGGCGCCATGCCGATCTCCATCCGCCTTATGCTCATGAAGGGGAACGCCGCGTTGGAGATATCGGCATGGACGAGCTTCGCCAGCAGGTCCCTTGCCCGCGGGCCGGCGATGGCAAGGCCGGCGAGCGACAGGCCCAGCGCCTCGACCTTCACCGAGCCGTCTTCCGGCAGGTGCTGCTCGACCCAGCGCATATGGTACTGCTCCGCGACGCCCGAGCCGAAGATGAGCCATTCCTGCGCCGTAGCACCCGACACACCCCGGCCGCCGAGATTGGCCAGCGTGAAATCGCCGATAAGCCTGCCGTCTTCCTTCAGCATCGGCGCCAGCGTCATCCGTCCCGCGGCGGGCAGCTTGCAGGCGAGCATGCGGTCGAGCCAGCCGGCCGCGCCCTCCCCGGTCACGCGATATTTGGCGAAGCTCGATATCTCCGACAGGCCGACGCGTTCGCGCACCGCCGCGACCTCGCGCGCGACATGCTCGAAATCGCTCGAGCGGCGCCAGGAGAACTCGTCGCCGACGCCTTCGGGCGCATACCAGAGCGGCACTTCGAGCCCGCAGGCAGCACCCCATTGCGCGCCCTTTGCCGAAAGCAGGTCGTAGACCGGCGTGGTGCGCAGCGGCCGGCCCGCCGGCAGTTCCTCATTGGGGAAGCGGATCGAAAACCGCCGCGAATAGTTCTCGCGCACCTTGGCGTTCGTATAGGCCATCGACGCCCAGTCGCCGTAGCGCGCCACGTCCATCGCCCAGATGTCGGCGCCCGGATCACCGTCGATCATCCAGTTGGCAAGCGCCAGCCCGACGCCGCCGCCCTGGCTGAAACCGGCCATCACCCCGCAGGCGACCCAGAAGCCGGGCAGGCCGCGCACCGGCCCGACCAGCGGGTTGCCGTCCGGTGCGAATGTGAACGGGCCGTTGATGATCTGCTTGATGCCGGTCTTCTGGAAGGCCGGGAAATGGCGGAAGCCGACCTCCAGCGAGGGCGCGATACGATCGATGTCGGGCTCCAGCAGCTCATGGCCGAAGCTCCACGGCGTCTCGCGCTCCGACCACGGTTTTGCGGCCTTCTCATAAGTGCCCATGAGCATGCCGCCACGCTCCTGGCGCAGATAGAGCTCGCCGTCGAAATCGACCGCGTGGATGATCTCCCGGCCGGTCCGGGCATTCCATTCGGACACTTCGGGCATGTCCTCGGTGATGAGGTACATATGCTCCATGGCGAGCACCGGCAGCTCCAGCCCGACCATGCGCCCGACCTCGCGCGCCCACAGCCCGCCGGCATTGACGACATGCTCGGCGACCACTTCGCCCTTGTCGGAAATGACGCGCCACAGCCCATCCTCGCGGCGCACGATATCCTCGACCCTGGTGAAGCGGTGCACCTGCGCGCCCAGCGCCCGCGCCGCCTTGGCATAGGCGTGGGTGACGCCCGACGGGTCGAGATGGCCGTCCTCGGAATTGCGCACCGCGCCGACGAATTGCGACGGGTCGATGAGCGGCATCAGCTCCGCGGCTTCCCGCGCCGAGATCTCCTCCAGGTCGAGGCCGAGATAGCGCCCCTTGGCAACGACGTTGCGCAGCCAGTCCATCCGCGCCTCCGTCGCCGCCAGCAGCACGCCGCCGGTGATGTGGACGCCGGTCGGCTGGCCCGACAGTTCCTCGATCTCGTGATAGAGCTCGATCGTGTATTTCTGCAGCTTGGCGACGTTCGGATCCCCGTTGATCGTGTGCATGCCGCCCGCCGCATGCCAGGTCGATCCGGAGGTGAGCTCGTCGCGCTCCAGCAGCATCACGTCGGTCCAGCCCGCCCGCGCCAGATGGAACAGCACCGAAGCGCCGACCACGCCCCCGCCTATGACCACGACCCGTGTATGGGATTTCATCGATTGTCTCATCGTTTCAGGAGGTTGGATTGGGGAGCGGATTCAGCCTGGCAGCAAGTTGATTCAGTTTGCCAGCAGTCCAATTTCATGCTGCCGCAGGCTTCGTCGACGTTCCGGCATGGATCCTCGGGTCGAGCCCGAGGATGACGAATGCAGGAACGCTCATGTCAATTTCCGAGGTTGGAAATTTGCGGGAACATCAATGCGTCGTCATCCTCGGGCTCGACCCGAGGATCCATGTCGGAACGACGCCATATTGCCG
>CAYYZC010000356.1:0-3354 GCA_964475605.1 uncultured Chelativorans sp.
CGGCTCTCGCGGATCGGCTTGCCGTTGTCGAGGCTTTCGAGCACGGCGAGGAAGCGCGAATGCTGCTGCACGTGACGCGCAAGGGCGTAGAGATGGCGGGCGCGCTCATGGCCGGAAAGTGCGGCCCATCGCGGCTGCGCGGCACGCGCCGCCTTCACCGCCGCGTCGATATCGGCCGGCGTGCCCTGGGTGACCCTCGCCAGCGACTTGCCGCTGGCCGGGTTCATCACCTCGAACGTATCGCCGGGCCCGGTGAAGGTGCCGTCGATGAAGTGGCCGAAGCCTTCGGCGTGACGCTCCAGCCAGGCTGTGACGATGCCGGCATCCTCCGGTGCGGGACCGTATTCCATCGTCTTCAGTATCTTCATGATCGCATTCATCCGTCTCGAGCTCCTCAGGCGAGCGCATGGCGCGACGAGGCGGCGTAGCGGCCGGTCACGTGATGTTCGAGCTGCCGTTCGATGTCGGCCAGCATGGAGGACGCCCCGAAGCGGAAAAGGTCGGGCTCCAGCCATGGCCGGCCGAGCTCCTCCTTCATCAGGATCTGCCAGGCGAGCGCTTCCTTGGCCGATTTGATGCCGCCGGCCGGCTTGAAGCCGATCCTGTAGCCGGTCGTGGCACCATAGTCGCGCAGCGCGCGGATCATCACCAGGCTGACCGGCAGGGTTGCGTTGACGCCTTCCTTGCCGGTCGACGTCTTGATGAAATCAGCGCCCGCCTGCATCGCCACCATGGACGCGGCATAGACGTTGCGCAGCGTCTTGAGCTCGCCGGTGGCGAGGATCGTCTTCAGATGCGCCTCGCCGCAGGCCTCCCGCATCGCCGCGACCCCGTCGTAGAGCGCTGTCCAGTCCTGCTTCAGCACATGCTCGCGGGTGATCACGATGTCGATCTCGCCCGCGCCCTCGCCGACCGCGTAGCGGATCTCGTCCAGCCTGAGCCTCAGCGGCATCAGGCCGGCGGGAAAGCCGGTGGCGACCGAGGCGACCGGGATCCCGGAGCCGCGCAGGGCCCTGACGGCATGGCCGACCATGGTCGGATAGACGCAGACCGCGCCGGTCGTCAGCCGCATCTCGCCGAGGCCCAGCCCTTCCCTGATGTGCCCGGCGATCGGGTTGCGCGCCTTGGCGCAGAGCCGCCGCACGCGGCCCTCCGTATCGTCGCCGGCAAGCGTCGTCAGGTCGATGCAGCGCACCGCGTTCACCAGCCAGGCCGCCTGGTGCAGCTTCTTGACCGTGCGGCGCGCGGTCAGCGTGGCGGCACGGGTCCGGGCGGCGCTGAGGTTCACGCCGTGACCCTCGAACATGTCCGGCGTCAGTGCCGTGCCTGGATTGCGCGCATGTGCGTCCTCCGCGTGTGCGGGTGCGGATGCCGGGACCGGATGGAGTGCGGCGGGGCCGCCAAGGGCGGCACGGCCTTGTCTGATTTCGACGGTCATGGACATGCTCCAGTGCATGAGTTGCGGGTCGCCGCCTCGGTGACGAGGATATCGACCAGCCCGGCGCGCAGGGCGCCCGGCACCACATTATACGTCTCTTGGGCCATGGCGACACCAACCGTGAGGCTACAGCGCTTCAATTCAGGCAGGGGCGTCTACCGGCCGGAACAAAGATGTGCAGCCTTCCGGTCCCGGTGCTCATTCCAGCCCGGCTTCGCGCCGTGCCTGCTCGCGGAAGAGGCGGCGGATCACCTTGCCCGAGGTGGTCAGCGGCATGGAATCGACGAATGCCACCTCGCGCGGATATTCATGCGCGGAAAGCCGCTCCCGCACCCACAGCCTGATCTCGTCCGCCAGCGCCTCGCTCGGGCTGACGCCGTCCTTCACCACGATGAAGGCCTTTATGATCTCGGTGCGCACCGGGTCGGGCTTGCCGACCGCCGCGGCCAGCGCCACCGCCGGATGGCCGGTCAGGCAATCCTCCACCTCGCCGGGGCCGATCCGGTAGCCGGACGAGGTGATGACGTCGTCGTCGCGCCCGAAGAAATGGAAATAGCCGTCGGCATCGACGGTGCCCTGGTCGCCGGTCGTCATCCAGTCGCCGATGAACTTCTTCGCGGTCGCCTGCGGGTCCTGCCAGTATTCGAGGAACATCACCGGATCCGGCCGCCTGACGGCGATCTGGCCGATCGTTCCGGCGGCTGCCGGGCGTCCTTCCTCGTCGATCACCGCGACCTCGTGGCCGGGCACCGGCAGGCCGATTGCGCCGGGCCGGTTGACGCCAAGTGCCGCGCATGAGGAGAGCACCAGATTGCATTCGGTCTGGCCGTAGAACTCGTTGATGGTCAGGCCGAGCTCGCGGCGCGCCCATTCATATGTCTCGCGTCCCAGCGACTCGCCGCCGGAGCCGACCGAGCGCAGCCGCAACCTGAACCGGCTGCCGATGCCGCTCACCGAGCGCAGCATCCGCAGCGCCGTCGGCGGGATGAAGGCGTTGCGGATCGCTGCGCGTTCCAGGAACTCCAGCGCACCCTCCGGGTCGAAGCGCTCGGACCGGGCAAATGCGACCGGCACGCCGAGACTGAGCCCCGGCAGCAGCACGTCGAGCAGGCCGCCGGCCCAGGCCCAGTCGGCCGGCGTCCACAGGAGGTCGCCCTCGACCGGCAGGAAATCATGGTGCATCTGGACTCCCGGCAGGTGGCCGGGCAGCACGCGGTGCCCGTGCAGCGCGCCCTTGGGCGGGCCGGTGGTGCCGGAGGTGAAGATCATCATCGCCGGGTCGTCGGGACGCGTCGCTTCGGCGGCGAAGCCTTCGGGCTGACCGGCGATCAGCGCCTCGAAGCCGAGTGCGTCGCCGTCGGTGCCGTCGACCGACACGACCGTCTCGAGCGCCGGCAGCCGGTCCGTGACGGAGGCCAGCCGGCCAAGGCCGAGCTCGTTGGTGACGATGGCGCGCACGCCGGCGATCCGCAGCCGATATTCCAGCGCGTCCGGGCCGAACAGCAGCGCCAGCGGCACGGCGATCGCACCGAGCTTGTAGATCGCCGCATGGCTGATCGCGGTCTCGAAACATTGCGGCAGGAGCAGCGCGACGCGGTCGCCTCGCGTGATGCCGCGTGCCCTGAGGCCGGCGGCGAGCGCATCGGAGCGGCGTGCCAGGGTCCGATAGTCGAGCACGACTCCGTCGCCGCCGGTGAAGTCGATGAGCGCCGGGCGATCCGGCTCCAGTGCCGCCCAGTCGTCGCTGACGGCGACGCCGATATTGAAGCGTTCCGGAATCCGCCAGCGGAAATCGCGGTAGAGCGCGGCATAGCTGTCTCGCCGCTGCAAGCCGATATCGCGCACTGCCATCCTCTCCGTAGCTGCCCGATCCGTCCTGATTACGCGAGCTTTTACGACGACGCAATTTTGCGAGG
>CAYYZC010000357.1:0-3354 GCA_964475605.1 uncultured Chelativorans sp.
AGCCTTGTGAGGTCGTAGCCGGCCGAGGATTTGCGGGCGCGCCGCGCCGTCCTCACCACGCGCCCGTCCGCCATCACCGCCGTCAGCGACAGCACGTTCTCGCGCATCGTGCCGTAGCGCACGGCATTGGTGCCGGACGCCCGCGTCGAGGTCATGCCGCCGAGACTGGCATTGGCGCCGGGATCGATCGGGAAGAACAGGCCGGTGTCGCGCAGATGGACGTTGAGGTCCTCGCGCGTCACGCCCGCCTCGACGGTGCAGTCGAGGTCCTCGGCGTTGACGGCGAGCACCCTGTCCATCTGCATGAGGTCGATCGAGATGCCGCCCGCCGCCGCGTTGACATGGCCCTCGAGCGAGGTGCCGGTGCCGAACGGGATCACCGGCACGGCATGCGCCGCGCAGGCCTGCACCACCTCCTGCACGTCCTCCGTCGAGCGGGCGAAGACGACGCCGTCGGGAAGCTGGGCCGGGATATAGGTCGTCGTGTGGGCGTGCTGCTCGCGGATCGATTGCCCAGTCTGGAGCCGGTCGCCGAAACGCTGGCCGAGCACGTCCAGCACCGTCGCGATGCCGCTCTCGTTGCGCACCAGCGCACGCAGGTCGTTCAGGGCCAAAAGTTCTCCTCCTCGCCGCCGGCGCGGTGTGGACCGCACCGCGCGCATCTTCTATCGGTACCACTTCCATTGTCCAGCCGCACGAGGAACCGCCATGACCATGCCAGCGCCTTTCGTCTCGAGCATGATGGAGATCGAGAAGGGCTGGATCGACTATAACGGCCACCTCAACATGGCCTATTACAACGTGCTCTTCGACCGCTGCACGGACCAGGCCTTCGCGCTGCTCGGCATCGGCCCGGACTATGTCGGCAAGCGCCGGCTGACCACCTATACGGCCGAGGTCCATGTCTGCTACGTGCGCGAGCTTCATCTCGGCCACGAGGTGAACTCCACCTTCCACCTTCTCGACCATGACGAGAAGCGGATGCATTTCTTCCAGGAGCTCCGCCACAGCGACGGCTGGCTGGCGGCGACATCGGAGGTGCTGACGCTTCACATCGACATGGACGGGCCGAAGGTCTGCTCCTTCCCGCCCGACGTGAAGGCACAACTGGAGCGGATGCAGGCCGCCCACGCCGTCCTGCCGCGGCCCGAACGCGCCGGACGCTCCATCGGCATCAGGCGCAAGACCGGTTGACTGCCGGTCACCCCGGAGTGAGCCGAGGTTGAGTGATCTGGTCGACCCCCACTCCGTCCCGCTGCGCGGGCCACCTCTCCCCCCGCTCGACGGGAGAGGAAGCGCCTGCCGGCCCGCTTGGCATCCTTCCTCTCCCCCGGGCAGGGGGAGAGGTGGCCCGCGCAGCGGGACGGAGTGGGGGTGATCTGCGTTTGTTAACCCGACATTGCCACCTCGCCCCATCCGCTATAGGAAGCGGCGGTTTTCCACACCGCCTGGGCCATGACCGATTTCGTTTCACAGACCGTGCTGAAGCGCGACCTCTTCTCGGAGACGCACAAGGGCTACCTTGCCGGCGACCCGCGGACGGCCGCGATCCGCCGCATCGTGACCGCAGCCCCGGTCTGGACGCGGCCGCTCGCCTGGGTGCTGGCGCGCCGCGAGATCGCCGCCCTGCGCGCCGTCACAGGCATCGAGGGCACGCCGCAACTGATCGAGGTGGACCGCGACGGGCTGCTCCGGAGCTGGACCGACGGGGCGCCGCTCCATCTCGCCCGTCCCGCCGATCCGCTCTGGTATGCGGATGCCTTCCGGCTGCTGCGCGCGCTGCGCCGGGCCGGCATCACCCATAACGACCTCGCCAAGCCGCAGAACTGGCTGATGACGCCAGACGGCCGCGCCGCGGTGATCGATTTCCAGCTCGCCTCGCGCCATCGCCGGCGCGGGATCCTCTACCGGCTGATGGCCTATGAGGATTTCCGCCATCTGCTGAAGCAGATGCGCGCCTTCGCACCGCATCTGATGACGCCAACGGCGCGGCGTATCCTCGCCCGCCGCTCGCTGCCGGGCCGCATCTGGATGGCGACCGGCAAGAAGGTCTACAACCTCCTCACGCGCGGCCTCTTCCGCTGGTCCGACGGCGAAGGCACGCATGACCGGCTCGAGCAGGAAGGACCGGCGATCCGCGCCGCGCTGCTCGCGATGCCCGGCGTGCGCGACGTCGCGATGACGACCTATCCGCTGCCGAAGAAGGGCGTCGGCATCTATGCCTTCGTCGAGGGCGGAACCGCCGACGCCGCGACGCCGCCCGCCGGCACGCCCTGCGCCGATCTCGTCCAGCCGGTCGGGACCTTGCCGCGCACCGCCGACGGCGAGCCGCGCCTCGACATCCTCAACCTGATCGCGATGAACCAGACGACGGAGCTCCAGGCGCTTCTCGGCGACGACCGCGAACTCCAGGCCGTGGTGTCGCCGATCGTCGCCGGAAGGCTCAACTTCTCCGACCGCCGCATCGCCCGGCTGGAAGGCGGCCGGGGCTAGCAAATCGCCTCGCGGCTGGTCTTGTCGCCGCGAATCACTACATTGCGGGCAAATGGCCGCGACACCCGACGACATGCCCTTCTTTGACGAGGACGACGCGCCGCGCGCGCCGTCGGGGCTTGCCGCGCGCGCCATGGCTGCGCGCGCCGGGCCGCAGCGCCCGGACTATCTCGCCGGCCTCAATCCCGAGCAGCGTCTGGCCGTCGAGACGACCGAGGGATCGGTCCTGGTGCTCGCCGGCGCCGGCACCGGCAAGACGCGGGTGCTGACGACGCGCATCGCCCATATCCTGGCCACCGGCCGCGCCTATCCCTCGCAGATCCTCGCCGTCACCTTCACCAACAAGGCGGCGCGCGAGATGAAGCAGCGTATCGGCGTCCTCGTCGGCGAGGCGGTCGAAGGCATGCCCTGGCTCGGCACCTTCCATTCGATCGGCGTCAAGATCCTGCGCCGCCATGCCGAGCTGGCCGGGCTGAAATCGGATTTCACCATCCTCGACACGGACGACCAGATCCGCCTCATCAGGCAGATCATCCAGGCCGAGGGACTGGACGACAAACGCTGGCCGCCACGCCAGTTCGCCCAGATGATCGATGGCTGGAAGAACAAGGGGCTGGGGCCGGCCGAGATCGCCGAGGGCGACGCGCGCGCCTTCGCCAACGGCAAGGGCCGCGAGCTCTACCGCGCCTATCAGGAGCGGCTGACGACGCTCAACGCCTGCGATTTCGGCGACCTGCTCTGCCACCCGATCCGCATCTTCCGCCAGCACCACGACGTGCTTGCCGACTATCACCGCCGCTTCCGCTACATCCTGGTCGACGAGTACCAGGACACCAACGTGGCGCAATATATGTGGCTGCG
>CAYYZC010000358.1:0-3345 GCA_964475605.1 uncultured Chelativorans sp.
GCCCGGCAGGCGGCCCTATGCCGCCAGCACGGCCGCCGGCTCCGCCATCTCGTAGCCGAGCGCCTCGGCAACGGCCTGGTTCGTGATGCGGCCGCGGTGGACGTTGAGTCCGTTGCGCAGATGGACGTCGTCGAGGATCGCCTTCAGACCCTTGTCGGCGAGTTGCAGCCCGTAATGCAGCGTCGCATTGTTGAGCGCATGGGCCGAGGTCACCGGCACCGCGCCCGGCATGTTGGCGACGCAGTAGTGGATGATCCCGTCGACCTCGTAGGTGGGGTCGGCATGGGTGGTCGGGCGCGAGGTCTCGAAGCAGCCGCCCTGGTCGATCGCGACATCGACGAGGACCGCGCCCTGCTTCATGCCCGACAGCATCTCGCGGCTGACCAGCTTGGGTGCCGCGGCACCCGGAATAAGTACGGCGCCGACGACGAGATCGGCGGCGAAGCACTCCTCATCGAGCGCCTCGACGGTCGAGTAGCGCGTGTGGACGCGGCCGTTGAAGATGTCGTCGAGCTGGCGCAGGCGCGGGATCGAGCGGTCGATGATCGTCACGTCGGCACCGAGGCCGACCGCCATCTTGGCCGCGTTGAGGCCGACCACGCCGCCGCCGATCACAGTCACCTTGGCCGGCAGCACGCCCGGCACCCCGCCGAGCAGCACGCCGCGGCCGCCATTGGCCTTCTGCAGCGCCGTCGCGCCGGCCTGGATGGCGAGGCGGCCGGCGACTTCCGACATCGGCGCCAGCAGCGGCAGCCCGCCGCGATCGTCGGTGACGGTCTCATAGGCGACGGCGGTGACGCCCGATTCGACCAGCCCCCTGGTCTGGTCCGGATCGGGGGCGAGATGGAGATAGGTGTAGAGGATCTGGCCCTCGCGAAGCTGCGCCCATTCGCCGGACTGCGGCTCCTTGACCTTGATCACCATGTCGGACCTGGCGAAGACGTCGTCCGCCGTCCCGGCGATCGCCGCGCCGGCGGCGCGATAGGCATTGTCGTCGGCCCCGATGCCGGCGCCGGCTCCGGTCTCCACCAGCACGTCATGGCCGTGGGCGACATATTCTCGAACCGCGCCGGGGGTCAGGCCGACGCGATATTCATGGTTCTTGATTTCTCTCGGGCATCCGACGCGCATCGCTGCCGCTCCTCCTCTGTCTGCGGAATTGACGTCGCGTCAATCTACCACGGCGAGCGCGGCGGATGTTTGCGAAGTCGTTTGCGCCGATAAACCGAATTCGCTATTTCTTGCGTTACAGCCGGCAACGACGAAAGCAAGCGCGAAGGATCACGCCTGGACAGGATCGATATCACCATTCTCGAAGCCTTGCAGGAAGATGGCCGAATGTCGAACTCGGCCCTCGCCGAGAAGGTCGGCCTGTCGCAATCGGCCTGCTCGCGGCGGCTCGACAATCTCGAGCGGGAAGGGGTGATCCGCGGCTATCATGCCAGGCTTTCCAACGCTGCGGCCGGCTACCGGATGACGGCGATCGTCCATATCTCGCTTTCCGGCCAGTTCGAGAAGACGCTGTCGGAGTTCGAGGCGGCGATCAGGCGCTGCCCCGACGTGCTCTCGTGCCACCTGATGTCGGGCGAATACGACTACATCCTCAGGATCGCCGCCCGCGACCTTGCCGACTATGAGCGCATCCACAAGCAATGGCTGTCGGCGATGCCGCATGTGACGCGCATCAACTCCTCCTTCGCTCTGCGCGAGGTGATCGACCGCACCCATGTCGGCATGCGGCCCGAAATGACGTGACGCGGCACCTGCGGCGCTTCATCCGGGCGTCATGCGGAAATGCTGGACTCGGCTCATCGTCGGCGCGACACTGATCCGTTCGGGGGCGACGACAACCGTTCTTACGGAGGGAGACCGAAATGTCCGCAATGCTTCATCCGATTTCGCGCAGGGCTTTTCTCGCCGGTTCCGTCGCCACCACCGGGTCCCTGGTGATGCTGCACCCGTTCTCCGCCCGCGCCCAGGCCAACCAGGCGCATCTGCGGATCATGGAGACGACGGATCTCCACGTGCATGTCTTCCCGTACGACTACTATGCCGACAAGCCGAACGACACGATGGGGCTTTCGCGCACCGCCTCGATCATCGAGGCGATCCGCGCCGAGGCGACCAACTCGATGCTGATCGACAATGGCGACTTCCTGCAAGGCAATCCGATGGGCGACTACATCGCCTATGAGCGCGGCATGAAGGCGGGCGACCTGCATCCGATCGTCAAGGCGATGAACGTGCTCGGCTACGAGGCCTCGACGCTCGGCAACCACGAGTTCAACTACGGGCTCGACTTCATGATGAACACGGTCGCCGGCGCCAATTTTCCCGTCGTCTGCGCCAATGTCGCCAAGGGGGCGCTGGCCTCGAACCCGCGCGACGACGAGCTCTTCCTGCCGCCCTATATCATCGTCGACAAGGAACTGACCGACGGCGCCGGCGAGACCCATCCGATCAGGATCGGGCTGATCGGCTTCGTGCCGCCGCAGATCATGAACTGGGATTCGCGCCATCTCGCCGGCAAGGCGGCCGCGCGCGACATCGTCAAGGCGGCGGAGGCCTGGGTGCCGCAGATGCGCGAGGAAGGTGCCGACATCGTCATCGCGCTCTCGCATTCCGGCATGGGACCGGTCGCCTATGAGGAGAACCTCGAAAACGCGTCGATCCTTCTTGCCGGCGTCGAGGGGATTGACGCGATCGTCACCGGCCACAGCCATCTCGCCTTTCCCGGCGGCGATTTCGAAGCGGTCGAGGGGGTGGACAATGCGGCCGGCACCGTCGGCGGCAAGCCCGGCGTGATGGGCGGCTTCTGGGGCTCGCATCTCGGCCTCATCGACCTGATGCTGGAGCGCGACGGCAATACATGGCGCATCGCCGGCTCGACCAGCGAGGCGCGGCCGATCTCCGAGCGCGTCGACGGCAAGACGACGGCGCTGGTCGAGAGCAGGCAGGAGGTCGAGGATGCGGCTCGCGCCGATCACGAGGCGACGCTCGCCTATGTGCGGGCGCCCGTCGGCAAGACGGATGCGCATCTCCATTCCTATTTCGCGCTGGTCGCCGACGATCCGTCGGTGCAGATCGTGAGCCAGGCGCAGACCTGGTACATCGCCGACATGCTGAAGGACACCGAGCATGCGGGCGTCCCGGTGCTCTCGGCCGCGGCCCCCTTCAAGGCGGGCGGGCGCGGCGGGCCGGACTACTATACCGACGTGCCGCCCGGCGACGTCGCGATCAGGAACGTCGCCGACCTCTATCTCTATCCGAACACCGTGCAGGCGGTGCTGATCAACGGCGCGCAGGTGAAGGAATGGCTGGAGATGTCGGCCGGCATCTTCAACC
>CAYYZC010000359.1:0-3328 GCA_964475605.1 uncultured Chelativorans sp.
GGTCGGTTACGGTCTGAGCGAGCACCAGCACGGGAAACAGGCATGCCGTCATGGCGATGCCGAGCCGGGCGACCTGTCGTCGCCGCGGCCTTGGTGAACAAGACATGTGGGGAAATCCTCTGAATCGACGGTACCGGTCGACGACGCGACCGTTCGCACAACACGTCGTTCAGGCGATCGGCGGCCTCAGGTCCAGCCGGCGCTCGGCGAAACGCACCGCAGGTCCCTCCGCCACTGCCAAAGCAGGCGAGAGGACAGCCAGTGCGTTGAATGGCTGGGACAGGATGGCCACCGAGTGGTGACACTGGCAATGCGTGCAGCTGCCCGAGTGCGCGGACAGCGGCCCCTTGTCCGCCGGTGTGTCGTCGATCGATGCCGAGACTACCGGGTGGCCCGCCTCCCCGACATCGATCTGACCATAATCGTGATTGGCGCAGGCCGCGACCGTACCAATCTTCAGGGCGAACACAAGCAGGACGAAGGCCGCCAGCCGCGTGGAGGCACGCAGGCGAGCAAGGACTGAACTGGCGGGTGCCGAAGGCATCTGGGCAGGATAGCCGAGAGTCACGGTGTTATAAAATTACGTAGGGCCCTGTCCACGAGGACGGCCCTCCAGACGGTGCTTAGAATGGATGTTCCAATCCCCGATCCAATTCACCATGGGCGATAGCTGCTGCCAGCGCGAGATCGATGTCCAGGCGTTGCAGGCTCGCCAGTGCCGCACGCTGCTGATCGTCCTCGGCATCAATATTGGCACGTTCCTTTTGATGGTGGCCGCGGCAATTCACGCTCGGTCCTCCTCGTTGCTGTCGGGTGGATTGGACAACTTTGGCGATGCGTTGACCTACGCCTTGAGTCTTGTCGTGGTGGGCGCCAGCCCCAGGGCGAAGGCCAAGGTCGCACTGGTCAAGGCGGCTTTGATCATGGCGGCTGCAATCGCGGTCGCAGTGCAAATCGGCTGGAGGCTCGCGCACCCGGCGGTCCCGTTGTTCGAAACCATCGGTGTCGCCGCGATCCTGAACCTCGGCGCCAACGGGCTTTGTCTGTACTTGCTTTCGCCGTACCGGGCCGGGGACGTCAACATGAGCTCTGCATGGGAGTGCTCGCGCAACGACGTATGGGAAGGCTTTGCAGTCCTTGCCGCCGCAGGCGGTGTCTGGCTCTTCGGCTCAGGGTGGCCCGACCTCATTATCGGAGCGTTTTTGCTGGTGTTGTTCGCGCGGTCGGCGACGCGTGTTTTCCGCAATGCCTATTCGGGTCTGGTATCCAGCAGGTAAGCGACGGCTCACGGCACAGGCGCCAGCAGTGCCTTCATCTGTGCAATTTCCGATCGCTGCGAAGCTGTGATTTCTTGGCAAAGCGCCTGGATTTTCGGATCCTGTAGTTTCGCTTGTTCGCACATCAGGATGGCCCCGGCGTGGTGCGGGATCATGGAGCGCAGGAATTGTTGGTCCGTCACCGCTAGCTGTTGTCGAATGCCGAACCAGCACAGCGCCATGAACAACACGGCGCCGATCGCAAACCATGTGTTGTGTCGCTTGTCGGGATACATGCTTCGCATCAGCGCCAGTTCGATCAGCAGCATCGGCGCTGCCATCAGCCCGGCCATGTATGCCTGGTTGATGTTGTTGAAGACGTTCTCGAAGCGATTCACCATCGCGTACATCAGGATGTACATGGCGACGAACGAGAGCGCCACCATGGCCATGAGGCGGCCATAGTGACCCTTGTGAGCGTGCTTCACTTCCTGCATGTGCTTCATGACGCACCTCCTGCGAGTCCTGGCGGCAAGTGATCAGGTGGCGACCCCATCGGTGCGCCATTGCATTCTTCGACTACATCTTCTGGAAGGCCGTGAATTCTTCACGACTGAGGCTTCCGTCGTCGTCGGCGTCGACCATCGAGGCATGGGCTGCCATTGGATGTTTGGCCAGCTCTGCCTGTGAAAGGAGACCACTCTTGTCCGCGTCAAGCGCGTCGAACACCTTCGTCGACGGGTCAGGCTGGGCGGGAGCCGCTGCCGGCGTGCCGTGACCCGCGTGCGATGCATGGGGATTCGATTGCGGAACAGCCAGGGCATTCCCGGCGGCAAGAGCAGTGGCCAACAGCAGGATGGAAACTTGCTTCATGGGGATCTCATTGAAAGACATGCGGGGTGTCATAATCGCATCTGGACCATGGTCCAGAGTCAAGCTTTCCTGCCATCAGAAGGGGCCCCGCCGACGCGTCGACGGGGCCTCTTTAGTCAAGCTGCCGCCATGGCCGCGCAGCTTTCAGCGCATCGACGGCAGATTTCCGCGCAACGCATCATCTCGGCATCGCCCATCGCCTCGCAGTCCTTGGCGCATTGGCGGCACACCTCCGCGCAGGCACCGCAGATCACGGTGTGGATGTCGGCGCCACGAAGCATTGCCGAGGCGCTCGTAGCGCAGATGTCGGCGCAGCTCGCCAGCAGCGCAATATGCTGTGGTGCTGCGTGCTCGCCGCCCTTGGTGAGGCAGTAGTTGATGGTCTCCAGGCAGATCGCGTGGCACTGCGTGCAGTTGTCGATGCACTCGTTCATGGCCTGGGTCCGGTGTTCGGCGGAATGGTGGGTCATGTTGTTTTCCTTCCATGTCGAAATTCGGGCGGGATGCGGCGCGCCCGTATCACCGTCCCCGGTGCAACTGGCCACTCAATGTCGAGCGAATGCGGTGGCCTCCCCCTGTTGGTCGATGATTTCCACGGTGTAGGGCTGGACGGTTCCGTCCGGGACTTCCATGCCCGGCGATCCCAGCGGCATTCCGGGCAGCACGAGTCCTTTTGCGGCCGGGCGTTCCGCGAGCAGCCGCTTGATGTCTTCCGCGGGCACGTGTCCCTCGACAAAGTAGCCGCCGATTTCGGCGGTGTGGCAGGATCCCTTGCCCGCTGGGATGCCGAGCCTTGTCTTGATCGGATCCAGGTTGTCCACGTCGTGCACCTCGACCGTGAAACCGGCACCACGCATCCGCTCGACCCACGCGCTCGCGAACGTCTCCTACGAGGGCGCCGCGGAGATCGCGAAGGAGATCTCCGAGGCGTTCGAGCGCCGCGACTACGACGCGGTCTACGTCGTCTACAACCAGTTCGTGTCGGTGATCACGCAGAAGCTCACGTTCGAGCGGCTGCTGCCGCTCGAAGCCGACCAGCCGGCAAAGCAAAGCGAAGGCGGCGCCCCCGACTACATCTTCGAGCCGTCCGCTTCCGAGATCCTCGACAAAGTGGTTCCCGGTTACGTCTCCACCCAGATCCACCGCATCCTGCTCGACTCGCAGGCCGCCTTCTTCGCCGCGCAGATGACGGCGATGGA
>CAYYZC010000360.1:0-3326 GCA_964475605.1 uncultured Chelativorans sp.
CGATGCCGAGCGCGCCCATGGCGCTCAGCGAGGTGACGAAGCCGGCGAAGACCTTGAGCGTGATGTGGCCCGCCAGCATGTTGGCGAAGAGACGGACGGAGAGGCTGATCGGACGCGACAGGAAGGAGACGAGTTCGATACCGACCACCAGCGGCAGAAGGATCGCCGGAACGCCGCTCGGAACGAAGAGCTTGAGGAACCTGAACCCGTTCTTCCAGAAGCCGTAGACGATCACCGTGCCGATCACCAACAGCGACAGCGCGAAGGTGACGATGATGTGGCTGGTGACGGTGAAGAAATAGGGGAACAGGCCCAGCAGGTTCGCCATCAGGACGAACATGAACAGCGAGAACACCATGGGGAAGAAGCGCATCCCCTGCGTTCCGGCCGCGTCGCGCAGCATCGAGGCGACGAATTCGTAGGTCATTTCGGAGACCGACTGCATCCGGCTTGGCACGAGGCCGCGGCTCGACGTGGTCAGGTAGAGGAAGGCGCCGGCGCTGACGACCGTGGCGACCATGAAAAGGGACGAATTGGTGAAGGAAAGATCGACCCCGCCGATCTCGATCGGAATCAATTTCGAAATGTGAAACTGGTGGATCGGATCGTTGGCCAAGTCGCAACCCCTCGAATACAATCTGCCTGCGCCGCGGCGCTATCCGTTTCCAGGACGGTCCGACTCATCCTTGCCGGTCCGCGTTCCGACTTCCGCCACCAGCCCCGCCGAACGCAGCACGTTGAGCACGCCGGCGGCGAAGCCGAGGAGAAGCAGTACGATCAGCCCCCATGGCGAGGTCCCCGCCACACGGTCGACGAACCAGCCGAGCGCACCCCCCACCGCGATACCGGCGATGAACTCGCTCGACAAACGCAAAGCCTGCGCATAGCCGGCGGCACTGCCGGTTCCTGCGCTGCTCTCCGCTCCTGGGCGCGATGCCCGCTTCGCCGCGAGCGCCGTATCCAGATCGCGACTGCGTCTGGCCAGATCGTCGTCAGCATCGGCTCCGACGCGCGCCCTTCCGGTCGTGGCCTCGTCGGCGTCGACTGGCCGCTTTTCCCTGGCCACTCTCACCTCCAGCCCCGGCCGGCGCTCGCCGCCGCCCCGCTTCAAAGTCGCGCGCAACATAGTGGGGGCTTCTGCGCCAGTCAAGCCGGGCCGGCCTGCCCGACAAGGGCCGAAAACAGAAGTCTTATCAGCTATTTAGTCGACTGCGACAATGCGCCCGGCATTTCGTCCGGGCGCAGCGGGGCAGAATCGGCGATCAGCTCCAGCCGCCGCCCTTGGTGCGGTAGAAGATATGGAGGCCGATCTTCTTCATCTGGTCCATGGTGCGCGCCCAGCGCGGATGGACATAGGTGGCGTGATAGTGCGTCGCGGAGCCGACCTCGGGCAGGAAGATCTTGCCGGCCGTCACCGCCATGGCGACCTCCTCGGCAACCTCGAAATGATGCGGGCTGCGGACGCGCTCGCGGGCGCCGTCGCAGGCGAAGGAGAACTGGCAGCGGTTGCGCCAGTTCTTGTTCTGGTAGACGACGCCGCAGATCGTGCTCGGATAGGCCGGGTTGCGCACCCGGTTGAGGATGACCTGGGCGACGGCCGCCTGCCCCTTGAGGCTTTCGCCGCGCGCCTCGAAATAAATGCCTTCGGCCAGGCATCGCTGCTCCGGCGCGGAGAATACGTGCGCCGGCAGGGGCTTGCTCATCCATGCATGGTCGCCTTTGGCGACCGGCGGGATGAACCTGCCGGCAGCGACGTCCTCCTCCTCCCTGATCAGGCTGGCGAACGGCGAGTGCGCCGCATAGTCCGGCTTGTCGGGCGCATAGGCGGTGGCAAGGATGTCGGCCTTCTTGTTGGTGACGAGGGAGGCGAGCATCGCCGGCACGCCGGGGTCGAGCCGCTCGTCCTGCCTGAAGTAGAATTGCCGGGCGATCTCGATCTCCTCGCCGCGGATCTTCGGCTCGACGAAGGCCATCTGGAGCTCGGGTTGCGGTTCGATGCCGATCAGCGAGCTGGTGCGCTCCAGGATCGAGCCGGCATTGAAGGATTTGGGCGGTGCGACCGGCGCGACCTTCAAGATGCGGCCCTGCTTCTCGCTGCGATTGACGCGCGCCTCGTCGGGCGTGCCGGCGACGAGGCCGGTCTTGCTGCGGAAGGCGACGGAGCCGATCGCCGCCGTCTTGACGCCGGCGCCGGAGACCGAGCCGGTGATCTCGGAAGCGGCAAAGGGCATCTCGGCCTCGTGCACCGAGCCGGCCGCCGACGTATCGACATAGGCCGCCCAGCGCGTCTCGCCGTCTTCGAGCCCGACGACCAGGCTGACCATGTCCTGATAGGCGGTGCTGGTCGGAAAGCCGATCGCCATGCCGATCCCGACCACGATCGGCGCCAAAGCGAGACGCCTGCCGCCGGCGAAAACGCGCCAGCGCAACACGATGTCACCGAACACTGAACCCTCTCCAGTACGCGAAATAACCCACCGACTGAGACGATAGTGGTCAGTTAACCTTGAGGGAGTGTTAATGCCGGGCGCTGTCGGCGACTGTTTTCGCCAATGAATCCTTAACCGCAAGGGAGCCCGGGCGCTCCCTCAGCCGCGCTTGCGCGCACGCCCGGCATAGGGGTTTTCCGGCGCCCGCAGCGACATGCGGATCGGCACGCCCGGCATGTCGAAGGTCTCGCGCAGAGCGTTCACCAGATAGCGGATGTAGGATTGCGGCATCGCCTCGGCGCGCGAGGAGGAAAGCACGAAGCCCGGCGGGCGCGTCTTGACCTGGGTGATGTACTTGATCTTGAGCCGGCGCCCGGCAACGGCCGGCGGCGGATGGCGTGCCGTCACCTCCTCGAGCCACCGGTTGAGCGGCCCGGTCGCAATCCGCGTATTCCAGACGCGATGCGTCCGCTCGACCGCCTGCATCAGCCGGTCGAGCCCGCGTCCCGTCTCGGCCGAGACGGGGACGGCGCGAAGCCCGCGCACCTGCGGCAGCAGGCGCTCCGTCTTCTCGCGCAACTCGGCGAGCAGCTCCTGCGGCTCCTCGACCAGGTCCCATTTGTTGAAGGCCAGCACCGGCGCCCTGCCCTCGCGGATGATGAGGTCGGCGATCTGCAGATCCTGCTTCTCGAAGGGGATGGTGGCGTCGAAGACGATGATGACGATCTCGGCGAAGCGGATGGCGCGCAGCGCATCGGCGACCGAAAGCTTCTCCAGCTTCTCCTGGACGCGTGCCTTGCGGCGCATGCCGGCGGTGTCGAAGAGCTTGATGCGGCGGCCCTGCCAGTCCCAGTCGACGGAGATGGAATCGCGGGTGATGCCGGCTTCCGGCCCGGT
>CAYYZC010000361.1:0-3318 GCA_964475605.1 uncultured Chelativorans sp.
GCACCGGCGAATGGTTCGCCGCCCAGTCGATGGGGATCGAGGCCGACACCATCACCACCGCCAAGGCGCTGACATCGGGCTACCAGCCGCTCTCGGCCCTGCTGGTCGGCGACCGCATCGCATCGACGCTGGTCGGCAAGGGCGGCGAGTTCTTCCACGGCTATACCTATTCCGGCCATCCGGTCGCCTGCGCCGTGGCGCTCGCCAATCTCGACATCATCGAGAAGGAGGGGCTGGTCGAGCGCGTGCGCGAGGAGACCGGCCCCTATCTTGGGCAGGCGCTGGCGCAGGCGGTGGCCGACAAGGGCATCGTCGGCGAGGTGCGCACTTTCGGCCTGCTCGCCGCAATCGAGATCGTCGAGGACCGGCAGACGAGGAAGCGCTTTCCGGGCGAGGGGGCGGCGGGCGCCGTCGTCCGCGACCATGCGATCGCGAGCGGCATGATGCTGCGGGCGACCGGCGACACGATGATCCTGTCGCCGCCGCTGATCTGGACGCGCGAGACGATCGACATGGCGGTGGAGCGCATCGCGCGGGCGCTGGATCTGGCCGAACACGACCTGCGCGGGTAGGAAGTATTCGTCAGCTATCCGGCAGGGCGAGACAAAAGAGCTGAAGCGCGTATGCAAAAACCGCGCTCTCCGACAAGGAGAAACGCGGTTTTGCCAAACACACGCATGGCGCTTCGCCTACTCGCTACGCCGCGAAGCTTACGGCTCCGGTACGCAATACCTGATCCGGAGCGGGAAGTGGCCGCGCTGGCCGCCTCGTGATCCCTTGTACAGGGGGATCGTTACCGTCAGGTTAGCGAGTGCTTAAGCAAACCTAAATTGCGTCGAATTTCTGCCCGCAAGGCGGATAATTCGGGGCAGGCCGTAGTTCAGCCCGCCTCGCCGCGCAACAGGCGGATGATACCCGAAAAATCCGTGCCGCCATGGCCCATCGCGTCGAACAGCGCGTAGATCTGCGCGGCTTCCGCGCCGAGCGGCGTCACCGCGCCGGCGCCCTGGGCCGCTTCCTGGGCGAGCTTCAGGTCCTTCAGCATCAGCGCGGCGGCAAAGCCCGGCTTGTAGTCGCGATTGGCCGGCGAGTTCGGCACCGGCCCCGGCACCGGGCAATAGGTGGTCAGCGACCAGCACTGGCCCGACGAGGTCGACGCGACGTCGAACAGCGCCTGGTGCGATAGGCCGAGCTTTTCCGCCAGCACGAAGGCTTCGCCGATTCCGATCATGGTGATGCCGAGGATCATGTTGTTGCAGATCTTGGCCGCCTGGCCGGCACCGGCATCGCCGCAATGGACGACCTTGCCGGCCATCGGCTGGAGGATCGGCTCGGCCCGGGCGAAAGCCTCGCCGGCGCCGCCGGCCATGAAGGTCAGCGTGCCTGCCTCCGCCCCGCCGACGCCGCCGGACACCGGCGCGTCGATGGAGGACATGCCGCGGCTGCCGGCGATCTCATGCGCCTTGCGCGCCGAGGCGACGTCGATGGTCGACGAATCGATGAAGAGCGTGCCCTCGGCCGCCGCCGGCACGATGTCGTCATAGACGGAGATCACGTGCCGGCCGGCCGGAAGCATGGTGACGACCACTTCCGCGCCCTTCACCGCGCCCGGCGCATCGTCCGCCACCTCGACCCCATTGCTGCGCGCGATGTCGAGATTGGCGGCGACGAGGTCGAAGCCGAGCACCCGATGCCCCGCCTTCACCAGATTGGAAGCCATGGGATTGCCCATATTGCCGAGGCCGATGAAAGCGATGGTCGTCATTCCTTCACTCCGTTCAGGTTGGCAATCGGCAGGTCGGCAATAGGCAGTCGGATCAAGGAAAGGTCTTGGCGTCCGAAATATCCGAGTGCCTATTGCCGACCTGCCGACTGCCTACTTCCCTACCTCCCGATCAAGCTTCTCGCGATGATCATCCGCATGATCTCGTTGGTGCCTTCGAGGATCTGGTGGACGCGGAGGTCGCGCACCAGCTTCTCGACGCCATATTCGTGCAGGTAGCCGTAGCCGCCGTGGAGCTGGAGCGCGTCGTTGGCGATGTCGAAGCAGGTGTCGGTGACGAAGCGCTTGGCCATGGCCGACCATTTCGAGGCGTCGGATGCCTTGCGGTCGAGCTTGGAGGCGGCCGTGTAGAGCAGCATGCGGGAGGCCTGGAGATTGGTCTCCATGTCGGCGAGCTTGAACTGCAGCGCCTGGAACTGGTTGATCGCCTTGCCGAAGGCCTGGCGCTCGGCCGTATAGGCGAGCGCCTTGTCGAGGGCCGCGCCGGCGCCGCCGAGCGAGCAGGCGGCGATGTTGAGCCGGCCGCCGTCGAGCCCGGCCATGGCGATGCCGAAGCCGGCGCCTTCGCCGGAGAGCAGGTTCTCCGCCGGCACCTTGCAGTCCTCGAAGACGACCTGGCGGGTCGGCTGCATATGCCAGCCCATCTTGTTCTCCGCCGGCCCGAAGGAGATTCCCGGCGCATCCTTCGGCACGACGAGGGCCGACACGCCCTTGGGACCGTCGTCGCCGGTGCGCACCATCGTCACATAGACGTCCGAATCGCCGGCGCCGGAGATGAACTGCTTGGCGCCGTTGAGGACGTAGTCGCTGCCATTGCCGCCGGAGCGCACGGCCCTGGTGCGCAGCGCCGCGGCGTCCGAGCCCGAGCCCGGCTCGGTCAGGCAGTAGCTCGCCAGCCACTCCATCGAGGTCAGCTTCGGCAGCATGCGCTGGCGCTGCTCGTCGGAGCCGAACGTGTCGATCATCCAGGCGGCCATGTTGTGGATCGAGATGAACGAGGAGAAGCCGGGGCAGGCGGCCGCCAGCGCCTCGAAGATCAGCACCGCGTCGAGCCGCCCGAGCCCTGAGCCGCCGACATCCTCGCTGACATAGATGCCGCCGAAGCCGAGCGGTCCGGTCTCGCGGATGATGTTGGCGGGGAAGAAGCGCTCCTTGTCCCAGTCGAGCGCATAGGGCGCGACGCGCTCGGCCGCGAAGCCCGCCGTCATCTCCTGGATTGCGCGCTGATCCTCGTTCAGCTCGAACTGAACCGGTCCGGCCTCGACTGCTGCGTCCATCCAATTCTCCCTGCGGCCCTTGGCATCAGGCTCTTTGCTTGTCTGCGGCCGGCAGTCTAGACCATCCGGGATGACGCGCAATGCATCGGTCCCGCAAAGGGGCTGTGCAGGAATGAGGAACCCGGCATGGGCAGGATGGCGAACCGGCTTTCCTACTCTCAACCTGAGGGGCGATCGCATGGGAAACTGGTCGACCCCCACTCCGGCCCTTCGGGCCACCTCTCCCCCGCTCGACGGGGGAGAGGAAACGCTGCCCGC
>CAYYZC010000362.1:0-3254 GCA_964475605.1 uncultured Chelativorans sp.
GCTCGGCGACGCCAAGAAGATGACCGAGGACATCGTCAAGGCGATGGACCACTGAGCCTTGCCGCGCCGGCAGACGTACCGGAGACCTTCCGGCAAGCACTGATCCGGGCGTTCCCGGAATTCTCCGATCTGCCGATGACGGTCGCCGGGCGCGGCTGGCACAGCCTCGCCATTGAGATCGACGCCCGGCTGATCGCGAAGTTCCCCGAAGGCGGCGAGGCGGAAACCGCGCTGCGGCGCGAGGCACGCGTCCTTGCCGCTCTTCGCCCGCATGTCAGCCTGCCCGTGCCGGAGATGACCCTGCATGAGGGGCCTCCGCCGTTCTCGCTGCACGCGAAGCTGCCCGGCGATTGCCTCGAGCGCGACGGCTATCTCGGACTGCCGGCGCGTGCGCGCGACCGTCTCGCCGGTGACCTTGCAAGGTTCTTCGCCGAACTTCACGCGATCCCTGCGCAGATCATGCGCGCGGCCGGAGCCGGGCGCGTGGAATGGTGGGACACGCGCCCGCAGACGCTGGATCCGGTGTGGATGACGCTACCGGAAGAGATTCGCTCGGAGGCGCGAGCGACTGTCGAAGCCTATAGGCAGTTGCGCTTCGACCCCCGCCACGATGTCTTCGGCGACTTCGACGCGCATGGCTGGAACATGGCATTTGATCATGCGAGCGGTCGCCTCAACGGCGTCTTCGATCTCGCCGACTCAGGCTTCGGGCCGCGCGAACGGGAGTTCGTCCAGGTCTCGCTGACCCATCCCGACCTCGCACGTCTCGTGATCGACTCCTATGAGAAGATCACGCAACACAGGCTCGATCGCCGACGGGTTTTCTTGCTCGGGGCCGCCATGCGGCTTTCGGAACTGGCTGGCGCGCTGGAAACCGGCGAGAATCCGGAGCTTGTCCGGGGTTTCGTCATCGACTGGTTCGCTCAGCGCGCCGTGCGCTGATTTCCGGACGGGCTTCCGGTCACTGCGCAACGGAGCGCAGCTCGAACTCGGTGACGCCGACCGCGATGTTCAATCCGGTCTGCGCCTGGATGCTCACCGGCTGCAGCGAAAAGGTGTCGGCCGAGCCGCCGACGAGCACATTGGCGCCGGCGCCGATCCCGGCGCTCGCCTCGGCGCTGGCTCCGACATAGTCGCCGGCCAGCGCGCCGGGGCGGTAGGCATCGCTCGTCGGCGCAAGCACCAGCCACTGCATCAGCGTGGTGCCGGTGACGCCGACATCGAGCCCGTATTTGTTGACGACGCCGAAATAGGGCTCGGGCGCTTCGCCGCCGGCCGGCGTGAAGGTGCAGGAGATCTGCTTGGAAGAGCCGACGACGAAGCCGGCGCCGCCTTCGATGACGCAATCGAGCAGGCCGAGCTCGACGGCGTCCTGCGAAAGGGCGGGGCTGGCAAGGCCGCAAGCGAGGATGGCGGCGCCGATGAGGGTCTTCTTCATGTCGATCTCCTCGATACAGGTCCAGTTCAACCCGTACCGGGAGCGCATGGTTCCAGGAAGACTAGGACTTGCCCCGCGTGCGGGCGACGCCGTCCTGGGCCGCCTTGAGGTTCGGATCGAGCCGGAGCGCTTCGACATAGGAGCGATGGGCGCGGTCGAGATCGCCCTGGCGCTCCAGCACCAGGGCCTGATAGGCCCAGCCTTCCGCATTCCTGCGGTCGAGCGTGATGGCGGTATTGAAGTCGCTCAGCGCATTCTCCTCGTCGTTGCGGGCGAGGTAGGAGAGGCCGCGGCCGTTATAGGGCTCGGGCTGGTTGGGTGCGAGCGAGATGGCGGTGGCGAAATCGGAGATGGCGTAATCGTGCTGGCCCGTGTTCTGGTAGAGCAGGCCGCGATTGTAGTAGGCGCGCGGGTCCGTGGTATCGAGCTGGATGGCGTGCTCGAAATCCTTGAACGCCTCGGCGGAGCGCCCGGTGAGGCGGTAGAGATTGCCGCGGCCGATATAGGCGGCGTCGTAGTTCGGGTTGAGCTGGATCGCGCGGTTGTAGTCGGCCAGCGCTTCCGCCTGGTCGCCCTTGAAGCGATGGATCAGCGCCCGGTTGGCATAGGCCTGATAGTAGTTCGGGTTGATCTGCAATGCGGCGTTGAAGTCCGCCATCGCATCGTCGTAGCGGCCGGCCCGGCCATAGGCGGAGCCGCGCACATTGTAGGCTTCCGGATCGTTGGGGCTGCGCTTGATGACGGAGGTCAGCGACGCGATGTTTTCCGTCGAGCCCTGGGCGGCGTCGATCGCCGCGACATCGGCGAGGGGGCCGTCGGCGGTCTGGCAGCCTGCCACCAGAAGAGCGCCGAGGAGCATGAGTGCCCGCGGACCCGACGTGATCGCATCTGTGCCGAAACCCATCCGTTCTTCCCCTCGATCTGGCGCCGACACGCGAGCGGCCGGCCGATACTCCCGAAATAGCAAAAGGCGGCCCGAAATAGCAAAAGGCGGAACGACTCGCGCCGCCCGCCCAGCAATTACTTCCCGAAAAGGACCAAAAATAGGCGTGTCAGCGCGCCGCCACCCGGCCGCCGGTGAGCAGGCCCTCGCGCTGGGCGCGCTTGCGCGCGAGCTTGCGCGCGCGCCGCACGGCCTCGGCCTTCTCGCGGGCGCGCTTCTCGGACGGCTTCTCGTAATGGCCGCGCATCTTCATTTCGCGGAAGATGCCTTCGCGCTGCATCTTCTTCTTGAGCGCGCGAAGCGCCTGGTCGACATTGTTGTCGCGGACGAGTACTTGCACGTGCGTTCCTGTCTAAGCTGGTTGTCAATTCTGCGCAGCATGAATACGTCCGCGGCGATCGCACCGCGGATGACGGCGGCTGTTAGCAGAATCGGCGTGGGTTGTCCACAGGTCGCGGGCTCACCGATATGATCGCGACGTGACGTAGGGGTACATTGCGAAACCCGCGGCAGGGCACGTCGCAAATCGCCACATCCCGTCGCTTTCAGCGCAAGGCGGGAGAACGGTATTGGATAGTGGTAGGCACGGCCGGTGCGATGATACTCGACAGGCCCCAGCGGACAGGCAGGATCGATGCGCAAATACTCCGCCTTCGCAATCGCGCGCGAAGCATTCCGCGGCCACAAGGGCTGGGATCGGCAGTGGACGTCGCCGGAGCCGCGCGACTCCTATGACGTCGTCATCGTCGGTGCCGGCGGCCATGGCCTCGGCACCGCATACTACCTCGCCAGGGAACACGGCATCACCAATGTCGCGGTGGTCGAAAAGGGCTGGCTCGGCGGCGGCAATACCGGGCGCAACACCACCATCAT
>CAYYZC010000363.1:0-3228 GCA_964475605.1 uncultured Chelativorans sp.
GGATGATGCAGCCGGCGCGCCAGATCCTGGCAATGGTGGCGAGCGGCAGGTTCCACTCGTATTCCCGCGAGGCCGCGGCCATGACGGAAAAACCCTGCGCATAGGCCACGATCTTGCCGGCGAGCAGCGCCTTTTCGAACTGGTCCAGAAGGCCCGCGTCCGGCCGCTTTACGGCCGGCTTGGGCAACGGCCCGAACGCCTTCTCGGCCTCCATGCGCTCGGCTTTGTGGGCCGACAGGCTGCGGGCCGCGACCGCCGCCTCCATGGCCGTAGCCGGAATGCCGAGGCGTTGCGCCTCAATCACGGACCAGCGGCCGGTGCCCTTCTGGCCGGCTCTGTCCTCTATCACCTCGACCAGCGGCTTGCCGGTTTTCGGATCGGTCGTGTCAAGCACCGTCGCGGTGATCTCGATCAGGTAGGAATTCAGCCGGCCCCTGTTCCATTCGGCGAAGATTTTCGCGATCTCGCCCGGCTCCATGCCGAAGCCGTCGCGCAATATGCCGTAGATCTCGACGATCATCTCCATGTCGGCATATTCGATGCCGTTATGGATGGTCTTGACGAAATGCCCGGCGCCGCCGGGGCCGAGCCAGGCGCAGCAGGGCTCGCCCTCGAACCGCGCCGCGACGTCGGTCAGCACCGGCTCGACGCGGCGATAGGCTTCAGGCTTGCCGCCGACCATGATGGAGGGGCCGTGGCGCGCGCCTTCCTCGCCGCCCGAGATGCCCATCCCGACGAATGTCAGGCCGGTGCCGTCGAGCTCGGCGAAGCGGCGGATCGTGTCGCGGAAATTGGCGTTGCCGGCGTCCAGGATGATGTCGTCGGCCGACAGCAGCTCGCGCAGCGCCTCGATCTGGTCGTCGACGGGCTTGCCCGCCTTGATCAGGATGATCACCGGCCGCGGCGGCCTGATCTGCCGGACGAATTCCTGCAGCGAGGTGCACGGCACGATGCGTTCGCGCAGCTCGCCGGCGGTTTCGAAGAATGCGCCGGTCTTTTCCGCGGTGCGGTTGTAGACGGCGACGGTATGTCCCTTCTCGGCGATGTTGAGGGCAAGGTTCGATCCCATGACCCCCAGGCCGATCAGCCCTATATCGGCTTTCGACATTGCGGCTCCTTACCACGTCCTCCGGTCCGATCATCGACGCAGCGAAAGCCGGGCGTCAACCGCCATGCTTGCATGCCTGCCATGTCCGCTGCGCGCAGGTCAGCGCTTGCGCCGCTTGCGGCCGTAGAGCTCGAGGCGGTGATGGACGATGTCGTAGCCGAGCTCGCGCGCGACCTCCTGCTGGAGCTCCTCGATCCGGTCGGACTGGAACTCGATGACGTCGCCGGTGTCGAGGTCGATCAGATGGTCGTGATGCTCGCTGTCGGCCGGCTCGAAGCGGGACGGTCCGCCCTCGAAGGCATGGCGGTGGATGGCGCCGATACCCTCCAGCAGCTTCATCGTCCGGTAGACGGTGGAGAGCGAGATGCCGGCATCGACGGCCACGGCGCGGTTGAAGATCTCCATTGCGTCGGGGTGGTCGCCGGCCTCCGACAGGATCGACAGGATGACCCGGCGCGGCCGCGTGATCCGCACGCCTGCCTCGCGCAGATCCCGCTCGTAGTCCCGCGGCTCCTGACGCTCCTGATTCATCGGCACGACTATGCGCCAGACGGCTCCCGGAAGCAAAGCGCGCCACCCGCCCACCGGTCGCCGCCGAGGCTTTGTTGCAAACGATTTGCAATTGCATTGACGTTTCCGGCAGGCTGCGCTAGCTTCCCCGAAACGTCCCGCAGCCGAGGCCCCCGCTCCCGATGAACCTTCTCCGCCTGATCCTGCTTCTTGCCGTGACCGTCGTGGCGGGGCCGGCCGCGGCGCAATCCGGCGACCGGCTCAAGGTCGTGACGACCTTCACGGTGATCGCCGACATCGCGGCCAATGTCGCTGGCGAGGCCGCGGATGTCGTCTCGATCACCAGGCCCAATGCCGAGATCCACCAGTACCAGCCGACGCCGCAGGACATATTGCGTGCCCGCGACGCCAACCTGATCCTGTGGAACGGGCTCAACCTGGAGCTCTGGTTCGAGCGCTTCTTCCGCAATCTGGGCGAGGTACCGGGTGCGGTGGTCAGCGAAGGCATCGAGCCGATGGGCATTTCGGAAGGCCCTTACCGGGGCAAGCCAAACCCGCATGCCTGGATGTCGCCGACCGACGTGCTGATCTATGTCGACAATATCGCTGCGGCCTTCGCAGAGCACGATCCGGAGAACGCCGCGACCTACCGGGCCAATGCCGAAGCCTACAAGGCCAGGATCGAGGCCGTGATCGGGCCGATCCGCGAGCGCCTCGCCGCCATCCCGGAGGAGCGGCGCTGGCTGGTCACCAGCGAGGGCGCCTTCAGCTATCTCGCCCGCGACTTCGGCCTGCGCGAGCTCTATCTGTGGCCGATCAATGCCGACGCGCAGGGCACGCCGCAGCAGATCAGGCATGTGATCGACCAGATCCGCGCCCATGACATTCCCGCCATCTTCAGCGAGAGCACCGTCTCGGCCGACCCGGCCCAGCAGGTGGCGCGCGAGACCGGCGCGGCCTATGGCGGCGTGCTCTATGTCGATTCCCTCTCCGACGCCGGCGGGCCGGTGCCGACCTATCTCGACCTGCTGCGCGTCACCACGGAGACGATCGCGGAGGGGCTTTCGGAATGAATGTCGAGCCGGCGCTCCGCACGCCTGCGGCCGGCCAGGGTCCCGGCCTCGTCGTCGACGGCGTCACCGTTACCTATCGCAACGGCCATACCGCGCTTCTCGACGCCGGTTTCGCCATCCCGCGCGGGACGATCACGGCGCTGGTCGGCGTCAACGGCAGCGGCAAGTCGACCCTGTTCAAGGCGATCATGGGCTTCGTGCCGCTGGCGGCGGGCTCCGTCTCGATCCTCGGCGAGCCGGCCGGCAAGGCCCTGAAACGAAATGTCGTCGCCTATGTCCCGCAGAGCGAGGAAGTCGACTGGAATTTTCCCATCCTCGTCCGCGACGTGGTGATGATGGGCCGCTACGGCCACATGAACATGCTGCGCATCCCCTCCGCGCGCGACCGCGAGGCGGTCGAGCGCGCCCTGTCGCGGGTCGGCATGGCGGATTTCGGCGACCGGCAGATCGGCGAATTGTCGGGCGGCCAGAAGAAGCGCGTCTTCCTCGCCCGCGCGCTGGCGCAGGACGCGGGCGTGATCCTGCTCGACGAGCCCT
>CAYYZC010000364.1:0-3220 GCA_964475605.1 uncultured Chelativorans sp.
GCCACCCGTCTCGAAGTCACATGCGCCCGGAGCTGACAGGCTGGCAATGAAGACATTATTCGTCCGCGCGACCTTCGCCCTGCTCCTGCTGAGCTACGTGCTGTCGCATTTCTTCGGCCATGCCCATGCGCAGAGCTCGCTCGGCATCGGCTCGGCGGAAATCGCAACGCCATCGACCGGCCTGCTCGCCGGGCTGATCGGCTGGATCAACGCCCACCAGCAGGAATTCTATCGCGCGCTCACCGGCGCGCTGAAATCGATGCGCGACGGCGGCAGCGGCTTCTGGCTGCTGGTCGGCCTGTCCTTCGTCTATGGCGTCTTCCACGCCGCCGGCCCCGGTCACGGCAAGGCGGTGATCTCGTCATACATGCTCGCCAACGAGGTCGAGCTGAGGCGCGGCGTGGCGCTCTCCTTCGCCTCCTCCGCGATCCAGGCGCTGACCGCGATCGCCATCATGAGCGCCGTCTTCCTGCTGCTGCGCGGCACCGCAATCTCGATGACGGATGCGAGCCGCTTCCTGGAGATCGCCAGCTATGCGCTGGTCACCGGCTTCGGCCTGTGGCTCCTTTGGCGAAAGGGCGGGCCGGCGATGAAGGGCCTGCTGTTCGGCCGCCCGGCGCACAGCCTTTCGTCGGCGCATCCGGGCCACGATCACCACCACCATCATGGGCATGACGCCGACGGGCATGATCACCATCATCATGGCCCGGCGGAGAGCTGCGCCGCCTGCGGCCATGCGCATCTGCCCGATCCGAAGCTCGTCTCCGGCGACGAGTTCCACTGGCGCGGCGCGTGGACGGCGATAGCAGCGGTCGGCCTCAGGCCGTGCAGCGGCGCGCTGATCGTGCTCTCCTTCGCCTTCCTCAACGGCCTCTTCGCCGCCGGCGTGCTCTCCGTCTTCGCCATGGCGATGGGAACGGCGATCACCGTCTCGCTGCTCGCAACGCTCGCCGTCACCGCCAAGAACCTGGCGGTCGCGTTTGCAGGCGACGGCCGCACCGGCAACCGCATCCATGCGGGAATAGAGATCGCCGGCGCGTTGCTCGTCTTCCTGCTCGGGCTCGCCCTGCTGACGGCCAGCCTCTCCGTTTAGGCTAGCGCCGGCTGCGTCCGCGCAGCCAGAACAGGCCGAAGAAGCCGAACACGAAGACGAAGGCGACGAGCCCGGCGGCCACCGGCGAGATCTCGCCCAGCCACAGCATGATCGCCGGCATGAAATAGGCGGCGAGGCCGAAGCCGGCGAGGATGATCGCCGCTGCGACCAGCGAGTTGCGCGTCTGCCTGTCCATTCCTGCCAGTCCGTCCGTCAGTGAAGCTGCATCAGGCTGCGATCGGCGCAGCCATTGTATTCCGGCTCGACCGTCGCATGCTCGATGCCGTGCTCGCTTGCCAGCCGCTGCTTGATCGAGGCGATGGAGAGCTGCGCATCCGCCCCCGGTTCCAGCGTCGCATGCAGTGTCGCCATGTGGCGCGAGCCGTCGAGCGACCACAGATGCATGTGATGCACCTCGCGCAGCGTCTCGATATTGGCCTCCAGGTCGCGGGCGATGCGGTCGCGGTCGAACTGCCGCGGCGTGCCTTCGAGCAGCAGCAGGCCGGATTCGCGCACCAGCGCCCAGGCGCTGCGGAAAAGCAGCAGCGCGACGAGCACCGACAGGATCGGATCGATCGGTGTCCAGCCAGTCAGCAGGATGACCAGCGCGGCGACGATCGCCGCCGCTGATCCGAGCAGGTCGCCGATCACGTGCAGCACGGCGCCGCGCATGTTGAGGCTTTCGCGCGAGCCGCCATGCAGGATGGCGAAGGCGACGAGATTGACGGCAAGGCCGAGCACCGCGATCACCAGCATCGGCCCGCCGAGCACGACGACGGGCTCGTTCATGCGCTCGAACGCCTCATAGGCGATCCAGCCGCCGATCAGGAACACGGTGATGCCGTTCGTATAGGCGACCAGCGTCTTCAGCCGGTCGAAGCCGTAGGTGAGGCGCGACGTCGCCGGCCGCGCGGCGAGGTGGAAGGCATACCAGGCGAGCGCCAGCGAGACGCTGTCGGTGAGCATGTGGCCGGCATCGGCCAGCAGCGCCAGCGAGCCGGTGACGAGGCCGCCGACCGCTTCGGCCACCATGAAGCCGCCGGTGAGGCAGGCCGCGACGAGCACGCGCGCCTTGTCGGAGCTTTCATGCGAATGGCCGTGATGGGAGTGGCCCTGATGTGAATGGCCGGCGTGGTCGTGCGCCAATCCGAGCTCCTATTCGAGACGGCCGGCCCTGATCTCCGTCAGCCGCCGCTTCTGGCGCCCATCCTTATCGAAGTTGGAGCGCGCAAGCCACTCCTTGAAATCCTGCCGAAGGCCGGGCCATTCGCTGTCGAGAATCGAGAACCATGCCGTGTCCCGGTTTGCGCCCTTGACCACCATATGCTGGCGGAACACGCCCTCGAAGGTGAAGCCGAAGCGCAGCGCGGCACGCTTGGAGGGGCCGTTGGCATTGTTGCACTTCCATTCGAAGCGGCGATAGCCGAGCTGGTCGAAGGCGTGCCTGGCGAAAAGGTAGAGCGCTTCCGTCGCCGCGGGCTTGCGCGCCACGAGGTCGGACCACAGGATGTTGCCGATCTCGATCACGCCGTTCGCCGTATCGATGCGCATCAGCGCCTGCCGGCCGGCGACGCGCCCGCTTTGCCGGTCGATGACGGCGAAGAACAGCGGGTCGGCGCTGGTTGCCGCCTTCTCCAGCCAAGGCTGCAGGGCGGCGCGGTCCTGCGGCGGATATTCCCCGAGCCAGCGGAAGCGGCCGTCGGCGTCGCCCATGACCGAAGCCTCGAAGAGGCCGTCGCCATGGCGGTCCGGATCGAGCGGCTCCAGCATCACGTAGTCGCCTTCGAGCGGCACCCGTGCGGGAAACGGGCGCGGCTGCCAGTCCGACATGTCCATATCGGCTCCCGAGATTGACAAAACGGCCCGCAGGCTCACAAGGAACGGCCCGACAGACAAGCGCCAAGGGGAACTCGCCGATGCTCCAGACCATTGCCGCCTTCGACCGGATCGGCGAGGAGAATGCCTTTGCCGTGCTCGCACGGGCGACGCAGCTCGCCCAGGCCGGCAAGGACGTCATCAATCTCGGCATCGGCCAGCCCGATTTCCGCACGCCCGACCATATCGTCGAGGCGGCGATCAAGGCGCTGCGCGACGGCCATCACGGCTATACGCCGGCGACCGGCCTGC
>CAYYZC010000365.1:0-3217 GCA_964475605.1 uncultured Chelativorans sp.
GCTGCCGATCTCCCCCCTTGAGGGGGAGATGTCCGGCAGGACAGAGGGGGGTATGGCAAGCACGCGCTGGCGCCGGGCAAGATGACCATCGACATCTCCCTCGCCGTCGAAGCGGAGGGCTGGCCGGCCGAGGAAATGCTCGATGCCTTGGCGCAACAAGCCGTCGATGCATCTCTGGCCGAGCTTGACCTGGACGGAAATTCGGAACTCTCCCTCCTCTTCACCGACGACGCCCGCATCCGCGTGCTCAACCGCGACTGGCGCGGCAAGGACAAGCCGACCAACGTACTCTCCTTTCCCGCCTTCGAGGTCGCGCCCGGCGACCCGCTGCCGACGATGCTGGGAGACATCGCATTCGCCCGCGAGACGATCGACGGCGAGGCGGCCCTGGAAGGAAAGCCCTTCGAACACCATCTAACGCATCTGATCGTCCACGGGCTGCTGCATCTTCTCGGCTATGACCACGAAGCCGACACAGACGCGGCGCAGATGGAGGATCTGGAGCGGCGGATCCTGGCGAGGCTTGCCATCCCCGATCCGTACCGCTAATGGGAAGGTCAATCGACACGACTGCGATGAACGAACAGACGAACATGGCCACGGTTTCCGAACCGTCAGGCGAGACGGCCTCGGAAAGCTCCGAGGGCCAAAGTACGGCCGCCGGCCAGCCCGGCTCACGATCAGGCTTCCTGCACCGATTGGGATCGGTCTTCGGCAGGCGCAACGGCTCGAACCTCCGCGAGGACCTTGCCGACGCGCTGGCGGAGCATCCCGGCGACCTGTCGTCGTTTTCGCCCGGCGAGCGGGCGATGCTCCACAATATCCTGCGCCTGCGCGAGCTGCGCGTCGAGGACGTGATGATCCCGCGCGCCGACATCGTCGGCGTCGAGCTCGGCACGACATTGGGCGACCTGCTCGATCTGTTCGAGCGCTCCGGCCATTCGCGCATGCCCGTCTACAGCGAGACGCTCGACGATCCGCGCGGCATGGTCCATATCCGCGACGCGCTCGCCCATATCACGCGCACCGCGCGCCAGCGCCGCAACGGGCGCAACGGCAGGAAGACCGCCAATGCTGCGGTGCTGCCGCCCCGGCCCGCCTTCGACCTGTCGCGCATCGATCTCGACAAGACGATCGGCGACCTCGGCCTGGTGCGCGAGCTCCTCTTCGTGCCGCCGTCCATGCTCGCCTCCGACCTGATGGCGAAGATGCAGGCCGACCGCATCCAGATGGCGTTGGTCATCGACGAATATGGCGGCACCGACGGTCTCGTCTCGCTCGAGGACATCGTCGAGATGGTCGTCGGCGACATCGAGGACGAGCATGACGACGAGGAGGCGATGATCACCAGGGTCGGCGACGGCGTCTTCGTCGCCGATGCCAAGGCCGAGATCGAGGAAGTCGCCGAGCTCATCGGCGAGGCATTCAAGGCCGGCGAGCACGAAGAGGATGTCGACACGATCGGCGGCATGATATTCAATGCGCTCGGCCGGGTGCCGGCGCGCGGCGAGGTCGTGCAGGCGATCCCCGGCTTCGAGTTCCACGTGCTCGATGCCGATCCGCGCCGCGTCAAGCGGGTTCGCATCGTCCAGGGCCGCAGCGCGGAACGCCGGCGCAAGACGGCGCGCGCCGAGGCGGAAGCCTGAACCGGGCCTCCCAACATCGAAGGAAAGCACCTTGAGCAGGCTCGTCTATGTGCTGAACGGCCCCAACCTCAACCTGCTCGGAAAGCGCCAGCCGGAGATCTACGGCCGCGAGACGCTGGCCGATGTCGAGGCCGAATGCCGCGACCTGGCGCAGGAGCTCGGCCTGGAGGTCGCATTCCACCAGAGCAATGCCGAACACCAGCTCATCGACTGGATCCACGAGGCGCGCGAGCGGGCCGGTGCACTGGTCATCAATCCGGGTGCGCTGACGCATACCTCGATCGCCATCCTGGATGCGCTGAACGCATGCGACTTCCCGGTCTTCGAGGTCCACGTCTCCAACATCCACAAGCGCGAATCCTTCCGCCACCATTCCTATGTCTCGCTGCGCGCGGACGGCGTCATCGCCGGCTTCGGCACCCAGGGCTATGGGCTGGCGCTGCGGCGCGCCGCACGGCTCATCGGCTAAGCGGGCTGAAGGCTTCCGGCCTGCACCGCAAATCGCGCGCTATCCCCTTGCAAAGCATGATCTTTCCCGAAAGCCGGTTTCCCCTTTTCGCGATCATGCTATAGACGCCGCTCCATGGGCGCATGTGACTGCTGAGCAATGGCAAGAATCCCGTTGAAGCTCGACCATGTCGTCGACAGTGCCGCGCTGCGGCGCGAACTCAGCGCGCTGACTGCGGAGACGGGCGGCGACGGGTCGGGTGCTGCGGTGCGCATGGCGCTGGTCAAGCGGCTCAAGCAGGAGATCGCCGACGGCCGCGACCGGGTCGAGCAGATGCTGATCGAGGACGGGGGCGGCACCGCCTGCGCGGCGCGCCTCTCCCATCTCATGGACGAGATCATCTGCGTCGTCTACGATTTCGCCGTCACCCACGTCTATCGCAGCCAGAACCCTTCCGCCGCCGAGCGCATGGCTGTCGTCGCCGTCGGCGGCTACGGTCGCGGGACGCTGGCGCCGGGCTCCGACATCGACCTGCTCTTCGTGCTGCCCTACAAGCAGACGCCCTGGGGCGAGCAGATCGTCGAATACATCCTCTACGTGCTGTGGGATCTAGGCCTGAAGGTCGGCCACGCGACCCGCAATATCGACGAATGCGTGCGGCTGTCGCGCTCCGACATGACGATCCGCACCTCGATCCTCGAGGCGCGGTTCCTGTGGGGCGACGAAGGGCTCTTCGACGAGCTGGTCGAGCGTTTCGACCGCGAGGTGGTGGTCGACACGGGACCCGAATATATCCAGGCCAAGCTCGCCGAGCGCGACGCGCGTCACGCGCGCGGCGGCGAGAGCCGCTATGTCGTCGAGCCCAACGTCAAGGACGGCAAGGGTGGCCTGCGCGACCTGCACACGCTGTTCTGGATCGGAAAATATTTCTACCGCGTCCGCACCAGCGAGGAACTGGTCGGCAAGGGCGTCTTCACGCGCAAGGAATATCTCCAGTTCCGCAAGGCGGAGGATTTCCTGTGGGCGGTGCGCTGCCATCTGCATTTCCTGTCGGGCAAGGCCGAGGAACGACTGCATTTCGACGTCCAGCGCGAGATAGCGCAGCGGCTCGGCTACAGGCGCC
>CAYYZC010000366.1:0-3190 GCA_964475605.1 uncultured Chelativorans sp.
GCTTCGGCACCTCGCTGAGTGCCATGGGCGCGCTCGGCATCGGCGGCGCCATCCTGCCGCTGTTGATGACCGTCGCGATAACCGGGCTTGAGATCCTCGTCGCCTTCCTGCAGGCCTACGTCTTCGCGGTGCTGACCTGCATGTATCTCAACGACGCGCTTCATCCGGCGCACTGAGACGACAGTTCACCGGCGCTAGCCGCCAGCCAGTTCAACCTCGATTTTCACCTATCCACTGAAGGAGTTCACCATGGAAGCGGAAGCAGCAAAGTTCATCGGCGCCGGCATCGCATGCATCGGCATGGGCGGCGCAGGCATCGGCCTCGGCCACATCTTCGGCAGCTACCTTGCCGGCGCGCTGCGCAACCCGTCGGCCGCCGACGGCCAGTTCGGCCGCCTGATCTTCGGCTTCGCCGTGACCGAGGCGCTCGGCATTTTCTCGCTGCTGGTCGCGCTGCTGCTGCTCTTCGCAGTCTGATCGACGACAGCCGGAGAAACGCCCGTCGTATCTGGCGGCGGGCCGCTTGACAGGGACATTCCATGTTCATTGCGCCTGCATATGCGCAGACCGAGACGCCGGAAGCCGGGGGCGAGCTGCACTCGGAAGTCGGCGCCGAGCACGCGGCCCAGGGCGAGTTCCCGCCCTTCGACGCCTCGACCTTCCCCTCGCAGATCCTGTGGCTGGCGATCACGCTGGGCCTGTTCTACCTGTTCCTGAAACGGGTGGTGCTGCCGCGCATCGCAGGCATCCTGGAGGTCCGCGGCGACCGCATCGCCCAGGACCTCGACCAGGCGGCGCGGATGCGCGAGGAAGCCGACGCGGCGGTCGCGGCCTATGAGCAGGAGCTCGCCGACGCCAAGGGCAAGGCCAATGCCATCGCCCAGGATGCGCGCGACAAGGCCAAGGCGGAAGCCGCAGCCCAGCGCAAGCAGGTCGAGGCCGGCCTCGACAAGAAGCTGGCCGAAGCCGAGCGGCGCATCGCGGTGATCAAGGATGCGGCGATGAGCGATGTCGGCGCGATCGCCGAAGAGACCGCCGGCGTCATCGTTCAGGAGCTCGTCGGCCTGAAGGCGGACAAGGCCGCCGTCAGCGCCGCGGTGAAGGCGGCGAGGGGATAGAGATGGACGCCACGTTCTGGGCCACGGTCAGCCTCTTCATCTTCATCGGCATCACGGTCTATTTCGGTGTGCCCGGCATGATCGGCCGCCAGCTCGACCTGCGCGCCGACCGGATCAGGAACGATCTCGACGAGGCGCGCAAGTTGCGCGAGGAAGCCCAGCAGCTCCTCGCCGAGTATCAGCGCAAGCGCAAGGAAGCCGAGCAGGAGGCGCAAGACATCGTCGGCGCCGCCAAGCGCGAGGCGGACCTGCTGCTTGACGATGCCAAGCAGAAGACCGAGGACTATGTCTCCCGTCGCACCGCGCTCGCCGAGCAGAAGATCGCGCAGGCCGAACGCGATGCCGTCAACGAGGTCCGCGCGCGCGCCGTCGATATCGCGGTGCAGGCGGCCGGCCGCATCCTCGCCGACAAGGTCGACACCAAGGCGAATGCGAGCCTGTTCAAATCGGCGCTGGACGACGTCAGGACCAAGCTGAACTGAGCCTGCCGGCCTCCGGCACATGACAGTTTCGACGCCGCCTTCGGGCGGCGTTCTGTGTCGGCGCACAAGCGCTCACCGCCCCTGTAACCGCCCCGGACGCGTGTCACCCGTTACTTGCCGTCATCCTCTGCCTTGTGCCGAGGATCTACACACGTCACCGCCTGCAGATCCTCAAGTCAAGCCGAGCATGAAGCGGATACGGTCCCAAGGATGACTGGAAATACGGCCGTTCAGCTCTTGCAGGGCGCGAAGGTCATGCGGTGCATGCGCGGCACAGGCCCGTGGCTGACGAGCGCGGTGCGGTGGAACGGCGTCGCATAGCCCATATGCCGCTCATAGCCGTAGCGGCCGTCGCAGGTGCCGGCATGGACCATCATCCGGTCGCGCACGACCTTGGCGACGATCGACGCGGCGGCGATCGACTGCGAGCGCTGGTCGCCCTTCACCACCGCCTGGCCAAGGCATTTGATGCCGGGCGGCACGTCGCGCCCGTCGGCGAGGATCAGCCGCGGCGTGATCGACAGCGTCGCGATGGCGCGGCGCATCGCTTCGAGGCTCGCCTTGCGGATATCGCTGGAATCGATCGAGGACGAGGCGACCGAAGCGAAGGAGACCGCGCTCGCCGTCGCCAGTATGGCGGCGAACAGCGCCTCGCGCTCCGGCGCCTCGAGGCGTTTGGAATCGTCGAGCCCGTCCGGGATCTCGTCAGGGTCGAGGATGACGGCGGCAGCAACCACCGGGCCGGCAAGCGGGCCGCGGCCCGCCTCGTCGACGCCTGCGACAGGCCAGCGCTCCTCGATCCTCGCCCGCGTCTCGAGCGAGAAATCCGGCCGCGCCGGCAGGTCGAAGAGAAGGGGAGAATCGGAGCGCGGGAGAGCCATGACGCGGCGATGCTCGCACCGGCTCCGATTCTCCGCAAGCCCTTCCCGCGTCGAAGGAGGGGGGCCGTATGACGCAGGAAGGCGTTGCCGTCCGCCCCCCGGGGGACAAAAGGGCGGACGGGAATTCCGGCGGGCGGCGGGGCATCCGCCCGCCCGGCTGTCAGAGCAGGACGAGCTGGTCGCTCTCGGCCTTCCTCGCCTTGAACAGGTCGGTGCGCAGCGAGCGCCGCTCCGTGTTCAGCCCGAGCCGGCGCGCCGCGAGCTCGAAGCGCCGCCCGACCTGCCAGGCATAGGGCCCGGTTCCCTTCATCCGCTTGCCCCACTCGGCGTCGTAGTCCTTGCCGTCGCGCATCGAGCGGATCAGGGACATGACGTTGCGGTAGCGGTCCGGATAATGCCTGAGCAGCCAGTCCTTGAAGATCGGGCTCACCTCCAGCGGCAGCCTGAGGATGATGTAGCCGGCCTCTTTCGCGCCGGCCTGCCTGGCCGATTCGAGGATGCGCTCGATCTCGTGATCGTTGAGCGCCGGCACCACCGGGCCGATCATCACCGAGACGGGAATGCCGGCATCGCTCAGCGCGCGCATCGTCTCCAGCCGCCGCGGCGGCGTCGCGGCGCGCGGCTCCATCGTGCGGGCGAGCCTGCGGTCGAGCGTCGTCACCGACAGCGCTACCTTGGCGAGCCCCTTCTCCGCCATGCGCGCGAGGAT
>CAYYZC010000367.1:0-3186 GCA_964475605.1 uncultured Chelativorans sp.
CGTCGGGCTTTTCGGTGACCGTATCGCCCTTCCGCCGGCCGACCATCGAGACGATGCCGACCAACGCCAAGGCGGGCTGCCTCTATCCCAACAACGGCCGCGCAATCCTCGACGCCAAGAAGCGCGGCTTCGACAATGCGCTGGTGCTCGACATGCTGGGCAACGTGGCGGAGACCGGCACCTCGAACGTCTTCATGGTCAAGGACGGCGTCGCCTTCACGCCGGTCGCCAACGGCACGTTCCTCGCCGGCATCACGCGTTCGCGGGCGATGGCGCTGCTTGCCGAGCGCGGCGTGAAGGTGGTGGAGAAGACGCTGAGCCTGCGCGATTTTATGGAGGCCGACGAGGTCTTTTCCACCGGCAACCATTCGAAGGTGGTGCCGATCACCCGCATCGAGGACCGGGACCTGCAGCCCGGCCCGGTCGCCAAGCAGGCTCGCGACGCCTATTGGGAATGGGCGCACGCTTCGGGCAGGGCCTGAGTTCGCGTCGCAGAAATCGGCGCCGGTGACGGTTGTGCGGACCGCCACGGCGCCTATCTACTCACTGGACCCCCTTGAGGGACCGCCCGTCCGCAGCTTGTTTTTAGAAGGGAGATTTACCCATGGCTTTCGAATTGCCCGACCTGCCTTACGATTACGAGGCCCTGCAGCCCTACATGTCGAAGGAGACGCTGGAGTACCATCACGACAAGCACCACAAGGCCTATGTCGACAACGGCAACAAGCTGGCGGCGGAAGCGGGGATGGAGAACCTGTCCCTCGAGGAGATCGTGAAGCAGTCCCACGGCAAGAACCAGGGCCTCTTCAACAATGCCGGCCAGCACTACAACCACATCCATTTCTGGAAGTGGATGAAGAAGGACGGCGGCGGCAAGAGCCTGCCGGGCGCGCTCCAGAAGGCGGTCGACAGCGACCTCGGCGGCTACGACAAGTTCCGCCAGGATTTCCTCAATGCCGGCGCCACGCAGTTCGGCTCGGGCTGGGCCTGGCTAGCGGTCAAGAACGGCAAGCTGGAGGTGATGAAGACGCCGAACGGCGAGAACCCGCTCGTTCATGGCGGCACGCCGATCCTCGGCGTCGATGTCTGGGAGCATTCCTATTACATCGACTACCGCAACGCCCGGCCGAAATATCTGGAAGCCTTCGTCGATCACCTGATCAACTGGGACTACGTGCTCGAATGCTACGAGGCGGCGCGGTAATCGCGCCCTTGCGACCCGACGGAATGGAGGCCCTGCCTGCGCAGGGCCTTTCCTTTTGCGCCGGCGTATGTGTTCACGCAGGCGTGAACCCGCACTGAACAATGTGACTTCCTTGACGTTACGGCTTCTGGCGAAATCGCAGTAGCTGCTGCCAACCTCGGAGGAAGTCGTGAAGCTTCTGGTCTATTCCCTTTCCGCTCTTGCAATTTTCGTCGTCCAGGCAGGCGCGGAGCCGGTCGAGGAGCGGCAGGCGCTCATGAAGGAACGCGGCGATATCATGCGCGTTCTCGGGCCGATCGCGCAGGAGAAGCAGCCCTTCGACGCTGCGACCGTGAACGAGGCGCTGCAACGGCTCCAGGCGAATGCCGAGACGGGCACCAATACCGGCGAATTGTGGCCCGAGGGCAGCAATACGGGCGAAAGCGAATCGACGCCGGCGGTCTGGGAGGACCGG
Source organism: uncultured Chelativorans sp. (assembly GCA_964475605.1). Taxonomy (GTDB): domain Bacteria; phylum Pseudomonadota; class Alphaproteobacteria; order Rhizobiales; family Rhizobiaceae; genus CAYYZC01. The sequence goes on from CAYYZC010000367.1 coordinate 1,659, forward strand.
GACGGCTTCCAGGCGGCAGCCGACAAGATGGCCGCCGATGCGACGGCGGCCGTCGAGGCCAACCCGCAGGATCTGGCATCCTTCCAGGCAGCGTTCGGCACGGTCGCGAACAATTGCGGCTCATGCCACGAAACCTACCGGCTCAAGAACTGATCGCCGAGGCGAGCGCATGCGAATTGCCGGCAAGCTTGCGGCCGCAGCCATTGTTGTCGCCCTAGCAGCCGGCGCGGCGTTCTGGCTCCTCTCCGCGCCCGACCGGCTGGACGGAGAGGAGATCGCAAGCTTTCCGGAAGGGGACGCGACGCGCGGCGAGCGCGTGTTCTGGGCGGCAGGCTGCGCATCGTGCCATGCAGCCACGGGCGCGAGCGGGGAGGACCGGCTGCTGCTGCCGGGCGGATTGCGGCTGGCGACGCCCTTCGGCGATTTCGTCGCGCCGAACATCTCCTCGCATCCGCAGGACGGGATCGGCGACTGGTCGCTGGAGGATTTCGCCAATGCGGTGCTGCGCGGCGTCTCCCCGGGCGGCAGGCATTATTTTCCAGCCTTTCCCTACGGCTCCTATACGCGCATGACGGATGCGGACGTCGCAGACCTCTACGCCTTCATGCGGACGCTGCCGCCGGTCGAAGGCGAGGCGCCCGATCACACGGTCGGCTTTCCCTTCAATATCACGCGCGGGATCGGGCTGTGGAAGCGCCTTTATCTTCACGACGGTCCTGTCGTCGCGCTTGCCGATGCGACCGAGCAGGTTCAGCGCGGACAGTATCTGGTCGAGGCGCTCGGCCATTGCGGCGAATGCCACACGCCGCGCGACATGCTGGGCGGGCCGGATGAAAGCCGGTGGCTGGCGGGGGCGGCGGCCGCCGAAGGCGAAGGCAACGTGCCCAACATCACGCCGGGCGAGGATGGGATCGGCGGCTGGAGCGAGGGCGACATCGTCACCCTGCTCGAGACCGGTTTCACGCCCGACTATGATTCGGTCGGCGGCTCGATGGCGGCGGTGGTGCGAAACATGGCCGAGCTGCCGGACGAGGACCGTGAGGCGATCGGTGCCTATCTGAAGGCGATACCGGCACATCCGGACGGGGATTGATCCGGGCGGCCGCCCTGTCACCCGCAGGGTATTGGCATATGACCATCGACCCCCACTCCGGTTTGCTTCGCAAACCACCTCTCCCCGCTCGACGGGGGAGAGGAAGGGCGCAAAGCGTTGCGGCCGGCGCTCTCCCCCGTCGAGCGGGGGAGAGGTGCCGAGCAATGCGAGGTGGAGTGGAGGTCGAGGAATATCCCGTGATTCAGCAGAGAAGCGTCAGCCCTCCACCCAGTTCACCACCTTGAGCGCGAAGGCGTAGCTGTAGGCGATCTCCTCCAGCCGCGAGAACCGGCCGGATGCGCCGGCATGGCCGGCATCCATGTTGATCTTGAAGAGAACCGGATTGCGGCCGGTCTTGAGCGCGCGCAGCTTGGCCACCCATTTGGCGGGCTCCCAATAGGTGACGCGCGGATCGGTGAGGCCGGCGACGGCAAG
>CAYYZC010000368.1:0-3186 GCA_964475605.1 uncultured Chelativorans sp.
AGCTCGTCGTCGTCGACGAATGCTCGATGGTCGACGAGCAGCTCGGCCGCGACCTGATGAGCTTCGGCACGCCGATACTCGTCCTCGGCGATCCGGCGCAGCTTCCGCCGATCTCCGGCGGCGGCTTCTTCACCGAGCACGAGCCGGACCATCTGCTGACGGAGATCCATCGCCAGGCGCGAGACAACCCGATCATCCGCCTGGCGCTCGACGTGCGCGAGGGCAGGGAGATCATGCGCGGCGACTACGGCACGGCGCAAGTGATCGGCCGCGAGGAAGTGGACCAGGACCTGGTGCTTTCCGCCGACCAGGTGCTGCTCGGCATCAACCGCACAAGGCGGCGCTACAATCAGCGCCTGCGCGTGCTGAAGGGCTTCGAGGCGACCTATCCGCAGGCCGGAGACAAGCTGGTCTGCCTGCGCAACGATCCCGCCAAGGGCCTGCTCAACGGTTCGCTGTGGAAGGTGATGACCTCGGCCAAGGAGACGGTGAAGCCCGGCATCAACCTCCTCGTCTCGCCGGAGGAGGACGATCCCGACCGCGGCATCGCCAAGATCAAGCTGTTGAAGGCCGCCTTCGACGATCCCGATGCGGACATCCCCTGGCAGCAGAAGAAGCGCTTCGACGATTTCGACTATGGCTATGCGCTGACCGTCCACAAGGCGCAGGGCTCGCAATGGGACGAGGTCGTGCTGTTCGACGAGAGCTTCGCCTTCAAGGACACGCGCCAGCGCTGGCTCTATACGGGCATCACGCGCGCCGCGGAGCGCCTCACCATCGTGCGGTGACGGGCAGGCGGATCAGATTTCCTCGCCGACCTCGCGGGCGCCGACGAAGATCCAGGCCGACGGCTCGTCCTGCGTCGTGAAATGGCGGGTCTCGACTGCCGCGCCGGGGCGGAACAGCCGCTCGACCTCGCGCCCCCATTCGCCGTCGTCGATGATCGCGCATTTGCCGACATGCTCGGCGACATGGTCGCGCATGAAGGCTGACGTCTCCGGCGACATGTCGGTGAGGTCCATCCGGGTGAGGTCGGCCACGCGCACCAGCAGGTCGATGCGCTGGTGCAGCGCATAGGCGCCCTCGAGCAGGCCGCAGAGGTTCTCGGCGTCGGCCGAGTTGAACTCGCCGGTGATCTCGATCGCGAAGGCGTCCGTCCGGTCGGTCTCGATCCGCCGCACCGCAGGTACCCGTTCCAGTGGCCGCATTGCCGCTCCTCGCTCTGTTGCCCGCAGCGAAGCTGCCCCTCTGGAATACATGAAACCCTGTGTCTGTTCCCATCGGAGCGGATATAGGAGGCGCAGCGGACATGAATCAGGACATGCGCTCGATGCCGGCCAAGCTTTCCGTCAACCTCAATGCGATCGCGCTGCTGCGCAACAGGCGCGACCTGCCCTGGCCGAGCGTGACCGGGCTCGGGCGGATCGCGCTGCAAGCAGGCGCGCACGGTCTGACCGTGCATCCGCGGCCCGACCAGCGCCATACGCGGCGCAGCGACCTGCCCGAGCTGCGGGCGCTGATCGACGACGAGTTCCCGGATCGCGAGTTCAATATCGAGGGCTACCCGGACGAGGATTTCCTGCGACTGGTCGAAGCCACGCAGCCCGACCAGGTGACACTGGTGCCCGACGACCCGGCGCAGCCGACCTCCGACCATGGCTGGGATTTCGCCGACCGTCGGGCGATGCTCGAGCCGGTCGTCAGGCGGCTCGTCAAGGGCGGATTCCGGGTGTCGCTCTTCGCCAACCCGGATCCGGCCGGCATGGATGTCGCGAAGGCCCTCGGCGCCCATCGCGTCGAGTTCTATACCGGCCCCTATGGCAGCTCATATGACGATTCCGCAAAGGCGGCGAAGGAATTGGAAAGGCTGGCGAAAGCGGGCGAGGCGGCGATCGGCCAAGGGCTTGCCGTCAATGCCGGCCACGACCTCACCGTCGCGAACCTGGCGCCGCTGATCGAGCGCATTCCGGCGATCGCCGAGGTCTCGATCGGCCATGGGCTGACGGCCGACGCGCTCGAATACGGCATGGCGGAGACGGTGCGCCGGTTCCTGAAAGCTTGCGGCTGGTAAGGCGCCGGCTTGCATCATCCGGCGGGTTCGCCTAGAACACAGAACCGTAACGTACGGTACGCCCCTGGAGGTCGAATTTCCGTCCATGCCGGATGCCGCTCCCGAACTCGACATTTCGCCGCGCCAGGGCGAGGTGCTCGATGCCGTGCTGGCGCTGCTGGTCGAGGGCGGCGAGACGCTGACCATGACGGCCGTGGCGCGCAAGGCGAGCTGTTCCAAGGAGACGCTCTACAAATGGTTCGGCGACCGCGACGGGCTGCTGACCGCCACGGTGCGCTGGCAGGCTTCCAAGGTGCGCGCCGGCAATTGGGATCGCCAGCATCTCGACGTCGCCTCGCTCAGCGCCGGCCTGACGGCGTTCGGGGCCAACTGGCTCTCCGTGATCTCTTCGCGCACCTCGGTCGCTCTCAACCGCGTCGCCATCGCGCATGCGGCGTCCGGCAAGAGCAATCTCGGCGCGATCGTGCTCGCCAATGGCCGCTTTGCGATCGGCGAGCGGCTGAAGCCGCTGCTTCAGGCCGCGCGGGAGGCGGGGCTGCTCGCCTTCGACGATGCCGAGGAGGCGTTCCGCACCTTCTTTGGGCTGGTCGGGCGCGACGTCCAGATCAGGCTGCTGCTCGGCGACGAGATCAGCCTTTCGCCGGCGGAGATCGGCGAGGGTGCCGCCCGCGCCGCCAATCAGTTCCTTGCGCTCTACGGGGCGGGGAAATGACCGCGCGCCCTTCGAGGCTCGCTTCGCTCGCACCTCAGGATGAGGGAGGTCGTGCCGTCTCCCTTCGTTCTTTGCCTCACATGAGGGGAGGTTTGCGCCTGCTTGCCTCATCCTGAGGTGCGAGCCCGGAGGGCGAGTCTCGAAGGACGCACGGAAAACCAGACAATCGACAGAAGGAAGGAAACGACGACATGCGTGTTTATTACGATCGCGACGCCGATCTCAATCTCATCAAGGGCAAGAAGGTCGCCATCATCGGCTACGGCTCGCAGGGCAGGGCGCATGCGCTCAACCTGAAGGATTCGGGCGTCAAGGTGATCGGCATCGGGCTCAAGAAGGGTTCGGCGACGGCCACGAAGGTCGAGGCCGACGGGCTCAAGGTGATGACCTTCGCGGAAGCCGC
>CAYYZC010000369.1:0-3181 GCA_964475605.1 uncultured Chelativorans sp.
TGCCAGACATAGACATGCAGCGAGTGACGCCCCAGCAGCCGCAAGAAGCCCAGCGTGAACACCCAGGTGACCGCTTCGCTCAGTTTCCTGATCATGGCACGATGGTGGTGTGGGCCGGCGATGATCAGCCAGCTCAAACCGAAGGCGAGCGCCGCAAAGTTCACCAGATAGACCGGCCCGAAATCAGCCCTGTTCTCCATCGCGGCGAACTTCCCGATCATGAAATCGGGCATCAGGCCGTGGGCCGTCGCGATACGCAACGGCAGGAAGAAAAGGCAGACGGCGAGCGCAGCCTTTGGAAGGAAAGTGTGTCTGGGCGAGAAAATGCGGGACCAGTCGATCCTGCCCTGCGCATGGAGCGTACCGATGACGAGCGCGGAGAAGAAAACGATCTGCCATCCCATCATATTGAAGCTGACGCGCACGCCTTGGTCGTCCGTCCCGAGGACCAGTTCGTTGAGCGGTACGGTTACCGCGCGCTGCAGCCCAAGCTGGGCAGCCAGCCAGACAAGCAACGAACCGACGAGCACATACGCCCATTTGCCCTTGACGCAGAGCCAGATCAACAGCGGAGCAAACAGCATATAGACAGTGTACTGTGGCAGGATATCCATGAAAGTCGGCTGGAACACGAAGGTTGCGATAGCGGCCAGGCGCACCGGATCGCTGAAGTCGGTATCGCCCAGCCAGTTCCACCAAGCTTCATGGGCGCCCGGAAGGACCATGCGTGCAGCCAGCACAACGATGATCATCCCGATCGCGTAGCGATACAGTTCGAATGCGCGCGCATATACCTTTTTGGAGCCTTCCGCCTGACCGTATTTCAGGATCTTCGGGGTGTAGACCAGCCCGATCAACAACCCCGACAGGAAAACAAAACCCTGAGCGTCTTCCACGAATGCGAATTGTCGGTGATTTATCTCGACGAGCCAATATTCTCCAACAAAAATGAGGTGGTTTATCAGCATAAAGACGAGGAAGTAACCTCGCATTCCATCGATGATGTCCAGCCGTTTTACCTGAAAAGCCATATTTCCCTTTGGAATCTTCCGCCTGTCGACCAGCTCGCGGTCTCCACTGCAATCTAGCGCGACTTTACAACGAAGCATGTCACGAATGGTTTCGCCCTGTCATTCCGGCATGCCCCTCCCACCGGCTCGAGCCGCGATGAGCAGCACCCCACCTCACATGTTTTGCGAACCGGTCATCAAACCTGAAGCCGGCGCATGTTGAGACGCGACCCGCGCGCAGCTAAGCAGGCGGCATGACGACGATCGCGGATATCGTAAGACCGCTGATCCTGGCAGCGCGGCTTCTCGTCCGCTTCTGGCCGCAACTCCTGCTTGTCGGCGCGCTCGGCTATATCGCGCGCGACTTGCTGCTGGAGGCGGCCGTCACCGTCGGCCTGGGGCATCCACTCGGCGGCATGGTGGTGCTGTCGCTGGTGGTGCTGGTGAAGCTGATGGTCGTGGTGACGATGTTCGCCGTGCTGCGGCCGGGTCTGCCGGCCTTGGCCTCGCTGCGACAGGACGCGAGCCAAGGGGCGGCACGGGCGCCGCGGCCGCAGGACACCGACCGTGTGCTGGTGGTCACGGCGGCGGTGATCCTGCCCTTCTTCGCCTACTACGCTGCGTGGGGTTTCCTCGGCGACACCGTGCGCGAATATTCGCGCCTGGCTCTGGACCGGGTACCGCTCGGCGAGCGGCTCCAGATCTTCGATCTGCTGCGATCGCGTGGCCTGATCGTGGCGATCCTCGCCTGCTGGGCGGTGCGCTGGTTCGCCAGACGCATGAACATGCGCTCGCGCGCGCCCTGGTGGCGGCTTCTGATCGTGGCGGCGGACGCGAGCTGGATCTTCATCGGCCTCTATGCGCTCGACAGGTGGAAGAACGACTTCATCACCTGGATCGGCGCGGGCTCGCTGCTGAAAGAATCGGGCATGGGCACGCCGGCGCTGTCGATCGCGGCGCATGCCGCGGAAGGTTTCATGCCCGTCGAATTCCGGCAGCCGGGCCTGTTCGAGCAGACGCAGAACCTGTTCTTCTACGCCTTGCTGCCGGTCGTCTGGCTGGTGATGGCTGCAATCATCAATGGCTACGATTTTTCTGCCGCCCCGGCCTCCGGGACCATCGCGCCCTCCCGCACCACGACGTGGCGGAAATGGTTGCGCGACTTCATGGCCCATTTCGTCGGCGGCTATCGCACGCGCTACCGGCCGGTCTGGACGTGCCTCAAGCTGACTCTGAGCGCGGGACTGGGGACGCTACTCACATTCATCGTCGCCTGGCGCGCGCTCGCCTGGATCGGCGCCTGGCTGTGGTATGGCGCGACGCGCATGCTCGGCCCCTACGATATCGAGACCTGGCAGGTCATCGCCAGCGTCATGGACGTCTTCATCGGCAGCCCGAGCGATCTCGGCGGCGGCATCTTGCTCGACGCCATGCGCATCACCCTGCTTGCGGCAGTGCTCGAACATGCCGTCTCGACGCAGCGGGAGGCGTTGCCGCGGACCGTTGCTACCTGAGGAGCAGGCGATCGGGCAGTTCCCCTGCCGTGGTCACGGAGAGCGCAAGCCCTTCCGCGCTTTCCGGAACGACGAAGCTTTCGGCCATCGTGATCGTGCCGCCGGCGCCGTCGAAGGCGCCGCAGCGCGGCTTGTCCGCGGCATCGGGCCTTGCCTCCCGCACGGCGGGCTCGGGCAGGAACAGAGGCTCCCAGCGGCGGCCCGAAGCGTCCGTGAGCGCGACCGCGCACGGACCTGCTTCCTGCAGCTGCGCCGCATCGGTGACGGAGGCGTCGAACTCGGCAAGGACGACGACCGTGCCGGGCAGCTCGCCGGGCAGCAGGGTGAGCGCATCCAGACGCCACTTCGCCCCGCCATAGTCCTGCGCGGCGCCCCTTTCGACGACGATCGGCTCGCTCGGGCTCCGGCGCAGCAAGTCCACGACGCCGTCGCCCGAATGCACAAGGAGCGCCGCCGGCAATATGACGACGAGCGCCGCAAGGCTCAGCCGGTAGCGGCGGCGTTCACCTGTGGACACAGCGCCTGCCATCATTCCACCTCCAGTGACCAGGGCATGAGGTTGCCGCCCCGACCGAGCGTGGCCGACGGTCGGATGTTCTCAGGCCGTAGATCCGCCATCTCGATCCACGCCTCTTCCTGAAGCGGCGTGAGCGCCGA
>CAYYZC010000370.1:0-3181 GCA_964475605.1 uncultured Chelativorans sp.
CGCCGCGCAATACCAGGTGACGACGCTGGTGGGCACCGTCTGGAAGCGGCGCGACAGCAGCGAATAGGCCGACCACAACAGCGCGCAGCCGCCGGCCATCGCATAGCCGAAGGCATAGCGCTCGTCGAAGGCGAAGCCGGCGCCCTTGGTCACGATCAGCGCGGCCCCGGCGAGGCCGAGCAGGGCGCCGGCGACATGATGCCACCGCAGCCGCTCGCCCGGCATCAGTGCCGAGCCGAGCACGATCAGCAGCGGCCACAGATAGGCGATCAGGCTGGCGTCGACGGCAGGCGCGTTGCGCAGCGCGGTGAAGTAGAAGAAATGATAGCCGAACAGGCCGCCGATCCCGATCACCCAGACGACCGCGGGCACCGGCCTGCGCTCCTGCACCGGCGCGACGACGCGCATGGCGAGCCCGACCAGCGTGCCGACCGTGAAGCAGAGCGCGGAGAGCAGGAAGGGCGGCACGCTGCCCGAGGCATCGGTGAAGAGCGCCAGCAGCGCCCACATGACCACGGCCGAAAAGCCGATGAGGGTGGCGAATGCCATCGGATGCCTCGCTCGCGTCTGGATCGGCGCGAGCGATAGCGGGTCAGCCTGCCTGCCGCAAGCTACTCGGCGACGATGCGCTGGGCGCGGATGCGCACGGTGCCGATCTCGGTGCCGATCGAGGCATCGACCGGCGAGTAGAAGCCGGTTCCTTCCAGCGGTGCGAAGGCGACCGTCATCCTGCTCCTGGTGCGGAGATATTCGAGCTGGTCGCGGCCCTTGCGGTAGCCGGCGACGGGGATGAATTCGGCCCGGCAGGTCACCGTCTGGCCGGAGAACCCCTTGACTTCGCCGGTGCTCTGATGGGTGAGCTTGATGTCGGCGCGCATCTCGCCGTCGAAGACGTTGATGGTGCGGTCGCAGACATCCGCCACGTCGTCGGCCTGGATAAGGGTCGCCGAGATCGGGTCGAAGGCGGCGCGCAGATGCTTCTGCGTCAGCTTGACCCAGTTGGAGCCGCGCCGCTTGGTCTTCGGCCTGTTCCTGGCGCTCACCTTGCCGTCCGCGAAACGGATCGTGGTGCGCTGGCGATCGTCACCCGAAGTGTAGTCGACGTCGTAGCGCCGGGGTTCGAGCCCGTCGGGGCCGATCCGGCCGCGCACGGTGGTGGTGCCTTGGGTCTTGTCGAAGAGCCGGGCCAGGCCGGCGCTCGACAGCGTGCCCTCGATGCGGAAGCGCTTGCCTTCGAACTCGCTCCGGAACCTGGCCTTGCCGACGGGCAGGCCGTAGACGGAAACGACGTAGTCGGCCTCGAAGCGGCGCGGGCCCTCCGCCAGGGCGGCGGCCGGCAGGGAGGCGACGGCGGCAAGGCCGATGAGAGATGCGGCGAGACGGGGCATGGCGAAGCTGCTTTCCGGGCAGGATCATGGGTCGGGATCGTATCCCGCACCGTCGCGGCGATTTCCGGCGATAGTATGGAGGCTGCGCGGCGTTTCCGGCTGTATTTGTCCGGTCCTTCGCGCTTGACCGCGCCGCCAAAGGCGACTATGGAACGGCGGATTTTCCTCAGGCCGCCTGAAACGCCCGCGCGCCGCGACAGTTTGGTGCGGCACGGCGTTTTGGCCCGAAGCGATACGAAGGTAGACCAATGTCCCGCGCTTGTGAACTGACCGGCAAGGCCGTGATGACCGGCAACAATGTCAGCCATGCCAACAACAAGACCCGCCGGCGCTTCCTGCCGAACCTGTTCGGCGTCACGCTGATGTCGGAAGCGCTCGGACGCAGCGTGCGGCTGCGCATCTCGGCGAACGCGCTGCGCACGGTGGAGCATCGCGGCGGGCTCGACCCGTTCCTGATGAAGGCGAAGGAAGGCGAGCTGTCGCAGCGCGCCCGCCTGCTCAAGAAGCAGGTCGCCAAGAAGATCGCCGAGCAGGCCGAGGCCTGATCCGGTAGTTCCGGCGCCGCTCGCGTGCGGCGCGTCGTCTTTCGCTGGAGCATGATCTTTCTTTTCGGGTCACGCTCGCTGGTGCCATTACCCAGGATAAAAAAATGGACCGCTCCATACCTTTCTGGCCGTTCGTGGCCGCGATGGCCGTCATCGTCGCCGCGTCGAACGTGCTCGTCCAGTTCCCGTTCGCCCATTTCGGGCTGGGCGAGATCCTGACCTGGGGCGCGTTCACCTATCCCGTCGCCTTCCTCGTCACCGACCTGACCAACCGCCGCTTCGGCGCCGCCGCGGCGCGTCGCCTCGTCTTCACCGGCTTCGCAATCGCGGTGGTGCTGTCGATCTGGCTGGCGACGCCGCGCATCGCCATCGCGTCGGGCAGCGCCTTCCTCGTCGCCCAACTCATCGACGTCTCCGTCTTCGACCGGCTGCGGGGCGAGCGCTGGTGGAAGCCGCCGCTGATCTCCTCGGTGATCGGCTCGGTCGTCGATACGATCCTGTTCTTCTCGATCGCCTTCGCCGCCCGCTTCGCCTTCCTCGATGCCGCGTTCGGCCATGAAGACGGCTCGCTCGGCTTTCCCGTCGTCTCGCTCGGGATCGAGATGCCGCTATGGGTGTCGCTGGCGTTCGGAGATTTCGCCGTCAAGATTCTGATCGGGCTTGCCATGCTGGCGCCCTATGGCGCGCTGCTGTCGGTGCTGCGGCCGCAGCCGCTCACCCGATAGCCGCCCGCATCTATCTCAGGTCGAGCAGCCGCTCCAGATATTCACGCTCGATGTCGGGGCTGAGCGCATTGCCGAGACGGTCGCGGATCGCCTCGAGGATCCTGCGCGCCCGCTGGACGTCGATCTCGTCGGGAACATCGACCGAATTGCCGAAATCGGGTCCGGTGGTGGCGCGCGGCCGGCCGAGCGGGTCGCGCTCGGCATTCTGCTGGCGTCCGCCCTGCTCGCTGCCGCCCTGCTGGCCCTGCATGGCTTGCTGCATCTGCTGCATCATGTCCTGGGCGCCGCGGCGCAGCGCTTCGAGCGCCTGGCCCTGCTCGCCGACGGCACGTTCGCCCCGGCCTTCGCCGAGCGCGCCTTCGGCCCGGCCCATCGCCTCGCCGGCCTCGCCGAAACCTTCGCCGGGCTGGATGCCCATGCCTTCGAGCGCCTCGGTCAGCGCCTGCAGGTCCTGCTGCAACTGGCCCTGTCCCTGCTGAAGCTGCTGCAGCGCCTCGGCGAGCTCCTCGGGCGACATCGGCTG
>CAYYZC010000371.1:0-3176 GCA_964475605.1 uncultured Chelativorans sp.
AGCAGGGCCACACCGTCTTCGTCATCTCCTGGGTCAATCCGGACAAGCGGCATGCCCGGATGGGCTGGGAAGACTATATCGAGAAGGGCATCCATTTCGGCCTCGAGACGGTCGAGACGCTGACCGGCGAGCGCAATGTCAATGCGATCGGCTACTGCGTTGGCGGGACGCTTCTTTCCGCCGCGCTCGCCCTGGCCGGCAGGACGGGCGACGAGCGCATCCGCTCCGCGACGCTGTTTGCGACCCAGGTCGACTTCACCCATGCCGGCGACCTCAAGGTCTTCGTCGACGAGGAGCAGGTCGCAGCGGTCGAGCGCGCGATGGAGGAGCGCGGCTATCTGGAAGGCACGCGCATGGCGACGGCCTTCAACATGCTCCGGGCCGGCGACCTGATCTGGCCCTATGTCGTCAACAACTACATGCGCGGGCGCGAGCCGATGCCCTTCGACCTGCTCTACTGGAATTCCGATTCCACGCGCATGAGCGCGGCCAACCACTCGTTCTACCTGCGCAACTGCTATCTGGAGAACAATCTCGCGCAGGGCACGATGAAGCTTGCCGGCCAGTCCCTGTCGCTTTCCGACATCAGGATCCCGGTCTACAATCTCGCGACGCGCGAGGACCATATCGCGCCGGCCAGATCGGTATTCCTCGGCTCCGGCCGTTTCGGCGGCGAGGTCGAATATGTGCTGACCGGCTCCGGACATATCGCCGGCGTCGTCAATCCCCCCGATCTCAACAAGTACCAGTTCTGGACCGGCGGCAAGGCGGAAGGCGATTTCGAGGCCTGGCTGGAGAAGGCGACGGAGACCAGGGGCTCGTGGTGGCCGCACTGGCAGGCCTGGATCGAGCGGCAGGACAAGCGGCGCGTCAAGGCACGCAATGTGGGCGCCAAAGGCGAGGTCCATGGCGACGCGCCCGGGGAATATGTGCGCGTGAGAGCATAGCTTTCGATCGGGCATGATCGTTCCCGAAAACCGGTTCCCGCTTTTCGGGATCCATCTTCTCGTTGGAGCATGATCTCGTTCCGAAAACCGGTTCCCGCCTTTCGGGATCATGCCTTGGAGATATTTCCGGCACTGCTCGCTTCGCGGGAAGCATGCCGCGAATCACCTGCAGCGCCGTCCCGCATGCAACCGCGCGCCGGCTAACGGGCGGAGGACATTGATCAATTCCCACGCCGCGGCGGCAGGCAGGACGCATCTATGCGCGTCTGGGGTGTTGCACGGCGCGGCGGAATTCGTTACCTCTACGCCACTGGGGGTGGGGAAAGTTCGGTGCGATTCGGTTTTTCACGCACCGTTGCAATGTTGCAACCCGGTTGCTCAAGAGGGATCTGGTCTTGAAAGTTGAGGGGACGCGTTCCACCCGCCGCGTATGCTATGCCGCGATGACGGCCCTTGCATCCATTCTCCTCGCATCCTGCTCGACATCGAACGAAGTCCCCTTCGGCCTCGACATGATCGCCGCGCAGTCCACCGCGCCCTCCCCGGCCGATGCTGCCGCGCCGGCTTTCGTCTTCGACGCGGACGATCCGGGCCTGCCGACCGAGGTCGCAGACGTGCCGACGATGCGCGACGGCAGCGCTCCGGTCGCCGTCCCCGCGGCATATGCGCAGGCGCCCGCTGCCGTCGCGGCGGCGATGCCGGATGCCGTCCCCCCGACGCAATCCGGCCCGGCCGTTCCCGAGGCGACCATGGCCGAGCTGCTGACCTTCCAGCAGGTCGCGATGGCATCCGCCCTTCGCGCAGCGCGGGCGAATGAAGCGGCGAGTGTCGCGACAGCGCAGGCCGCCCCCGTCACTGCCGGATCGCCCACGCAGGAAGCCGCAGCCCCGACGCTCGCCATGACCGCGGAGGAAGGCTCCGCCGATACCGGCACAGCGCAGCCGCAGCATGTCCTGGAGAGCGGGCCCGGTCCACAGCCTGCTGCCGCCCCTGCGGCTTCGGCACCTAAGAAGAAGAATTTCCTTTCCGCCTTCTTCGGCCCGTCGAAGGCCCATGCAGCGCCGATGGCCGCGATGCGGCCGGCGCCGCTGGCGACGAGCTCGACCGGCGGGGCGCAAGAGGCTGCAAGGGGAGCGCCGACGCCGCTGATCGACAAGGAGGCGCCAGCCGCGCCGCCGGTCGAGCTGGCCTCGGCCGGGCCGATCGTCAACGCCAAGGCGCGCGCCAGCGCCGTCGGCGATTCGGCGCTGCCCGGCGTTCGCCACGACAATCTCTTCGAGATTCGCCACGGCGCCGGCTTCAAGGACAATGGCGATGTCGACCTGCACGAGGATGGCGGCGGCTACCAGGTCGCCTCCATGGCGCCGGGGCTGGCGCGCCTTGCCCCGAACGGATTGCTGACGCAGCGCGAGGATGTCGACGTCGCCTGCCTGAAGCCCTCGCTGGTGCGGGTGCTCAAGCAGGTCGAGGCGCATTTCGGCAGCCGCGTCATCGTCACCTCCGGCTACCGCGACCCGGACCGCAACCGGCGCGCGCGGGGCGCACGCAAGTCGCTGCACATGTATTGCGCCGCGGCCGACGTGCAGGTGCCGGGCGTCTCGAAGGCGCAGCTCGCCAGCTATCTGCGCGCCATGCCGGGCCGCGGCGGCGTCGGAACCTATTGCCATACCCAGTCGGTCCATATCGATGTCGGCCCCGAGCGCGACTGGAACTGGCGCTGCCGGCGGCGCTAGGCATTTCAGCCTCCGGTGAGTCGAAAAAATCCTCGGGCGTCCGGCACAACGGCTTGCCCGGCGCATGTTTGGTGCCTATAAGCCACCTCGTCTTGATCAGCGCCCATCGTCTAGCGGTCTAGGACGCCGCCCTTTCACGGCGGAAACACGGGTTCGAGTCCCGTTGGGCGTGCCAGGAAGATCAGGCGGTCAGCTCTTCCCAACTGAACTCGCGTCATATCGAACGCGATAAGCGCGGCTCCGCACTCACGAGCTGGGAAAAATCTTCATTTCGTACGGCTTGGCACTGCCAGGCCAGAGCCGAGATATTGCCCCCGTTCTCGCCAGAGCGCAGGCAGTGACAAAAGAGCAAGCGATGCCAAGGCAATGGCCGTCTTGGTCAGTTGCGAGAGCTCGGGAGTCCGCTGGTCGACATAGTAGACGGCATAGACGATCGCGACGTGCCAGACATAGACATGCAGCGAGTGACGCCCCAGCAGCCGCAAGAAGCCCAGCG
>CAYYZC010000372.1:0-3174 GCA_964475605.1 uncultured Chelativorans sp.
GCCAACCAGAAATGTTTCGTCACGCGTGCTTCGTCGCCGGCTCCTCGGCAGGAGGAGAGCAGCGCGGTCCCGAACCCTCATCCTGAGGCGCGGGCGCAGCGAGCCTCGAGGGACGAGGGTGAGGGTGGGCTTTCCAACCGCTTCGTCGTCACCGCCAATATCGAGGCGCGGGACGGCGGCGAGGAGATCGCTCGCGGCAACGGCAAGGTGGTGCGCGCGCGGCTGTCGGATGCGGTGCATTTCTGGAAGACGGACCAGGCCGACCTGCCCGATCTCGGCGCGTTGACCGCCTCGGCGGAGAAATTCGGCCTCGACCTGAAGAAGCCGCTCGACCAGCGCATGGCCCGCCTCGACCATCTCGGCGTCACCTTCCATGCGAAGCTGGGCACGCAAGGCGAACGCGTCGCGCGCATCGCGCGGCTGGCAGAAGAGCTGGCGGGGGTGGTTGCGCGCCAGGTCTCCCCCACAAGTGGGGAGATCGGCAGCTTCCCCGCCCTCGCTCATCGCGCCGCAATCCTTGCCAAGGCCGATCTGCAGACCGAGGTGGTAGGCGAGTTCCCCGAGCTTCAGGGCGCGATGGGCCGCGAATATGCGCTGCTTCAGGGCGAGCACCCTGCCGTCGCCGCCGCGATCGAGGAGCACTATCGCCCGCAGGGCCCGTCCGACACGGTTCCGACCGATCCGGTCTCCATCGCCGTCGCGCTTGCCGACAAGCTCGACACGCTGGCCGGCTTCTGGGCCATCGACGAAAAGCCGACGGGCAGCAAGGACCCATACGCGCTGCGGCGCGCGGCGCTGGGGGTGATCAGGATCCTGGTCGAGAACGGGATCGAGCTGCCTCTTTTCGGGCGGTTCCGGCAGGCCGGGATTCCGGTCGAGGATTCATCTGACGCCGATACGGCAAACGACCTCCTCTCCTTTTTCCACGATCGCTTGAAAGTGTATCTCCGCGACAAGGGCGCGCGGCACGATCTGATCGATGCGGTTCTGGCGAGCGCCGGCAACCCGGCTGCTGCAAACGACGATCTTTTCCTGATCGTGCGTCGGGTCGAGGCGCTGGGCACCTTCCTCGACACGGAGGACGGCAGGAACCTGCTTGCCGGCACCAAGCGCGCGGCCAACATCCTTGCCGCCGAGGAGAAGAAGGGCACGAGGATCGCCGATGCGGTCGATCCGGCGCTGCTGGACGAGCCGGCGGAAAAGGCGCTGTTCGAAGCCGTTGCGACGGCGGAGGATGAGGCGGAGGCGGCGATCGCGGGACAGGACTTCGCCGGCGCCATGCAGGCGCTGTCGCGGCTTCGCGCGCCGGTCGATGCCTTCTTCGATGCCGTGCTGGTCAATGCCGAGGACGAGGCCGTCCGCGCCAACCGGCTGGCCCTGCTTCAGCGCATCCGCAACGCCACCGGCCGGGTCGCCGATTTCTCCAGGATCGCCGGCTGACGGCCAGGCGCTCAGAGCGGCTGTCGCGTCGGCGCTGCTGGCGGCTCCGGATTGCCGTCGGGCCCGAAGCCCTGCCCCGGTACGGGCGTGGCCGGCGCAGGCGCAACCGCTTCGCGGGCGGGTCCCGGCTCGTTCGCTTCACCGGCTATTCCGGGTGCGGTCGCACCAGCCGGCGCTGAGAATGCCTCGCCGACGAGCCCGCCGCGGATGATCTGCGGCAGCCGCTCCGCGTGCCAGTCCGGCGGCTTGCTTTCCTCCTCGACCGACGCTGCCGAGCCATGGTCCGGCGGCACTGCATCGATGCCGATGGCGATGATCGAGGGGCTGATCGGGATCATCTCCCTGTCGGTAGTGGCAGCAGGATCGCCGGGCGGCGCGGCGACGATGGTGATCGTCTCCGCCGGCTCGAGCCGGACGATGGAAGGCGTATCCTCGGCCGTCCCGTCTTCGATCACGTGGAAGGGCGAGGCCTGGGCCTGGACGCCGAGAAGCAGCAGCAGGGCTGCCGGTGTCGCTACTCGATACATATCGCTCACCGATGGCGGCAGCGGAGCGGCGCGGGCCCCATACCCGCTGTCCGAAGCCGCCATGCGATAGTAGCGGCCGCGTCTTAACAATCGGGTAAGAACCACGTTCAAAGCGCGGCCTTTCCTCGCCGAGTTTTCTGTCTTACAGAACGAGGCGTGCCTGAAATCCTTCCCATGCCCGACGCGATGGAAAAGGCGCTCGCTCTGCTCGCGGCGGGCAAGCCGGTCGCGCTGCCGACGGAGACCGTCTACGGACTTGCCGCCGACGCCACCAGCGGCGAGGCGGTGGCGCGCATCTTCGAGGTCAAGGGGCGGCCGCGCTTCAACCCGCTGATCGCCCATGTCGCCGGTCCGGAGATGGCCGGGGAGATCGCCCGTTTCGACCCGCTGTCGCAGCGCCTGGTCGATGCCTTCTGGCCGGGGCCGCTGACGCTGGTGCTGCCGATGCGCGAAGGTGCGCGCGTACATCCGCTCGTCACGGCCGGGCTCGAGACGGTGGCGCTGCGCATGCCCAGGGAGCCGGCCTGCGGGATCATCGCGCGCTTCGGCCGGCCGTTGGCCGCGCCCAGCGCCAATCTGTCGGGGCGTATCACGCCGACCGATGCGCGTGCGGTGGCTGCCGAGCTCGGCGAGCGCATCGGCCTCGTCGTCGATGGCGGCGCCTCGCCGGTGGGGCTGGAATCGACCATCGTGAAGGTGGCGGACGGGCGCCCGATCCTGCTTCGCCCCGGCGGGCTGGCGCGCTCCGAGATCGAGGCGGCGCTCGGCATGCCGCTCACCCGCCCCGGCGATGGCGGAGCGCTGCTGGCACCGGGCATGATGGTCTCCCACTATGCGCCCGACGCGCCGGTGCGGCTCGATATCGCGCGACTGCGCGACGGGGAGGCGCTGCTCGCCTTCGGCCCGCGCCGCGTTGCCGATGCCGACAAGGCTGTGGCGACGCGCAACCTTTCCGCGACCGGCGACCTGCGCGAGGCTGCCGCCAACCTGTTCGCCTTCATGCGCGAGCTCGACAGGTCAGGCGCGAAGGCGATTGCGGTCGAGCCCATTCCCGATCAAGGGCTGGGCGAGGCGATCCGGGACCGGCTGGCGCGCGCCGCCGCGCCGCGGCCGGGCAATCAGGCATAGAGAAACGACATGTCGTCGCACCTGCATACCCCCCTCTGTCCTGCCGGACATCTCCCCCTCAAGGGGGGAGATCGGCAGC
>CAYYZC010000373.1:0-3169 GCA_964475605.1 uncultured Chelativorans sp.
GATCCGCCAGGGCGGCAAGGTCGCCTATGCGCGCGACGACGCGCACAAGGACGAGCTGCTGCGCACCGAATTCACCGGGCGCGGCAAGATCGAGATCGGCCGCTTCAAGGGCCTCGGCGAGATGCTGGCCTCACAGCTCAAGGAGACGACGATGGACCCGCGGAAGCGCACCCTGCTCCGCGTCGACGTCATCGACGACGAGGCGGCGACCAGGGCCTCGGTGGAGTCGCTGATGGGCACCAAGCCCGAAGCGCGCTTCCGCTTCATCCAGGAGCGGGCGGAATTCGTCGAGGAGCTGGATATCTAGTCCAGCCAGCCCATATCGCTGACAAATGCGCCACAACGGCCTTGCCGTCATGCTCGGCTTGTCCCGAGCATCTGCGCACCTTGACGGAAATGCCGTTTTTTCCGCTGGTTATTGAAGAGTGCAGATCCTTCGGACAAGCCCGAGGATGGTGCCGCTGTGAGCAGGAACGTTCGTCAACAAGCTGAGCTGGAATCCAATCGAGCCTAGGCCGCGGCGATCGCCAGCGCATGGAAGCGCGCATTGTCGCGCAGCGCGTCGAGATGGATCGACCTGATCAGCGCTGCCAGCTCGCGGTCGCGCTCGGCAGGTCCGGCCTGGCCGGGGGCGGCCTTCAGATGCGTCAGCATCAGCCAGCTCACCTCCTGGGCGCCCGCGATCCGGCGCCCGGCCGCAACCTCGCGCCAGACCCTGATCGCACTGACGATGACGCCATGGGTCGCCTCGTGCAGCCCGGCGGCGCTGAGCAGCGCCGCGAGCGCGCCGTCCCGCCCGCCGGCAAGGATCGCGCGCACCTTGTCCTCGCGCTTGCCGCTGAGCGCGGTCAGCGCGGCGCCGAAGAAATCGATCTTGCCATGCGCCACGGCGCGCACCAGGAAGGCCGCGGTGAGGTCGCCGCGCATGCGCAGATGGCCGACCAGCGCGGCATGCTCTTGCGGCTTCGTTCCGTCGACGATGGTGATCGAGGCCCTGGCGCAGGCGTCCTTCAGCAGCCGGTCGGCCCGGCTTGCGCCCATCATGGCGACCACGAGCGGCGATTGGCGCAGCGCCTCACCGACCTCGACCAGCAGCAGGTGTCGGCAGTCGCAGGGAAGCCTGCGGTCGCCGAGCATGATCTCGCGTATGCGGCCATCGCTGCCGAAGCGCTCCGCCAGCCGGCGGAAGGAGAGCGAGGCGATGTCGGCCCCCTCGTTCCCGAGCAGCGCCAGACAGGCGCGGTCGCCGCCGACCTCAGCGATCGCGGCGGCAAGCGCCATGGAGACATAGGGCCGCGAGGCGATCAGCGCCTGGATATCGTCGCTCGCGCCCGCGACCCGGTCGATCAGGTCGATATCGTTGAGCAACGGCGAGCGGATCAGGATCGGCGCGGCCACCTGCTTCTGGTCCGAGGCGAGCGCGGCGACGATCTGGACCGGCGCGTGGGCGCTCAGCGAGAAGGCCTCGGCCAGGGCCTGTCGAACCTTTGCGGAAGGGTCGTCAAGAAGCAGCGTCAGCGCCGCTTCGACCTCGCAGCGCTGCTCGAAATCGAGCTCGAAGCCGAGATAGGCGCGCGCCAGTGCCTCCGCGGCGGCGACGCGCTCGCTCACCCGGGCATTGCCGATCCACTTGAGAAAATGCCTGATGACCATTACGCCAATCGTCCCGACCGTGACTGGACCCTAGGGACAAATGGTTTACGAACGGTCAACCATATCCGTTAACCGATTGCGAGGAGCGAGCTGAGGACATGCCCGGACTTTACCTGGAGGATTGCGAGGTCGGACTGGTGGTGCGCCACACGCTGCGCAAATCGGTCACCGAGAACGACAACATGATGTTCTCGGTGATGACGCTCAACCCGCAGCCCCTGCATATCGACTTCGACTATGCCGCCAGGAGCGAGTGGGGCAAGCCGCTAGTCAACTCGATCTTCACGCTCGGCCTGATGATCGGCATCTCGGTGCACGACACGACCCTCGGCACGCTGGTCGGCAATCTCGGCATGACCGACACGCAGTTCCCGCATCCCGTGTTCCATGGCGACACGTTGCGGGTCGAGACCGAGATCAGATCGGCGCGGCGCTCGAAATCGAAGCCCGACCGCGGCATCGTCGAGTTCGAGCACCGGGCCTATAACCAGGACGACGTGCTCGTCGCGCGCTGCCTGCGCCAGGCGATGATGCTTGCCAGGGAGGCCTGATCCATGCGCTCACTTCTCTTCGTTCCGGGCGATTCCGAGCGCAAGCTGGAAAAGGGCCTCGGCTCCGGCGCCGACGCGCTGATCATCGACCTGGAGGATTCGGTCGCGGCCGACAACAAGCAGGCGGCGCGCGAGACGGCGCGCGCCTTCGTCGAGGGGCTCGACCGCAAGGCGGCACCGATCATCTATATCCGCGTCAACGATCTCGGCACCGGGCTCACCGAGCAGGACCTCGATGCGTTGATGCCGGCCGCGCCCGACGGCATCATGCTGCCCAAGTCCACCGGCGTCGACGACGTCGGCAGCCTTAGCGCCAAGCTGCGCGTGCGCGAGGCCGAGCACGGCCTCGCCGACGGCGCGACCCGCATCCTGCCGATCATCACCGAGACCCCCTTCGCGATCCTCAACGTCGCCGGCTACCGCAACGCGACGGAGCGGCTGGCCGGCCTCACCTGGGGTGCGGAAGACCTGTCGGCCGAGATTGGTGCCGCGGCGACGCGCGACGAGACCGGCAGCTATACGGACGTGTTCCGCTTCGCGCGGGTCACGACCATCCTCGCCGCCTCGGCCTGCGAGGTGGCGGCGATCGACACCGTCTTCCCGAATTTCCGCGACGAGGAAGCGTTCCGCAGGGACTGCCTCGAAGCTGTGCGCGACGGGTTCGTCGGCCGCATGGCGATCCACCCGGCGCAGGTGCCGGTCATCAACGAGGTCTTCACGCCCTCGCCCGAGGCGATCGCCGAGGCGCAAGGGGTCGTCGACGCCTTCGCCGCGGCCGGAAATCCCGGCGTCGTCGGCATCGGCGGCAAGATGTACGACCGCCCGCATCTGAAGCGCGCCCAGCGCCTGCTGGCGCGCAGCGGGAGCGGTGCAGCCTAGCTAGGCGGGTCGCACTACGCCCCTTCGCACCCCCCTCTGTCCTGCCGGACATCTCCCCCTCAAGGGGGAGATTGGCTATCGTTCAG
>CAYYZC010000374.1:0-3147 GCA_964475605.1 uncultured Chelativorans sp.
CGATCAGCGAGCGATCGGTATAGGTCTGCGGATCGTAGCCGACCGAAGTGCCGAGGATACGGTTCAGCCTGATCTGCGAGACCCGCTCGGCCGTCGCGACGAGTCCGACGATGAGCGGATGAGTCGCAGTGGCGAGCGGCGGCGGCAAAGGCACGCCGAGCACGATCGGGACGTTGGCGGTCTTGATGCCGCGATTGGCTAGATAGATGCTGGTCGGCGTCTTCGACGTGCGGGAGATGCCGATCAGCACGACATCGGCCTGGTCGGCGTCTTCGACCGCCTGGCCGTCATCATGCTCCATGGTGAAGTTGAGCGCCTCGATACGTCCGAAATAGTCCGCGTCGAGGACGTGCTGCGCACCGACACGGCGCCCGGCCGGGGCGCCGAGGAAAGACTGGAATACGGTCAGCACCGGCTCGAGCACGGAGACGAAGGGCAGGCCCATGCGCTGGCAACGCTCGTCGATCATCCGGGCGAGCTTCTGGTCGACCACGGTGTAGAGCACGATGCCGGGCGATTCCTCGATCTCGTCAAGCACGCCGAGAAGCTGCTTCTCGGTCCTGATCAGCGGATAGATGTGCTCGATCGAGCGCGCATCCTTGTATTGCGCGGCGGCCGCGCGCCCGGCTGCGAGCAGGGTCTCGCCGGTCGCGTCGGAGATGAGGTGAAGGTGAAAGAAGCTCTGCGGTTTCTGCACAGCGATCGGGACGGGCTGTTGGCGGATGTGGAAAACGGGGGCGTCGGCAGGCGGGTAGCCGCCGCCACTGTATCAGATGGCCTCTTTTCCACAATCACCGGCCTGGCGAATGGTTTTCCGGCGTGGTTGGGCATTGCGGGAGACCGGGCATGTTCTCCACATGCGGCGTGACTAATGCGACAAGGCAGGTAGCGGATATGTCGCTGGAGTCGTTGCCTGAATCCATACCGTCCACACTATTCCAGCAGTCGGCCGGAAGGCCGGAGCGTGACCCTGCCGCGGCGGCGGCATGTGGACGCACTGTCAAGCCCGGAGGATTCCCGATACAGACAGACTCATAGAATTAGAAATCTCTTTAGATTCTATATTTCTTTTGGATTCGAAAACCGGATGACGACGAGATCGCCCCTCCTGCGGGTGTTGAAGGGAGAGAACGTCACCCCGCCGCCGATATGGATGATGCGGCAGGCCGGACGCTATCTCCCCGAATACCGGGAAACGCGCCGGCGGGCGGGAAGTTTCCTCGATCTCTGCTATTCGCCCGATCTCGCCGTCGAGGTGACGCTGCAGCCGATCAGGCGATTCGGCTTCGATGCCGCCATCCTGTTCTCCGACATCCTGGTGGTGCCGCATGCGCTGGGCCGGGACTTGCGCTTCGAGGACGGACGCGGACCGGTCATGACGCCGATCGAGGCGTCGGAGATCGGCCGGCTCGATCCAACCGGTCTCCATGCGCATATGGCGCCGGTCTACGAGACCGTGTCGCGGCTGCGCCGGGAGCTGCCGGGCGAAACGGCGCTGCTCGGCTTTTGCGGTGCGCCATGGACGGTGGCGACCTATATGATCGCAGGCCACGGTACGCCCGACCAGGCGCCGGGACGGCTCTTCGGCTATCGTCATCCGCAGGAAATGGCGGCGCTGCTCGACCTGCTCGCGACCTGTTCGGCCGATTATCTGTCGCGTCAGATCGAGGCCGGTGCCGACGCGGTGCAGATATTCGATTCCTGGTCCGGCGTGCTCGACGAGGCCTGCTTCGAGGCCTGGTGCGTGGCGCCGGTGCGACGCATGGTCGAGCTCGTCCGGGCCCGTCATCCGCATGTGCCGGTCATCGGCTTTCCGAAGGGCGCAGGTCCGATGGCAAGGGACTACCGCGAGCGGACCGGGGTCGACGTGCTGGGACTCGACTGGACGATCCCGCTCGGGCAAGCGCAGGAGCTGCAGAAAACGGGGCCGGTGCAGGGCAATCTAGATCCGTTGCGTCTTGCCGCCGGCGGCGCGGCCCTGCGGGAGGGAGTCGACAGGATCCTCGACGGGCTCGGAGGCGGCCCGCTCGTCTTCAATCTCGGTCACGGCATCATCCCCGAGACGCCGATCGCCCATGTCGAGCAGATGATCGCCCAGGTCAGGAGCTACGGACGATGAGCAGCTCGGACGATGTGAAGAGGACGAGCGGACGCGTGGCCGCCATACGCGCGGTGGTGTCGCTGGTCGTCCTGGCGCTGCTCGTCTGGGCGGCGATCGCATTCGTTCCGGATGCGCTGTATTCCTGGGTCAAGGCCTTCCATGTCGTGGCGATCATCACCTGGATGGCCGGCATGCTCTATCTGCCGCGGCTCTTCGTCTACCATGTCGCAGCCGAGCCGGGATCGGTGCAATCGGAGACGTTCAAGGTGATGGAGCGTCGGCTGCTCCGTGCGATCGTCAATCCGGCGATGATGGCGAGCTGGGTGCTCGGCCTGTGGCTGGCGGCACGTGGCTTCGGCTTTTCAGGCGGCTGGCTGCATGCGAAGATCGCCGCCGTCCTTGTCATGTCGGGCGTGCATGGCTATCTGTCCGGTGCGGTGCGACGCTTCGCCGAGGACCGGAACACCAAACCGGCGCGGCATTGGCGCATCGTCAACGAAGTACCCACCGTCCTGATGATCGTCATCGTCATCCTGGTCGTGGTGAAGCCCTTCTAGGCCCGCAGACCATCGCGTCCCCGGCGTGAATTCCCGCCTTGCTAAGCCGCCCGTTGGGGGTTAAGAGTCGCTTTCTCTCCCCGTAAGGTGAACGTGCAGTAATTCCCACCCGAGGCAATCCGCTCTCGCGCACGCACTGCGAACACCTTCTTCCATTCTGAATCTTTTTCGAGCCCGCGCCCCATGCAGGAAATGAAACTACAGGAACTCAAGAGCAAGACCCCTACCGACCTGATTGCCTTCGCGGAGTCGCTCGAGGTCGAGAACGCCAGCGTCATGCGCAAGCAGGAGCTGATGTTCGCGATCCTGAAGAAGCTGGCCACGCAGGACGTCGAGATCGTCGGGGAAGGCGTGGTCGAGGTGCTTCAGGACGGGTTCGGCTTCCTGCGCTCGGCCAATGCCAACTACCTGCCGGGGCCGGACGACATCTACATCTCGCCCTCGCAGATCCGCCGCTTCTCGCTCAAGACCGGCGATACGGTCGAGGGG
>CAYYZC010000375.1:0-3142 GCA_964475605.1 uncultured Chelativorans sp.
GACTGCCAGGAGCGCGACCCGGCGAAATCCGAGCTCTTCATCGTCGAGGGCGACTCCGCCGGCGGCTCTGCCAAGTCCGGCCGCTCGCGCCAGAACCAGGCGATCCTGCCGCTGCGCGGCAAGATCCTCAATGTCGAACGCGCCCGCTTCGACCGGATGCTGTCGTCCGACATGATCGGCACGCTGATCACAGCGCTCGGCACCGGCATCGGCAAGGACGAGTTCAATGTCGGGAAGCTGCGCTACCACAAGGTCATCATCATGACGGACGCCGATGTCGACGGCGCCCATATCCGCACCCTGCTGCTGACCTTCTTCTTCCGCCAGATGCCGGAGCTGATCGAGCGCGGCCATCTCTATATCGCTCAGCCGCCGCTCTACAAGGTGACGCGCGGCAAGTCCTCGCAATACATCAAGGACGAGCGCTCCTTCGAGGACTACCTGATCGAGTCCGGCCTCGACGAGGCGTCGCTCGAGCTCGCCAATGGCGAGGTGCGCTCCGGCGCCGACCTCAGGGCGGTCATCGAGGACGCCATCGCCGTGCGCAGCATCATCGACGGCCTCCACACGCGCTATTCGCGCGCCGTGGTCGAGCAGACGGCGATCGCCGGCGCTCTCAATCCGCAGGTGCTCGCCAATCCGGGCGATGCGTCGGAGGCCGCGTCCTATGTCGCGCAGCGCCTCGACATGATCGCGGAGGAGACGGAGCGCGGCTGGCAGGGCCGGGCCAATCCGGCGAACGAGGATATCGGCGGGCTGGTCTTCGAGCGCACCGTGCGCGGGGTCCGCGAGATGGTGGTCCTCGATGCGGCGCTGATCGGCTCGGCCGACGCGCGTGCGCTCGACCGCCATTCGGCGCGCCTGCGAGAGGTCTACGGCCAGCAGCCGGTGCTCAGGCGGCGTGACGGCGCGCAGGTTATCACCGGCCCGATCGCGCTGCTCGAAGCCGTCTTCGCCACCGGGCGCAAGGGGCTTTCGGTGCAGCGCTACAAGGGGCTCGGCGAAATGAATGCCGAGCAGCTCTGGGAGACCACGCTCGACCCGAATGTGCGCTCGCTGCTGCAGGTCAAGATCTCGGATGCGACCAACGCCGACGCGCTGTTCGCGCGGCTGATGGGCGACGAGGTCGAGCCGCGCCGCGACTTCATCCAGGAGAACGCGCTCTCCGTCGCCAATCTCGACGTCTGACGGGCATGTGATAGACGCGTCGGGAAGGTTGGGCCGGTTCCGCGCGACCGGCATCCCCCTTTCCGTCGAGGCGATCATCGCGCTTGAGAGGGCTCCGGGCCGGGGATGAGGGCCGCCGGGACGCAGATGCCCGGCGTGGCGTGACAGCCCGCCTCCTTTGCACTAATCATCGGCCACGATGACTCTGCCGACCGATCCCGCCGCCAATCTCGCCACCCTCATCAGATGCCCCTCGGTCACGCCGGCCGAAGGCGGCGCGCTTGCCGGGCTGGAGCGGATGCTGGCGCCGATGGGCTTTTCGGTCGAGCGGCCGGTCTTTTCCGAAGCCGGCACCGCCGATGTGGAAAACCTCTATGCAAGACGCGGCGGCGACGGCCCGCATCTGATGTTCGCCGGCCATACCGACGTCGTGCCAGCCGGCGACGAGGCCGCATGGTCGCACCCGCCCTTCGGCGCCGAGGTGGCGGACGGCTTCATGTTCGGACGCGGCGCCGTCGACATGAAGGGCGCCATCGCCTGCTTCGTCGCCGCCCTGGCGCGCCTGCTGGAGGACGGCGAGCCTGAGCGCGGCGCCGTGTCGCTGGTGATCACCGGCGACGAGGAGGGCCCGTCGATCAACGGCACCGTCAAGCTGCTCGAATGGGCGGCGGCGCGCGGCGAGACATGGGACGCGGCGATCGTCGGCGAACCGACCAACCGGAACGAGCTTGGCGACATGGTCAAGATCGGCCGCCGCGGCTCGATCTCCGCCACCCTCACCGTCCACGGCCGCCAGGGCCATGTCGCCTATCCGCATCTCGCCGACAATCCGGTGCGCGGCCTGATGACGCTGCTCGATGCGCTGCTTGCCGAACCGCTCGACGCCGGCACGCAGGATTTCCAGCCGACCAATCTGGAGGTCAGCTCTGTCGATGTCGGCAATCCGGCCTTCAACGTCATTCCGGCGAACGCGCGGGCACGTTTCAACATCCGCTTCAACGATCGCTGGGATGCCGCCTCCCTCGCCGCCGAGATCGAGCGACGGCTCGCGGCCGCCGCAGGATCGGACCGCTGGCGGAAGGCGGAGACGCCGGTGCGCTTCGAGCTCGAATGGCAGGGGCGCAACAGCCCCGTCTTCCTGACCAGGAACGAGCGTCTGGTCGAGGGCCTTTCCGGCTCGATCCAGGCCGTGACCGGGCGCAAGCCGACCCTCTCGACCTCGGGCGGCACCTCCGACGCCCGCTTCATCAAGGATTATTGCGGCGTCGTCGAGTTCGGGCTGGTCGGCCAGACCATGCACATGGTCGACGAAAGGGTGGCGCTGGAGGACCTGGAGACGCTGACCCGGATCTACCTGCATTTCCTGCGCAACTGGTTCACCTGACCATGCCGCCGGCAGATTACGTGCAACGGAGCCTCGACGGCGCCTGGCGGATGATGACGGGCCGGCCCGACGGGCTGCGCCAGCTCGACCTCAGCGCCGACGGCTTCTGGCTGTCCTTCTGGGCGATCGTCATCGCGCTGCCGGTCCTGGTGGCGAGCTGGGTGCCGGTCGCCAACCGGGTGGCCGGGGAAGCGGGCTTCGCCGGCCGTCTCTTCTATGTCGTGCGGCTGGCGGTGGTCGATATCGGCGTCTGGGTGCTGCCGCTGGCCGGACTGGCGGCCGTGTGCGGCTATATCGGCATCCGCGACCGCTTCGTGCACTATGTCGTCTCGGCCAATTGGGGCTCGGCGATCCTCGTCTGGATCCTGCTGCCGCCGACCCTGATCGAGCTCTTCTTCCCGGAAAGCGGCGAGCTGGCGAGCCTGGTCTCGATCTGCCTGTTCATCGTCACGCTGGTCCTGTCCTGGCGGCTGACCAATGTCGCGATCGGCAAGGGACCGGCGATCGCGACGGGCATCTTCGTCGGCATGCTTATCGCCTCGCTGGGGGTGCTGTTCGTGCTGCAGGACCTGCTCGGCCTCGTCGTCTGAG
>CAYYZC010000376.1:0-3142 GCA_964475605.1 uncultured Chelativorans sp.
CGTTCTCATAGGTGTTGCGCGAGCGCGATTCGAGCACCAGCCGCTCCCGCTCCACCCCCAGCGCCGTCAGCAGGCGCGGCGCCGTGTCGCCGTCACCCTCGCCTTCCAGCACCAGCGTTCCGGTGCCGCCGGTCACCACGATCCGTGCCGCCGGATAGCGCCGGGCCAGCACCGCCGTCTCGACGAAACGGTCGCCGCTCGAATTGAGCTCGTAACCGCCGCGAACGAGATTGACGCCGCCCTCGAAACCGCCGCCGAGCACGATGATGCCGGCCACGTCGTCCGGCGGCGGATCGGGACGTGCGAACCGGTCCTCCAGCGGATGAAGCAGCACTGCGCCCAGGCTCGTCCAGGCGCAGATGGCGAGGATCAGGAGGGAGAGCGTCGACAGGGTCAGGCCGAGCCGGCGATAGCGCAGCAGGCCGAGGACGACCCCGGCAAGGGCCAGGATGGCGATCAGGTTGATCGGCTGGGCGAAGAACCAGAAGATTTTCGAGAGGTAGAAGAACAAGCCCCGGCCCACATCGCATGCGCCGTCACCTTAGCAAGGCTGGCGCAGGTTGCGAAGTGGCGGTCAGATCGCCGCGGCGGGGCGGCGCTGAACGGGAGTGTCGGAGAGCGGCGGCAGGCCGGGCTCGGCCGAAGCCAGCGGCTCGGCGCGCGCGCCGTTCTGGCCCGACAGAGCATCATCGCCGGCGGGCGCGGCCGGGAACTCGCCGGCAGCCGGCTGCGGCTGCATCTGCCGGGCGATGAATTCAGGCACCTGCTTTTGCGGATAGATCAGCGGCTCGTTCTGCAGCACCACCACCGGCGCATCGAGCGGGATGCGGCCATAGAGGTCGACGATGTCCTGGTTGAAAAGGCGGATGCAGCCCGACGAGACGGCGAGCCCGATCGACCACGGCTCCGACGTGCCGTGGATGCGGAACAGCGTGTCGCGGCCGTCCTTGTAGAGATAGAGTGCGCGTGCGCCGAGCGGATTGGTCAGGCCAGGCTCCATGCCGCCGGCATATTGGGCGTAGCGGTCGGGGCTGCGCGCGATCATGTCGCGGGTCGGCGTCCAGGTCGGCCATTCCGCCTTGCGGCCGACCTTCGCCGCACCCTCGAAGGCGAGGCCTTCCTGGCCGACGCCGATGCCGTAGCGCATCGCCTTGCCGCCTTCCTGGACGAGGTAGAGGAAGCGGTTCTGGGTGTCGATGACGATGGTGCCGGCGCGCTCAGGCGTCACATAATCGACCTGCTGGCGCAGGAAACGCTCCTCGACGCGGGAGATGTCGGTCGCCGGCAGCGGGAACCGCTCGTTCGGCAGCGGCCCGTACATGGCGACATAGTAGGGATCGGGGCCCTTCGGCGCGGTCTCCGACACGCTGGACATGGTGTTCGATACGCATCCGGCGAGACAGAGCGGCAGGAAAAGGAGCGCGGCAAGCCGCGCCAGCCGGCCGGAGAAGGAGGAAAGGGTCGCAGCGGGCGTTTCGACACACATTTGAGCGGCAATCCGATCAGACTTGTTGTTGTTCTAGGTTCCCTCTGCTGCGACCCAATCGTGGCCGTGGCTTGGGCAAGTGACGGCGAAATGGTGGCGATGCCCGCGCTGTTGCCGATCGGCAACAGGTGCGGCCCCCGCGCCCAACAACGGCAACGAGGGCTCACGGTTCCAGAATTCCGCCCGGTCCGGCCTAATCGACCTCGGTGGAGAGCGTCGCTGTCTCGGCATAGGCCGCGAAGCCGGCGGCGTTGTTGGCGACCTGCGCCGGCGGCGTCTGGCTGGCAGCCTGCACGGCGCGCGCCTCGAAACTGCGCATCGCCTGATAGGCGGACGAAAGCGAGCCTGCGCCGACCGGCGAGAAGCTGCGGACGTAGCGCCCGCCCTCGATCGGAGCAGGTTGCGGATCGCCGGCCGCCTGTTGCTGATGGGCCGGACGCGGCGGCGCGGCATATTGCGTCCCGCCGATATGCGCGATGCCGACAATGCTCATGCGAAACCCCATGCCCGATAAAACCCTGAGCCGAATATTAGCAACCAATCATGGAGCCAAGGTTCAGGAAAAGAGCGGGATTTGCGTCAAATGCCGGACGAAGCGCGGCTCCGTGCTGCCTACCCTTCGAGCATTTCCTTCACCACCGTCGCGAGCTGCTTGAGCGAGAACGGTTTCGCCAGGAATCCGAACTTCGCGTCCGAGGGCAGGTTCTTGGCAAAGGCGTCCTCGGCGTAGCCGGACACGAAGATGAACCTGATGTCGGGCTGCACCTTGCGCAGCTCGCCGAGCAGCGTCGGTCCGTCCATCTCCGGCATCACCACGTCGGAGACGACGATGTCGACCTTGCCGTCGAGCTCCTCGAAGATCTCCAGCGCCTCGACGCCGGAGGACGCCTCGTGGACGATATAGCCGCGCGACTGCAGCGCGCGCACGCCGCCCATGCGCACCGCATCCTCGTCCTCGACCAGCAGCACCGTCGCCGAGCCGGAAAGGTCCTGCGGCGTGCCTTGCTTCTGCGGCTGCGCAGCCTCGGCCTCCGCCGTCTTCTGTTCATCCGGCTGCTGCATGTGGCGCGGCAGGAAGATCCGGAAGGTCGCGCCCTCGCCCGGCTGCGAGCTGCAGAAGATGAAGCCGCCGGTCTGCTTGACGATGCCGTAGACGGTCGAAAGCCCGAGCCCCGTTCCCTTGCCGACCTCCTTGGTGGTGAAGAATGGCTCGAATATCTTCTCCGCGATCTCGGGCGGAATGCCGGTTCCGGTGTCGGCCACCTCGATCAGCGCGTAGTCGCCCGGCTGCAGCTCGCGATGGCCGAACTGCGCGCATTCGCCGGCGTCCACATTGCGCGTGCGGATGGCAAGGCCGCCGCGCCCGTCCATCGCGTCGCGCGCATTGACGGCGAGATTGACGATGACCTGCTCGAACTGGCCGATATCGGCCTTGACCGGCCAAAGGTCCCGGCCATGGTCGATGGTCAGGCTGATCTCGTTGCCGACGAGGCGGGCCAGCAGCATGCGCAGGTCGGCGAGCACGTCGGTGAGGTTGAGCACCTCGGGGCGCAGCGTCTGCTTGCGCGAGAAGGCCAGGAGCTGGCGCACCAGGGATGCGGCGCGGTTGGCGTTCTGCTTGATGTTCATGATGTCCGGGAAGGACGGATCGGACGG
>CAYYZC010000377.1:0-3081 GCA_964475605.1 uncultured Chelativorans sp.
GGATATGGCGTGACCGGGGCTTCCACCGTCGACAAGGGACCGTTGCTGCTGCTGTCCCCCGGCTTTGCCGAATGGCTTTCGGCTGTAAACGCATCGCTGTCCCTGACGACATATCAGGCCGGACGCCTGTTCTTCGTCGGCCGCAAGGCCGATGGGGGCGTGCGTGCGCATGAGCGCTTCATCGAGCAGTGCCAGGGCCTGTGGACCGACGGCCGGTCGCTCTGGACGAGCGGTCTCTACATGCTGTGGCGCTTCGAGAACATGCTGCGCGAGGGCGAGACGACGGCTGCCGGCGCTGACCGCAAGTTCGTGCCGGTCGAGGGCCGCGTCGTCGGGCGGATCGACGTGCACGATATCGGGCTCGGCGAGGTTGACGGCGCGGCGCGGCCGGTCTTCGTCAACACGCTCTACAACTGCCTCGCGACCGTCAGCGACACGGCAAGCTTCCGCCCGCTGTGGCGGCCGCGTTTCGTGAGCGCCCTGGCAGCGGAGGATCGTTGCCATCTCAACGGCCTGGCCATGGACGGCTCCCGCCCGGCCTTCGTCAGCGCGGTGAGCCGTTCCGACGTTGCCGACGGCTGGCGCGACAGGCGGCATGACGGCGGCGTCGTGATCGATGTCGCCGGCGGCGAGATCGTCGCCAGCGGCCTGTCGATGCCGCATTCGCCCCGCCTCTACGACGGCAGGCTGTGGCTCCTGAATTCCGGCACCGGCGAATTCGGCTCGATCGACCTCGCCGACGGCACCTTCATGCCCGTCTGCTTTTGCCCCGGCTATGCACGCGGGCTGGCCTTCGTCGGCCGCCATGCCGTCATCGGGCTGTCGCGACCTCGGCGAGGGGGAGCCTTCGACGGCCTGCCGCTCGACCGGCGCCTCGCGGAAAAGGATGCGGCCGCGCGCTGCGGCCTGATGGTCGTCGACCTCGACAGCGGCAACGCGCTCGAATGGCTGCGGTTCGAGCACACGATCGACGAGCTCTACGACGTCGCCGTGCTGCCGGGCGTCCGTTCGGCCGAGGCGATCGGCTTCAGGTTCGACGACATCCAGCGCGAGATCACCGTCGAGCGGCCGTGACCGCCCACGCCTCCCGGCATGCCGTCTGATTGACGACCTGGACGATCCCTTTCGCCGGAACCTCCCTCAAAATCGCGTGTGCAGGCGGCCGCGCCATCGAATAATGTTGCCTGCGATGCCGCGGTCCGCTTAGGTATCCGCGACCAGGAACCGATGTCGCCGGGGCGCATTCGTGCGCGTCACGTTCCTGACTGGCGGGGGTCTCGATGGCAATGTTCCGTACCGGCCCCGGTTCGCCGTTCCCCGTGGGCAGCGCGCCGGTTTCCAACGCCGTGGCCGACCTCGACGGCGACGGTCATCTCGACCTTCTCGTCACGAACTATATCGGCGACACGCTCACGGTTCTTTTCGGCAACGGGGACGGCACCTTCACGACCCATGCGACCATCCCCGCAGGAAACGGCCCGCGCGAGGTTGAAGTCGGCGACCTCGACGGGGACGGCGACATCGATGCCATCGTCACGAACTATGCGGCCGACAGCGCTACCGTCCTGCTCAACGATGGCGACGGCAATTTCACGGCATCGTCGGTACCGGTCGGGACAATTCCGAGAGGCCTCGCGATAGGCGATCTCGACGGGGACGGCGACCTCGACTTCATCTCCGTCAACTACGGTTCCGACACCGTTTCGGTGATGCTGAACGACGGCAACGGCAACTTCTCGCAGGCGGCCGGATCACCTGTAGCGACCGGAGGGAGCGATCCGGTGGCCACGGTGCTGGCGGATTTCGACGGCGACGGCCATCTCGACATTGCGGTCACCAACAACGACAACAACAATGTCGCCATCCTGCTCAACGACGGCAACGCAGGCTTCGTGGCCGCTGCCTCCGTCGCGACCGGAAGCGGCCCCCGAGGCATTACGGCGGGCGATTTCGACGGCGACGGCCACGTCGATCTCGCCGTCGCGAATTTTTCAGGCAATACGGTTTCGATACTGCTGAACGACGGCTCCGGCGGGTTCGCGGCGGTCGGCGCACCGCTGGTGACCGGAGCGAACCCCTATGCCGTGATGGTCGGCGACCTCGACGGCGACGGCGACCTCGACCTTGCGGTCACCAATTCAAACAGTTCGTCGATCGGCATCTTCATCAACGACGGCGCGGGCGGCTTCGTGGCAGCGGCAGGCTCCCCCTTCGCGATCGGTACCGGCGGCGGCGGAATCGCGATGGGCGATTTCGACGGTGACGGCGACCTCGACATCGCGACCAACAATTTCAGCAGCAACAATCTAAGCGTCCTGATCAATACCGCGGCGCTCTATTCGGTCGCGGCCGGCACCGCCGTCGAAGGCACCACGCCCGGCGCCGGCGGGGAACTCGTCTTCGTCGTCAGCCGGACCGCCACCTCCGAGGCCGAGACCATCACCTATGCGCTCGGCGGAACGGCGACCGCCGGCACCGACTACGTGGCCCCGAGCGGCACCGTCAGTTTCGCGATCGGGCAGTCGACTGCCGAGATCCGCATCGCGCTCACGCCGGACGCGATCGTCGAGCCCGACGAGACCATCGTCGTGACGCTCACGGCGGCGGATGGAAGCGGCTCGATCAGCCCGACGGCCGGCAGTGCAACCGGAACGATCGTCGACGACGAGAACCAGCCGCCCTCGCTCACCGGCGATCTTTCGGCGACGGTTGCCGAGGGCGGAACGGTGGTTCTCGGCGCGCCCGATCTCGGCTTCACCGACCCCGACGATACCGCTTCGGACGTGACCTTCACGGTCTCGGAAATCGAGAACGGCGTCGTGCTGGTGAACGGCTCGGTTGCCGCCACCTTCACCGGGGCGCAGCTTGCCGCCGGCCAGGTGTCTTTCCGCCATGACGGCTCGGAGACGACGGCAGCCTCCTTCAAGATATCGGTGGAGGATGGCGACGAGGACGGTTCGGTTCCGCTGGTCGCGACGTTCAACCTGACCGTCTCGCCGGTGAACGACGCACCGCGCGATCTGGCGCTGTCGAATGCCTCGGTCGCCGAGAACAGCGCGCCGGGCACGATCGTCGGCACGC
>CAYYZC010000378.1:0-3077 GCA_964475605.1 uncultured Chelativorans sp.
CTCCGTCATCGATTTCAAGTTCGTCCCCAGCCGCGACGTCACCGTCGAGGAGGTCAACCAGGTGCTGGTCGCCGCCGCCGACGGCAAGCTGAAGAACATCCTCGCCTATACGAAGGAGCCGCTGGTCTCGATCGACCTGAACCACAACCCGGCCTCCTCCACCTTCGCGCTCGACCAGACCAAGGTGATCGAGGGCAATCTCGTCCGCGTGATGTCGTGGTACGACAACGAATGGGGCTTCTCCAACCGCATGGCCGACACGGCCGTCGCCTTCGGCAAGACGATTTCCTAGGGCGTTGCGCTTCGCCGTCGCATCAAAACGCCCGGCCTCGTGCCGGGCGTTTTCATTTTGCGCAGGTTTGCTGTATCGCAGGAAACGCCCCGTTTCGCGGCCGGGATGAAAGGAGAGCCGCCGGCAGATGTTCGAAGGTCTGTATCTCGCAACGCTGGTCGGCACCCTGCTGGTGCTGGCAGCCGCGTTCTCGAGTCTTGCAGCCTTCCGCTTCGGCGCTCCGCTGCTGCTGCTGTTCCTCTGCATCGGCCTCGTTGCCGGTGTCGACGGGCTCGGCGTCAATTTCAGCAACGCCAATGCCGCCTATTTCATCGGGGCGCTGGCGCTGGCGGTGATCCTGTTCGATTCCGGGTTCGGCACGCCGATCCAGTCCTTCCGCCAGGCCGCCGCACCCTCGCTCGTCCTCGCCACTCTCGGGGTGGTCCTGACGACGATGGTCTTCGCCGCCGCCGCCCATTACCTCGTCATCGGCTTCAACTGGCTCGAATCGTTCCTCCTCGGCGCCATCGTCGCGTCGACCGACGCTGCGGCGGTGTTCTTCCTGCTGCGCGTCGGCGGCATCAACATCCGGGACCGGGTGCGCTCGACGCTCGAGGTGGAATCGAGCACCAACGACCCGATGGCGATCTTCCTCACCGTGGTCCTGGTCGAGGCCATCTCCAGCGGGCACGGCACGGCCGAGATCGGGCTCGAGATCCTGCTCGAATTCTTCATGGAGATGGGCATCGGCCTTGTCGCGGGCCTTGCCGGCGGTGCCATGATCGTCAGCCTCGTCAACCGGCTGAACATGGATCGCGGCCTGGCGCCGATCTTCGTGCTGGCGCTTTCGCTGCTGGTCTTCTCGGTCACCGGCGCGTTGCATGGCAGCGGCTTCCTCGCCGTCTATGTCGCCGGCCTCTATGCCGGCAACCAGCAGATCCGCGGCGTTCCTTCGCTGCGCCGCTTTCAGGACGGCATGACCTGGCTGGCGCAGATCACCATGTTCCTGCTGCTCGGCCTGCTGGCGACGCCCTCCCAGTTCCCGGCCATCGCCGTGCCGGCGATCGGGCTCGCCTTCTTCCTGGTCCTGGTCGCGCGGCCGGTCTCCGTGTGGCTTTGCCTGCTGCCGTTCAACTTCCAGCGCCAGGAGACCGCCTTCGTCTCATGGGTCGGCCTGCGCGGCGCGGTCTCGATCATGCTTGCCATCGTTCCGCTGCTCGGCGGGCTCGAGCACGACAAGGTCTTCTTCAACGTCGCCTTCATCATCGTGCTGGTCTCGCTGCTGGTGCAGGGCTGGACCATCAGCCCGCTGGCGCGTCGGCTCGGCCTGGTCCTGCCGGCCCGCATCGGACCGGTCGAGAAGGTCGAGCTGGAGCTGCCGGGCACCGCCCATCACGAGCTGCTCGCCTACCGCGTCGTCCCCGACAGCCCGGTCGCCAAGGGCGAGCGCATTCCGCGCTGGGCGCGGCCCTCGCTGGTCATCCGCGACGGCCAGTCGATGCGCTATCAATATGCCGGCCGGCTGCGCGCCGGCGACTATGTCTATCTCTTCATCGCGGCGCGCTATCCGCGCCTGCTCGACCGGCTTTTCGCAAGCCCCGCGCCGGTCGACGGCGACGACGCGGAGTTCTTCGGCGCCTTCACCATCGATCCGTCGCGCCCGGCCCGCGACCTCCAACTCGCCTACGGGCCGGACCTGTCGGAGAAGGAGGCGGAGATGACGATCGCCGAGCTGATGGCGTCGCGGCTGGGCGGGCGTGCCGAATATGCCGACCGCGTCGGCATCGGACCGGTCGAGCTGATCGTGCGCGACGTCGATGCCGACGGCGCGATCGCCGCCGTCGGCGTCTCGCTGGAGCCCGAGACGACCGCCCGGCCGAAGATCCCGATCTTCCTCAACATGCGCGAGATCGTCGCCGCCGTCAGCGGCATGATGGCGCAGCGCGGCGAGCGGCGCCGGCAGGCGCAGTGGACGGACGAGGCGCCGGAGCCCGCCGACCCGGCCGAAGCGACGGATGTGGAGGACATACGGCCCGCGAACGCCGATTGATCCCGAGCATTGCGCATCGTCCGGGACGGGCTATTGTCGCCCCGTTCGCAGCGAAGGAAAGCAAGAGCATGCCCGCATTCAGGACCCTCGACGATACGGATCTGAAAGGAAAGCGCGTCCTCGTGCGCGTCGACCTCAACGTGCCGATGGAAGACGGCAGGGTCAGCGACGCGACCAGGATCGAGCGCGTCGCGCCGACCATCGCCGAGCTTTCCGGCCAGGGCGCGAAGGTGATCCTGCTCGCCCATTTCGGCCGCCCCAGGGGCGCGCCCGATCCGGCGCTGTCGCTGGAGCCGATCGCCCATGCGACCGGGAAGGTCCTCGCCCGGCCGGTGCGCTTTTCCGCCGACTGCATCGGCGAGCCGGCGCGGCAGGCGGTCGAGGCGATGGCGGAGGGCGACGTCCTGCTCCTGGAAAACACCCGCTTCCACGAGGGCGAGGAGAAGAACGATCCCGATTTCGTCAAGCAACTGGCAGCAAACGGCGATGCCTATGTCAACGACGCCTTCTCCGCCGCCCATCGCGCGCACGCCTCGACGGAGGGGCTGGCGCGCGTGCTGCCGGCCTATGCCGGGCGCACCATGCAGGCCGAGCTTGAGGCACTGGAGCGCGGGCTCGGCGACCCGCGCCGCCCCGTGGTCGCCATCGTCGGCGGCGCCAAGGTCTCGACCAAGATCGACCTCCTGACCAATCTCACCGGCAAGGTCGACGCGCTGGTGATCGGCGGCGGCATGGCCAACACCTTCCTCGCCGCGC
>CAYYZC010000379.1:0-3072 GCA_964475605.1 uncultured Chelativorans sp.
GCCGCCTCGACCAGCGCCGGCTTGGCATTGCGGCCGGTGACGACGACATGGAGGTCCGGCCGGCGCCCCGTCAGCGTGGCGACGACCTCGTCGAGCGGCAGGTAGTCGTAGCGCAGCGCGATGTTGAGCTCGTCGAGGATGACCAGCGAGATCGATTCGTCGGCGATCAGCTCCTTCGCCTTGGCCCAGCCCGCCTTGGCCGCCGCGATGTCGCGCTCGAGGTCCTGCGTCTCCCAGGTGAACCCCTCGCCCATCGTGTGCCAGGCCAGCCGGTCGCCGAAGGCCGCGAGGGCGTCCTTCTCGCCCGAATGCCAGGCGCCCTTGATGAACTGGACGACGCCGACGCGGCGGCCATGGCCCAGCATCCGCAGCGCCAGGCCGAAGGCGGCGGTGCTCTTGCCCTTCCCCGGCCCGGTATTGACGATCAGCAGCCCCTTCTCGATCGTCTTCGACGCAACTTCGGCGTCCTGCACCGCCTTGCGCTTCTCCATCTTGGCCCGGTGGCGGGCGGCCTTCTCGTCGTCTATCTCATTCATCTCATTTCACCTGCATGGGAAGGCCAGCGACTATGAACAGGACGCGGGCGGCGACCGCGGCGACCTGCTGGTTCAGCCGGCCCGCGGCATCGCGGAAGCTGCGGCCGAGTGGCGTCTCCGGCACGATGCCGAGCCCGACCTCGTTGGAGACGGCGAACCAGGGTCCGCGCGGCCGCGCCAGCACCGCCTGCAGCCTCTCCGTCTCACGATCCGGATCGTGTCCGGCGAGCATGTGGTTGCTGAGCCACAATGTCAGGCAGTCGACCAGCACCGGACGCCCCTCCGGCACGCTCCGGAGCGCGGACACGAGATCGAGCGGCGCTTCGAGCGTCTCCCAGCCCGGTCCCCGGCGTGCCCGATGGAGGGCGATCCGCTCCTCCATCTCTTGGTCGAAGGCGCCCGCCGTCGCGATATAGAGCCATGGCGCAGGAAGCGCCGCGACCAGCTCCTCGGCATGGCGGCTCTTGCCGGAGCGCGCGCCGCCGAGGATGAAGGTCAGGCCCGGCGCTTCAGGCAAGGCTGCGTCGAGGCTCGCTCAGCCCGTGCTCGAAGCGTGGGCGCAGCAGGCCGATCGCCGCGCCCAGCGCCAGCCAGAACAGGAGATTGGTCACCGTCACGGCCACCACGAAGCTGTGGTGGAGCTCCGCCGGAACCGCGCTGTCGTGGCTTTCGGGCTGCGGCGCGCCGATCAGATGCGGCAGAACGATCAGCGCCACGCCTATTCCGGCCAGAAGGGCCGACCGGCCGAAGGCTACCAGCCCGAGTCCGGCGGCCGTCGCCGCCACCGTCGCCACCCACCAGACCTGCCTGGCGGCGAGATCGGCGGCAGGCATGCCCGGCAGCTCCGGCGGCAGGCCGAGCCCCGGCGCCAGCGAGAATGCGGCGAAGCCGGCGAAACCCCAGGCAAGCCCCTGGCGCCAGGACGCGATGCCGCCGAGGAGTTCCGAGGCCACGACCAGCACCAGCGCGAAACCGATCGCGGTCACGACATTGGCTGCCGCCGTGTAGAACTGCCGCTCCAGCCCGTCCTGCGGAGCCCATGCGCCGTCGTCATGCTCATGATGCTCATGGGTGTGCGGCTCGGCGCCGCCCTCGTGGGTATGGGTGATCGCGTCCGCGCCCTCGCCATGGGTGTGGGTCACAGCCGCCTCGTCTCCGTGGGCGTGATCATGTGCCGGCGCGCCCTCGAAGGCTTCCGCCGCGATGATGAGGGGGGTCGTGGCGAAGCTCTGCATCACAGCCATCGCAATGCCTGCGAACAGCCCGGCGATCGCCGCCACGAATACGACGTTTCGAAGTACGGTCATTTTTCAGGAAACCTTGCGTCAGTGGCAGGGGAAAGCCATGGAATGGCGATAGTCGTGGGCGGCATTGTGCGCGACATCCATATGCGCGAAGCCCACGAAACCGACGACGAAGAGCCCGAGCAGACCGGCGAAGCCGAGTTGCATGATCCGGGATTGCGCCGATTGCGAAGAATCGGCCGGTGCGGTGGTTGTATTCATGTCCTGCCCTTTCTCCCTCCACCCGAGGGACGTTGCAACGATATGCGCCGGCAGGTTTCCTGGCTCGCGGGTCCGTGCTCATTGTTCCGCCTTCCCAGGGCCCGAAGGCCCTAGTGGCTCGTGGAACGAGCTCGCCGCTC
Source organism: uncultured Chelativorans sp. (assembly GCA_964475605.1). GTDB lineage: Bacteria > Pseudomonadota > Alphaproteobacteria > Rhizobiales > Rhizobiaceae > CAYYZC01. Next base: position 2,182 of record CAYYZC010000379.1, read on the forward strand.
ACAGTTGCGGGGGCAGCCGCGGCATTGGGCCGTCAAGGCCCGCACCGCATTCCCTCTTCGTCCCTCTCGGGAACCGACGATCGACTCAGGATAGTCGAATTTGTCGGCGCGGCAAACAAAATCGCCACGCGTTGACAGCCGATCGCCGTGAAGACTAAATGCTGGCCAGACGGTTCCCTTCCACGAGAAGGGCTAAGAGGGAATCCGGTGCAGGCATCGACGCCTTATTCCGGAGCTGTCCCCGCAACTGTGAGCGATGAGTCGAAGCCCGTTGCCACTGGGTTATCCCGGGAAGGCGGCATTCGACGGTGATACGCAAGCCAGGAGACCTGCCGTCATCCGATCAATCCTGACCGCCTGGCGGGTGTCCCGGGCAAGGAGAGGCCAGTGAGTTTTTCCGGCGACGATGCCGCGCCCGGCCAGGACGATCCGGAGGCACCCGCCCCGGCGGAGCGGCAGGTCACGATTCTCGTCTGCAGCTCTTGCCGCGGCGCCGACGGCAGCGATGCGCGGCCGCGGCCGGGCGAGCGCCTCGCCCGGAGCGCGAGCCGGGCGGCCGGCGGCAGTGGCGTCGCCATCCATCAGGTCGAATGCCTCGGCAATTGCAAGCGCAGGCTGAGCGCAGCACTGCTGCTCGACGGCGGCTGGTCCTACGTCTTCGGCGACCTTTCCGACGACAGCGCCGAAGACCTCGTCGCCGGTGCGCATCTCTTCCGGTCTAGCGATAACGGCCTTCTGCCCTGGCGCGGACGGCCCGATTCCCTCAAGCGCGGGCTGATCGCCCGCATCCCTCCCCTCACAATGTTCAAGGACCAGCAATGACCGCATCGTTCGATCGCGTGCCCTGCACCGTCGTCACCGGCTTCCTCGGCGCCGGCAAGACGACGCTGA
>CAYYZC010000380.1:0-3060 GCA_964475605.1 uncultured Chelativorans sp.
CGCAGTCGATGCACTCGTCGGGATGGATGACGAGCATGTTCTCGCCTTCGTAGAAGCAGTCGACCGGGCAAACCTCTATGCAGTCCATGTACTTGCACTTGATGCAGTTATCGACCACGACATAGGTCATGCGAAGTCTCCGGCGGTCGCGTCTCAATGATCGTCGCGGGTGACGTAATGCCTTTGCCGAAGCCTGACAAGGGTGGCATTTGCGCCCATCCGGCACGGCGGAGAATGCTGTTCCCGAAGGAACTCTACAGGTCTTCGCCGTTGCGCAACGTATCGAGCCGGCGGCGATCCTTCTTGGTCGGACGGCCCGCTCCGGCGGGGCGCGACGGGACGGGGTCGGACTTCGGCTCCGCGACGGCGCCCGGCTGCGTCTCGCCGAGATTCTCGTAGAGCAGCCGCGCCTCGCTGGCGGGTCCGCGCCGCGTGCCGGGATCGAGCACCCGATAGACCAGCACCTGCCGCTCGAGCCGGATCGTCAGCACGTCGCCGACCTTGACCTGATGCGAGGGCTGGTCGGTCTTTTCGCGATTGACCCGCACGCCGCTGCCCTGGACCAGCCGTGCGGCGAGCGAGCGCGATTTCACAACGCGCGCGAAGAACAGCCACCGGTCGAGCCGCTGCCTGCCCTCGGACGCCATCTATTTCTTGAGCTGGTCGCGTAGCGCGGCGAGCTTGGCGAAGGGCGAGTCGGGGTCGACCTGTTTGCGCTGCTGCTGCTCGCGCTGCGGAGGACGTCCGGGCGCCTTCTGCTGATGCCGGCCGGGACGGCGGTCGTCGCGCTGGCCCTGATGGCGCTTGTCCTGCCGTTCGCCGCCGGCTTCGCCCTTGCCCTTGAAGCCGCCGCGCCGCTGGCGTCCGTCCGCCTTTTGATCCCTGTTGCCATGGCGGGGATGCCTGCGGCCCTCGGGCCGGCCCGGCCGCCAGATCATGACGGGCTTGGGCTCCTCCTCGGGCTCCGCAGCTTCGCTTGCAGCCATGGGGGCGCCTGCATCGGCGGGCGGGGCCGGCTCGGTTTCGGGTTCCGCGGCTTGCGCCGGAGGCGCATCCTCGGGCGTCACCTCGGCCGGATCCGTTTCGGCGACCTGCGTCTCGCCGGACACAGCCGCCGGCGCCGGCGCGTCCTCGGCAGGGGCCGTCGCCTCGGCGACGGTTTCCGTCCCGGCATCCGCCGGTTCCGCATCTGCCGGTGCCGCCCCGTCGTCGTCGACGGGAGCGGGGGCAGCGGCAGCCGCTTCGGCCTGCACGGCCTCGATACGCTGCCGCTCGGCATGGTCGAGCGCCTCGACGCGCTGCTCGATTTCCGCCGCCGGCCGCGCCTCGCCGCGATAGCCGAGGCCCTTGAGGATTTCTTCCATGTCCTCGCCGCTGGCGCCGAGGATCGACATCATCGCCGGCGTCACCAGGAAGGCGCTGCCATCGAAGGCGCCGTCCGGCCGCGCCCCGTTGCCGGGCCGCCATGCCAGCGCCGGCCGGATCAGGTCGGCCAGCCGCTCCAGGATGTCGACGCGCACCGCCCGGCGCCCGAGCAGGCGATAGCCGGCAAGGCCGTAGAAGGCGCGGTCGAAGCTCGGATCGACGGTCAGCGAGGTGCGGCCCGAGGCGAGCGAGTTGACGACATCGCCGAAGCCGGGCTTGTCCTTGCCGTCATTGGCGAGCGCCCAGAGCAGGGTGATCAGCCCGGCGGGTCCGGGTTTCAACAGCGCCGGCACGAAGATGTGGTAGGCGCCGAAGCGCACGCCGAGCCGGCGCAATATGCCGCGCGCCTCCTGGTCGAGGCCGCGCACGTCCTCGGCGACGTCGCGCCGCGACAGCAGCCCGAAATCCTCGACCAGCCGGAAGGCGATGCCGCGCGCCATGCCGGTGAGCTGCTCGCCGGCGCCAAGGTCGAAAAGCGGCTTCAGCAGCGTCTCGAGCTGATAGGCGACATAGCGCTCGGCGCGCGCCGCCACCTTGTCGCGTGCCGGCCCGGTGAGCTGCTCGTCGGCAAAGAGCACGAGGCGCGGCCGCAGCGGATCCTCGCCGCCGGTCAGCGTGCCGACCGGCGTGCCGATCCAGCGCAGCAGCCCGTCGGAGCCGAGGGCGAAGTCGCCATTGGCGGCGACGGCGAAGCGGTCCGCCCGCTTCTCGAACTCCGCCGCGAGCGCCTTCTGGGCCGCGGTGCGGACCGCTTTGGCCTCCTCGCCGTCGGCCGTCTGGTCGGCGGTGAAGCGGAAGCCCTGCAGCTCGCCGACATGGTGGCCCTCCACGGTGACCGTGCCGGACGGGCTGATCTCGGCCTCTAGCATCTCGTTCTCTCTCAGGCGCCTCATGAGCACGGAAGTCCTGCGGTCTACGAAGCGTTTCGTCAATCGCTCGTGCAGCGCATCGGACAGCCGGTCCTCGATCTCGCGGGTTTTTTCCTGCCAGTGTGTCGGATCGGCAAGCCAGCCGGGACGATGCGAGACGAAGGTCCAGGTGCGGATCTGCGCGATGCGGTGGGAGAGCGTGTCGATGTCGCCCTCCGTGGTATCGGCGCGGCGCACCTGCTCGGCCATGTAGTCGGCATCGACATGGCCCTTGCGGACGAGATCGCCGAAGATCGCCGCGATGATGTCGGCATGCTGGGCCGGCGCGATGCGCCGATAGTCGGGAAGCGCGCAGGCGTCCCACAGCAGCGCCACGCGCTCCGGGCGGTCGGCGAGCCTCGCCGGATCGTCCTCGCGCGACAGGATGTCGAGGGCCTGGGCGTCGCTCGCCGGCAGCGCCCGCGTCAGGCCTTCGACCGGCGGCATCGCTTCCAGCGACTTCTTCAGCGCCTCGACCGAGGCGAAGTCGAAGCCGGCGGTGCGCCATTGCAGCACCTTCACCGTCTCGAAATCATGCCCCTCGATGCGCTCGACGAGATCGTCGGGGAAGGGGTCGACCCGGCCGGTGACGCCGAAGGTGCCGTCGCGGACATGGCGCCCGGCGCGCCCGGCGATCTGGCCGAGCTCTGCTGCCGTCAGCTCGCGGAACTGGTAGCCGTCGAACTTGCGGTTCTGCGCGAAGGCGACGTGGTTGACGTCGAGGTTG
>CAYYZC010000381.1:0-3015 GCA_964475605.1 uncultured Chelativorans sp.
CGCCGATGGAGGCGCGCCTCGTCGAGGTGCTGCCCGACGATCCGGGCTGGCAGTTCGAGCCTAAATGGGACGGCTTCCGCTGCATCGCCTGTCGGAACGGCGACGAGGCCGAGCTGACTGCCAAGTCCGGCAAGCCGCTCGGGCGCTACTTCCCCGAGATCGTCCACCTCGTCCGCAATTTGCCGGCCGACCGCTTCGTGGTCGATGGCGAGCTCGTCATCCCGGTCGGAGACACGCTCTCCTTCGACGCGCTGCAGATGCGGCTCCATCCGGCCGAAAGCCGCATCACCAGGCTGTCGCGCGAGACGCCCGCGATCCGCATCCTGTTCGACATGCTGGTCGGGCCGGACGGCACCGAGCTGTGGAAGCAATCGCTCGCCGAGCGGCGCAAGGCGCTGGAATCCTTCCTGGCAGTCACCAAGGACGCGCGGCTGCGGCTCTCGCCCTGTTCGCGGAACGTCGCCGAGGCCGAAGCCTGGCTCGGCCGCGCCGGCGGCGCGATCGACGGCGTCGTCGCCAAACGGGTCGACGGCGCCTATCGGAGCGGCGAGCGCGCGATGCTGAAGGTCAAGCGCATCCGCTCGGCCGACTGCGTCGTCGGCGGCTTCCGCTATGGCAAGGACAGCCGGCTCGTCGGCTCCCTGCTTCTCGGCCTCTTCGACTCGGACGGCCTGCTCGACCATGTCGGCTTCACCTCCGGCATCGCCGATGCCGACCGCGAAGAGCTTACCCGCAGGATCGAGGCGCTAAGGGGTCCGCCGGGCTTCACCGGCCGCGCGCCGGGCGGGCCGAGCCGCTGGGCGACGGAGCGCAGCAGCGAATGGGAGCCGCTGAGGCACGAGCTGGTGGCCGAGGTGCTCTACGACCATGTCACCGGCGACCGCTTCCGCCACGGCACGCGTCTGCTGCGCTGGCGGCCCGACAAGACGCCGGAGCAATGCACGTTCGACCAGCTCGAACGCGAGACGCGGCCGGGCAGGCTGGTCGAGGAGGTGATCAGGGTGTCGTGATGTGTGTGGGCGCGGGGCGATCGGGAAAGCCGCGCAGCCCGCATCAATGTCCGGCGCTTGCCATGCGGCGCGAGGCGATCGACTTCTCCAGCCAGCCGAGCTCCATCTCCGGCACCGAGGACAGCAGAAGGTCGGTATAGGCGTCGAAGGGCGGGGTCAGCACCTCCGATTTCGGACCGTAGCGGACGACCTCGCCGCGATACATGACCGCGATCGAATCGGCGATCGACTTCACGGTCGCGAGATCGTGGGTGATGAAGAGATAGGCGACGTCCTCCTCCGCCTGCAGCTCCAGCAGCAGCTTGAGGATGCCGTTGGCGACCAGCGGGTCGAGCGCGCTCGTCACCTCGTCGCAGATGATCAGCGACGGCTTGGCGGCGAGCGCCCGGGCGATGCAGACGCGCTGCTTCTGCCCGCCGGAGAGCTCGGCCGGATAGCGGTCGGCAAAGCCCTTGCCCATCTCGATCTTGTCGAGCAGCTCGGCGACGCGCGCGTCGCGGTCGCGGCCGCTCATGCCGAAATAGAACTGGAGCGGCCGGCCGATGATGGTCGCGACCGTCTGGCGCGGGTTCATCGCAACATCGGCCATCTGGTAGATCATCTGAAGCTCGCGCAGGTCGTCGCGGCTGCGCTCGGCGAGGCGCGGCGGCAGGCTGCGCCCGGAAAAGACGATGCTGCCTTCGCTAGGCGGCAGCAGGCCGGTGATGGCGCGCGCCAGCGTCGACTTGCCGGATCCCGATTCGCCCACCACGGCGAGCGTCTGGCCGGGATGGATCTCGACCGAGACGCCCTTGAGCACGTTGACGGCGCCGCCGCCATAGGCGGCCGTCACGTCCTTGACCGTCAGGATCGGATTGCTGCCGGGCCGCTTCTCCTGATGCGCGATCTCGTGAACCGAGACGAGCTGGTTGGTGTATTCCTTGCGCGGCTCCTTGATGATCTGGCGCGTGTCGCCCCATTCGACCAGCTTGCCGTGCCGCAGCACCATGATCTCGTCGGAGACCTGGGCGACGACGGCGAGGTCGTGGGTGATGTAGAGCGCGGCGACCCCGGTGTCGCTGATGGCGTCCTTGATCGCCGCCAGCACGTCGATCTGCGTCGTCACGTCGAGCGCGGTGGTCGGCTCGTCGAAGACGATCAGATCGGGCTCCGAGCACAGCGCCATCGCCGTCATCACGCGCTGGAGCTGGCCGCCCGAGACCTGGTGCGGATAGCGGCGGCCGATATTGTCGGGGTCGGGCAGGCTCAGCTTGCGGAACAGCTTCCTCGCCCTCTCCTCGGCCTCCGCTCGGTTCGCCGTCCTGTGCTCGATCGCGGCCTCTACGACCTGGTCCATCAGCCGGTGGGCCGGGTTGAAGGCGGCCGCAGCCGACTGCGCGACATAGCAGACCTCACGCCCGCGAAGCCGGCGCAGCCCGCGCTGGCCGGCCGCGAGGATGTCGCGGCCGTTGAGGATGACCTCGCCGCCGGTGATCTCGACGCCGCCGCGGCCGTAGCCCATCGAGGCAAGGCCGATGGTCGACTTGCCGGCGCCCGATTCGCCGATCAGGCCGAGCACCTTGCCCTTCTCCAGCGTCAGCGAGACCCCGTCGACGATGGTCACCCGCCGCGGCGGCTCGCCCGGCGGATAGGCGGTCGCCTCGATGCGCAGATCCCTGATCTCGAGCAGCCTGTCGTCGGCGGCGGCGCGCGCGGGGGCCTCCTCAAGCAATGCCGCGCCCTCCCTTCAGCGATGTGGTGCGGTTGAGTATCCAGTCGGCGACGAGATTGACCGAGATGGCGAGCGCGGCGATGGCGCCGGCAGGAATGAGCGCCGCGGGGATGCCGAAGACGATGCCGTCCTTGTTCTCCTTGACCATGCCGCCCCAGTCGGCATCCGGCGGCTGCACGCCGAGGCCGAGGAAGGAGAGCGCCGACAGGAACAGCACGGCGAAGATGAAGCGCAGGCCGAGCTCGGAGACCAGCGGCGACAGCGCGTTGGGCAGGATCTCGCGGAAGATGATCC
>CAYYZC010000382.1:0-3013 GCA_964475605.1 uncultured Chelativorans sp.
GTCCGTCACCTCGCGCGGCGTCGTCAACATGACCGCGCTTGCCGTCGTCGAGGCGAGCCAGAAGATCGCCATGGCGGGCTAGCCCAGTAAGCAAGCGGTTAACCAGCCCCCCGATAGAGTCGACCGATGCGAGGGGTTGCCGACATTGCCGGGAAGATGCGGCTGGCGCGATCATTGGCGCTGGCTGCGCTCGTCATGCTCCCGCTCGGCGCGGGCGACGCGCTCGCCGCCTCCGCCGTCTGCCGGCAGCTCCAGGGGCAGCTCGCCTCGCTCCCATCCGCCTCGGGCGGCGGGCGACAGGCGCGCCGCTACGACCAGGCGATCGCGACCCAGATGCGCGAGATGGAGAAAGCACGCGCCCAGGCCCGTCAGGCGGGCTGCGGCCGCGGCTTCCTCGCCCGCTCCGCGGCGGTTTGCGGCAATCTCAACGCGACGCTCTCGCGCATGGAGACGAACCTCGCCACGTTGCAGGGCCGCCGGGCCCAACTGGGCGGAAGCGCCGGCAACACGCGCCGCGAGCGGACGCGGATCCAGGCCGCGCTTCAGGTCAATGGCTGCAACGAGCCGCAGCGGACCCTGCCCGAACCGATCAAGCAGCAGCCGGTCAAGCAGGAGCCGGCCAAGCAACAGCCGGCCGGGACGGTCGTCATCGACGGGCGCAGCGGGCTGAGGGTCGGGGACGCACCAGGCGGCAGCTTCCGGACGCTATGCGTGCGCAGCTGCGACGGCTACTATTTCCCGATCTCCTATGGCGTTACCTCGGCAAGCTTCCCGCGCGACCGGAACGTCTGCGAGGCCATGTGCCCCGGCACCGAGGTCGACCTCTTCTATCACCGCGTCCCCGGCGAGGAATCGGAGGACATGGTCTCCGCCTCGACCGGCCTACCCTATAGCGAGCTGGAGAACGCGTTCCTCTACCGGCGGCGGGCGGACGTGCCGGACCGGCCCGCCTGCGGCTGCCGGACCACCGCAGCCAGCACGCAGGAGCGCGGCTTCGAGATCATCGGCGGCAAGGACAAGACGTCCGGGGAGCAGGCTTCCCTTCCGGTCCCCGCCCCGGTGCCGGAAAAGGAGCCGGTGCCGGCGGAGGACGAAGCCCGGGCGAGTCTCTCGAGAGCCGCCGAGATGGTACCGGAGGAGCGCGAGATCGACCCGGACAGGCAGGTCAGGCAAGTCGGCCCAAGATTTTTTCCCGACCCAGAAGGGGCAATAGATCTGCGAGCTCCGGCCCCTGCTCCCGTCCCGTGAGCACCACGCGCAGCGGCATGAACAGCGCCCTGCCCTTCCGGCCCGTCACCTGCCTGACCCGGTCCGTCCACACCTTCCACGTCATCCTGTCCCAGGGCTCCGGCGGCAGCTCGGCGAAGGCGGCATCGAGATAGGCGCGATCCTCCTGCGTGAGATCGGGCTGCGCCTCCGGGCCCTCGTGGACGATCCGCCACCAGGGCAGCGCATCGGCCAGCGTGTCGAGATTGCCCCGGACGGCGAGCCAGAAGGCTTCCGCCTCCGGTCCCTCGATGCCGAGCTCGCGCAGACGATCGCGCGCAGCCTCGAAGGGCAGCGCATGGAGGATGGTGCGGTTGAGCCCCCTGAGCTCGGCCGGATCGAACTTCGAGGCCGATTTCGAGGTCGCGGCCGGATCGAACCGCGCGACGAGCTCCGTCATGGAATGGACCGCCGAGACGCTTTCCGACGTGCCGATCAGCACGGCCAGCGAGACGACCGCCATCGCCTCGATACCGGCCTCGCGCATGCCCATGATCGACAGCGCGCCGGAGCGCTTGGACAGCCCCTCGCCGGAGGCGGCGATCAGCAGATTGTGGTGCCCGAAGGCGGGCGGCTGCGCCCCGAGGGCCCGAAAGAGGGCGATCTGCGCGCCGGTATTGGTGACGTGGTCGTCGCCGCGGATGACATGGCTCACGCCGAGCTCGATGTCGTCGACCACCGAGGGCAGCGTATAGAGATAGCTGCCGTCCTCGCGCACCAGCACCGGATCGGACATCGAGGCGAGATCGACGCTCTGGGGCCCGCGCACGACGTCGTCCCATTCGACATCGGTGCGGCGCGGCTCGAACGGGTCTTCCCTGAAATTGGGGAGTAGGAAGCGCCAGTGCGGCCTGCGCCCCTCCCCTTCCAGCGCCTCGCGCTCGGCCCGGGACAGCTTCAGCGCCTCGCGCCCGTAGACGGGCGGCAGCTTGCGGGCGAGCCGCAGGCGCCGGCGCCGCTCCAGCTCCCCCGCCGTCTCGTAGCAGGGATAGAGCAGCCCGGCCGCCTTCAGGCGTTCCGCCGCCGCCCCGTAGCCGTCGAGCCGTGCCGACTGGTGCACCGTCACGTCGGGCTGGATGCCCAGCCAGTGCAGGTCCTTCTGGATCTGGTCGGCGAATTCCTGCCGCGAGCGCGCCGCATCCGTATCGTCGAAGCGCAGGATGAACTTTCCGCCGTGCCGGCGCGCGAACAGCCAGTTGAACAGCGCGGTCCGCGCGTTGCCGATATGGATATGGCCTGTCGGCGAGGGGGCGAAACGGACGGTGACGCTCATCGGCGCGGCGTAGCCGAAGCCCATGCGCTTTTCAAGGCGCCTCGACATGCCGGCCGGCGCGGGATTCAGCCCCGGTCGCGGAACCGGTTGGTGATCGGATATCTTCGGTCGCGGCCGAAATTCTTCTTCGTGATCTTCATGCCGGGTGCGGCCTGCCGGCGCTTGTACTCGGCAATGTAGAGCAGGTGCTCGATCCGGTGCACGGTCTCGCGATCATGGCCGCGCGCGACGATGTCGTCGACCGCCATCTCGTTCTCGACCAGGCATTCGAGGATATCGTCGAGCACCGGATAGGGCGGCAGCGAATCCTGGTCGGTCTGGTCGGGCCGCAATTCGGCCGAGGGCGCCTTGTCGATGATGTTCCTCGGGATCACCTCGCCGGAGGGCCCCAGCGCGCCGGGCGGCACATGCGCATTGCGCCATGCCGAGAGCCCGTAGACCTGCATCTTGTAGAGGTCCTTGATCGGATTGAAG
>CAYYZC010000383.1:0-2997 GCA_964475605.1 uncultured Chelativorans sp.
GGAACAATGGATCGGTAGAGACATAGTCCTTCCAGCAACTGGAAGGTCAAGGGCGAGAACGATACCTGACCATAATGTGCCGCCGCGCTACCGGCGCCTGTCCAGGTCCGATGGACCCTTCATCGTCTTCTACCCCAACGCCTCGACGAAGCCCTGCCTCCAACTGCGGTATCTCGGCTGCCAGCCGAAGGCCTCCTTGAAGCGCCGATTGGAGCCGCCGCGGATATCGGTCATCATGAGATAGAGATGCTCCGGCATGACCAGCCGCATCATCCAGCCGGGCAGCCGCAATGGCGGCTTGGCTCCCAGCACGTCGGCCAGGAACGGAAGCCACTCTCGGACCGGCGCCGGATCGTCGTCGACGACGTTGAAGATGCCCGTCGGCTTTCCTTCGATGGCGGCGGCAGTGGCGCTCGCCACGTCTTCGACATGTGCAAAGGAGAAGACGCCGCCCGCCCGTCCGACAAGGGGAATCCGCCGCCGCCGCAAATCGCCGATGAAGGACCCGTCATTCGCGTACACGGTCCCCGGACCATAGAAATTGCCGTAGCGCAAGGCCACACCCTCGATGTCGGACAGCGAGGTCACGTCCTCCTCGAGCTGGCGGATAGCCTGCAATGATCCCCTGAATTCATTCGGCGGATCGGGATCGAGCGGATCATCCTCATTCTTGATCGGGCCGCCTATGCGGGCATACGGCCAGCCGCAGAAGCTTTGCGTCACATATCGTCGGGCGCGCACCGCTCTGGCGGCGGCAATGAGATTGCGGCCGCCCTGCGTGCGCAGCCTGTTGGTCATCGCGAATGCCTGGTCGAACTTGCTCGCATCGGGTTGCGCTCCGAGCGCCGTCAACTGATTGACGATCACTTCCGGCGCGAAATCCTTTGCCGCGGCGACGAGTTGCGCCGGATCGAGGGCATCGGCCTTGTATGGCCGGGCACCGGCCGCTTCCACGGCGTCGGCGCTCCTCGATGTCCTGGACAGTCCCGCCACCTCATGGCCGTGGCCGACCAGAAGAGGAAGCAATCTGGCGCCCACGGCGCCGGTTGCGCCGGCTACGAGAATTTTCATCGCATCACCTCAATGGGCACGGATCGCGCCCGCCTGAAGATGACCGAGCTTTTCCGGATTGCGGACGTAGTAGACGGCGACGATCCGATTTTCGTCGCCGATCTCCACCGCGATCGTTTCCGGCAGTGCGGACAGCCCCGTCACCCGGAAGCCCGGCATCTGGTTGATGAACACCGGCTCGAATGTCGCCGCCCCGATCTCCGGCGTCTTTCTTGCAAGCATGGAAATGAAATGGGCGACGGCCTCGCTGCCCGAGATCGGCCGTAGCGCGGCTTGCAGCTTTCCGCCCCCGTCGGTCACCAGGACGGCGTCCTGATCGAGCATCGACAGCAGCGCCGCCTCGTTGCCCTGACGGGCCGCGGCCATGAACTTGTCGGCGAGCGCGCGTGCGGCATCGGGATCGGCCCTGAAGCGGGGCTTTGCGCGCTTCAGGTTGGCACGCGCCCGCGAGGCGAGCTTGCGGCAGGCCGCGCTGTCGCGACCAAGGATTCGTGCCACCTCGCCGAAATCCAGGTCGAAGGCATCGTGCAGAAGGAAGACCGCGCGCTCCAGCGGCGTAAGCCGTTCGAGGGCAAGCAGGAACGCGGTGGTGATGTCGCCGGCGACCGTATCGACGTGGTCTTCGGTGACCAGACCGGCCGCGGTGACCAGAGGTTCGGGCAGCCATGGACCGACATAGATTTCCCGCTCCCGCTGGGCGGACTTCAGACGGTCCAGGCTCAGCCGCGTGACGACGGTGGTGAGAAAGGCAGGCCCGTCCCGGATCTCCGATTGGGCGGTGGCGTATCGAAGCCACGCCTCCTGGATCACGTCCTCCGCCTCCGCGACCTTTCCCAGCATGCGATAGGCCAGCGAGAACAGGCGTCTTCGCTCAGATTCGAACAGTTTCGCCGATGCAGGCATCATCGTGCCTCCGCAAGGCTGCGTGCGGTTGCCAGAAGCCAGACGGATAGCAGCACGGGAAGATATACCGTCGCGGCTTCGCCGGGGGCCGCCGGAGAATGGCCGTGACCGAAGAGCCATTCCGCCAGGTGGATGCCCGCATGCAGCGACAGGAACGCCGCCGCCGCGGCAAGCAATGTCCGCGCGGCGCGAGGACGAAGGGTGGCGAAAACGATCCCAGCGCCCACGACGAGGTTTGCGCAGGCGATGTCACGCACGAAGTGGACGTTGAGCGGCCCGTGGTCGGCCACGCCGGGATGGTGCGCATACCACGTCTGCGGCGAGACCAGCATGAGAACGGCCACGCCGATCAATCCGCCTCCAAGGACCCACGCGACAATACGTTGCGCCATGTCGAACTCCGAATTCCGATCGCGTCTGATAATCATGACGACTGATCGGATCGTTGTGTGACATCGCTCCGCAAATATTTTCGCGCGGCGGGTCGAACTGATCTTCGAGCGAAGCTTGCCGCCGCATCATGAAGGCGGCAGACCTGGAACGCGGGCGCTAGCTGCGCGGCACCTCGCCGGGCCGGCGAAGCGGCATCACACCATGCCCAGCGCTGCCTTGTAGAGGTCGAGGATCGCCTCCTCCTCCTGCCGTTCGGACTGCTCCTTCTTGCGCAGGCGGATCAGCGTGCGGATGGCCTTGGTGTCGAAGCCTTTTCCCCGGTACATCACATTGTAGCCTACGATCCAGTTCGGAACGCCAGCCATCGGGGGCGGCGCGCCCTCAACAGCGCCGTAGCCGTCCCCGATGGCGACTGGGTGGCACATCCTCTGTCGGAGGCATAGTCGCTGCTGCCAAGCTCCCGGACCCGGCCGCAGGCCGGGCACTGAGGGATGTATTATGCATTGCAGTACGTCGCCGACCAGGGATCTGGACCCTCCGACCTGAGAGAGTTACAGGGCGGTGCCCTTGGCGAGTATGTCAACGGCGGAGCAAAATCAGGTCAATGGGCGGCGTAAATGTCGGCCACTT
>CAYYZC010000384.1:0-2986 GCA_964475605.1 uncultured Chelativorans sp.
CCGCGCCCGGCTTCCGCCGTCAGGGCGATGAGCGCGTGGCGTGTGGCGGCGACTGCCAGGTCGGGCCGCCGGCGTGTCGTCAGGACGGCCGCCTGCAGCCGCTCGAGTGCCCGCGCAGCCTTGTCGGGGGACCAGGTTCGCAGAGCGGTCTCGACCGTCTTCCGGCGGCTGAAGAAGACCGGCGGACGGGCGCTCGCCACCGCGCTGGCTGCATTCCTGCCGCCGCGCTCCATCTCCGTGCCCAGCCCGAGCAGCGTCTGGAACTGGCGCATCGCGGCCGAAAGAAGCTGGAATGGCGGCGTTCCTGCCGCGATCAGCCGGGTCAGCGTCAGGTCCATCTCGTCGCTGCGGCCGAGCAGCATCGCGTCGATCACCTCATCGAGCGACAGGGCCGCGACGTCGCCGATCGTGGCAACGACGTCGTCGATCGTGACCTTGCCGGCGCCCCTGCAATAAAGCGCCAGCTTGTCGAGCTCGCCGCGCGAGGCCATCCGGTCGCCGCCGAGGCTCCGGCGCAGCAATTGCCGGACCTCCGGCGCAATCGAAAGCCCGTCGCGCGAGAAGGTCTCATCGATCAGCCGGTCGAGATCGCGCCCTTCGTCGGGATAGCATGGCAGCGCCATGCCCCTGGGCGAGGCTTCCACGAGGCTGCGCAGTGCCGCGCCCTTGCGCAGTTCGCCGCCTTCGATGAGCACGATGCTGTCGCGCGGCGGATCTTCGAGCAGCGGCTGCAGATCGTCGGAAAGCTGTTTCTGCGCAGCGGCGCCGCGTACCCAGATCAGACGACGATCGGCGAACATCGGCACCGTTCGCGCCTCGTCGAGCAGCCGTCCGGGCTCCGATTCCAGCGCGGCCGCGTCGATGCGAACCACCGAGAACGGATCGGAGAGCTGCAATCCGGTTGCGGCGGCAATCGTCTGGGCGCGTTCCGAGACCATGCCCCGGTCGGGGCCGTAGACGAGGATGACCGGAAAGCGCAGATCAGGCGCCCGCACCCAGGCTTCCACCTCATGAGCCTTCTTCTGAGCCATGCTTTGCTTTCCGCCAGCCTCTTCCGATCGGGCTCAACGCCGCCGCCAGGTTCCGACATGGAACCGGGGAACGGAGAACGGCGTTTTCATCGCACAGGAACAATGCGGAGACAAACCCATGACCGACCCACGCCATCAAGGCCCTTACGATCCGATAGACCCCAATGGCGCGCCCCGCTCGCCCTATACCGATCCGGGCGCCGAGCCGCGGCCGATAAATACGACCGTGGTGCGCTCCGGCAGCAATGGCGGGCTCATCGCGGCGGGCGTCATCGCCGTCCTGCTCGTGATCTCGCTGATCTACTTCGCCAGCGGGCCGGCCACCGACCCGGGCACCACAGCGACGATCCCCGACGCCGGGGTGGCCGAGGAAGGCGCTCCGGCCGGAACGAATATCGCTCCGACGGATGAAACAGCGCCTGCGGAACAGGCTCCCGCAGAGCAGCCTGCGGCTCCCGCCGAGGGCGGCAACGAGGCCGCACCGGCCGAGGCTCCGGCGGCCAACCAGTAGGCCGAGGTCGCCGAAACGGCAATGATTTCAAAACGATAATGGCCGCATCCGGAAGATGCGGCCATTATGCTTTCGGGAATCGATGATAGACGCTTAGCGGCCGCCCTGGCGGCGCTCGCCGTTGAGCTGCTGGATGCGGCGGTGGTCGATGGTGAAGACCGACGGGTCGAACTGGACCCCGCGCTTCACATTGTAGATCATCACCGTGGTGTCCTTGCCCTGGGCATCGGTGATCGTCCATTGCCGCAGCTCATAGGATTGCGGGTCGAACATCATGGTGATGGTCGCATTGCCGAACAGCGATTCGTCGGCAAGCTGGATCGTGGTCAGATCGCTCTCCTCCTTCACCGCGCGGACCCGGTTGCCGGAGAGATCGATACGGTCGTCGAGCAGCAGCTTCAGAGGCGTCCGCGACAGCGGATAGACGTCGGCGGTGCGCATCTTGGTATTTTCGAGCACGACCGTCTTGCCGTCCGAGATGACGCGAAAGGTCGAGGGCGATTCGTAATCGAACCGGACCTTGCCCGGCCGCTGGATAAAGAACGCCCCGCCGGTCTGCTCGCCGCGCGGACCGAACTGGACGAAATCGCCCATCATCGTGCCCACCTGGGAGAAATGATCGGCGATGCGCTGCGCCGCGTTGGAGGCAAATGCCCCGGAGATCAGCCCCGGCAGCGGAAGCGCCTGGCCGATCACGCCCAGCGCCACGGCCGCGCCGGCGCCGCCCAGAAAGGAGCGGCGGCTATGGCGACAATCGATGCGGGACGATGCGGAATTGCTCTTGGTCATGGTTTCCTCGGTCGTTGGCCTCCGGTAGAGGATCAGTTGGGCCGAAGTTGGGCCGGCAAAGCCGGGATTCATGCCGGTATCGGCCTGCGAATGCCGTCTTCCACTCCTGCGACGTCCCCTGCTCCCGATCCAAGCGAACGCGATCCCCGACCGCGCGGTTCCCGGAAGCTCGGCGGTCAGAAGCCGTCCTCCTCGGTCGGAACCAGGATCTCGCGCTTGCCGGCATGGTTGGCCGGCCCGACGATGCCCTCCTGCTCCATGCGCTCGATGATCGAGGCGGCGCGGTTGTAGCCGATGCCGAGACGCCGCTGGATGTAGCTGGTCGAGGCCTTGCCGTCTCGCAGCACCACCGCGACCGCCTGGTCGTAGGGGTCATCGGAATCGTCCATCCCGCCGCCGGCCGACGCGCCTCCCCGGGAGCCACCCTCGTCGTCGCCATCGTCGTCCTCGGTGATGGCGTCCAGATATTCCGGCACGCCCTGGACCTTGAGATGCGCGACCACCTGCTCGACCTCGTCATCGGCGACGAATGGGCCGTGTACGCGCTGGATGCGGCCACCGCCGGCCATATAGAGCATGTCGCCCATGCCGAGGAGCTGCTCGGCGCCCTGCTCGCCCAGGATGGTCCGGCTGTCGATCTTGGAGGTGACCTGGA
>CAYYZC010000385.1:0-2979 GCA_964475605.1 uncultured Chelativorans sp.
AGGAAATATTCGTGCCCCTTGCCGCTGGCGCCCAGCACGTTCGAGCGCCAGAAGAACATGTTGCGCGGCCAGTTCCGCGGATTGTCCGGGTCGTGGCAGGCGAGCTTGATCTCGCCGGACTTCAGTTGCTCGGGAACGGCCGTGTTCGGATCGGCACCGCTCTCCACGATGCGGCGCCCGACTTCGAGCGGGTTGCTCTCCAGCTGCGGCGCGGAGGGCAGCCATCCCATCCGCTCGGCCCTGACGTTGTAGTCGATGATCGAGCCGGACCAGTCGCCCGGTGGAGCCGTCGGCGACAGGATGTCGGAGACGGTGAGGGTCTCGTAGCGCCACTGGTCGCTATGGGCGTAGAAGAACGAGGTACCGTTCATCTGCCGGGGCGGCCGCAGCCAGTCGGTCGCGAATGCGAGCGGCAGCCAGCCGGTCTGCGGCCGCAGCTTCTCCTGCCCGACATAATGCGCCCAGCCACCGCCCGACTGGCCGACGCAGCCGCACATCACCAGCAGCGCGATGATGCCGCGATAGCTCATGTCCATATGGTACCAATGGTTGAGCCCGGCCCCGAGGATCACCATCGAGCGGCCGCCGGTCTTCTCGGCATTGGTGGCGAATTCGCGCGCCACCTGGATGATCGCATCGCGCGGGACTCCGCATACCTTTTCGGCCCAGGCCGGCGTGAAAGGCACATCCTCGTCGTAGCTCGCGGCGACATTCTCCCCGCCGAAGCCGCGGTCGACGCCGTAATTGGCGAGGAAGAGGTCGAAGGTGGAGGCGACGTAGCTCTTCCCCCCGGCCAGCTCCATCTCCTTCACCGGCACGTGGCGCATCAGGATTTCGTCGTGCCCGGTGGCGACGAATGTCTCCGGCGCAACGGTCCCGAAATAGGGGAAGGCGACAGGAACCACCGCGTCTTCCTGCCCGGCAAGGCTGAGGCGGAGCTTTGTCTCGCGGCCCCGGCCGTCCTTTTCCTCCAGGTTCCACTTGCCGCCATCGCCCCAGCGGAACCCCGCCGAGCCCAGCGGGCAGACCGGCTCTCCGCTGATCTCGTCGATGGCGACCGGCTTCCAGTCGGGATTGTCGGCCTCGCCCAGCCCGCCCTCGAAATCGGCAGCCCTGACCAGGCGGTCGGGCACGAGGCGGCCGTCCCGCTCGACAAGCTTCACCAGGAAGGGGAAGTCGGTGTAGCGGCGGGCGTAGTCGGCGAAGTAGGGCACTTCGCGGTCGACGTAATATTCGCGCAGGACGACATGGCCGAGCGCCAGCGCAAGCGCCGCGTCGGTGCCCTGCTTGGGGTGAAGCCACAGGTCGGCGAATTTGCTCGCCTCGCTGTAGTCGGGCGTGATCACCACGCTCTTGGTGCCGCGATAGCGGACCTCGGTGTAGAAATGCGCGTCGGGCGAGCGCGTCTGCGGGATGTTGGAACCCCAGACGAGCAGGAAGCCCGCATTGTACCAGTCGGCGCTTTCGGGCACGTCGGTCTGTTCGCCCCAGGTCTGGGGCGAGGAGGGCGGCAGGTCGCAATACCAGTCGTAGAAGCTGAGCAGGGTGCCGCCGATCAGCGAAAGATACCGGCTGCCGGAGGCGTAGGAGATCATGGACATCGCCGGAATGGGCGAGAAGCCCGCAATGCGGTCGGGGCCGTATTCCTTGATCGTGTAGGCGTTGGCGGCCGCGATGATCTCGGTGACTTCGTCCCAGCCCGCACGCACGAAGCCGCCGCGGCCGCGCCGCGTCACCCAGCTTGCGCGCGTTTCGGCGTCCTGCGCGATCGAGCGCCAGGCCGCCACCGGCGCCATCGTCTTGCGCGCCTCCCTCCAGGCGCCGAGGAGCCGGGCACGGACGAGCGGATATTTGATGCGGGTTCCCGAATAGAGGTACCAGCTGTAGCTGGCGCCGCGGGGGCAGCCGCGCGGCTCGTGATTGGGAAGATCGGGGCGCGTGCGCGGATAGTCCGTCTGCTGCGTCTCCCAGGTGACGATGCCGCCCTTCACGTAGATCTTCCAGGAGCAGGATCCGGTGCAGTTCACCCCGTGGGTGGAGCGCACGATCTTGTCCGCCGCCCAGCGCTTCCGGTACGCATCCTCCCAATCCCGGGCCTCGTCGGTGGTGATCCCGTGCCCCTCGGAGAACGCCTCCCGCCTCCTTCTGAAATAGGTGAGACGGTCCAGGAAATGGCTCATGCGATTTCTCCCTCCGCTCGCATGGCGAGGGGGTTGCTTTGCGCAATCCCTCGCAATGCAATCCTAGAGCAGGGATTACCTAAGGCAAGCGGCAAGCATGGCGGAACGTCGGGAACATGCGGTTCGCTGCGGATTTCACCGGATGTCTTGTCCCGAAGAGATCTTTGCCTACCGTGAACCCCCGCACGAAAGGCAAGCAGTAGTGCAATTGCCCCCAGACATTGCGCCGGCACAAAGAGGCCGGGCAAATCAGAACGTAAGGTTAGATCGAGTATCTCCGACACGGATCATATGGAGCGCTACTGCTTCGATATCCCGAAAGAGGAGGGATGAATGCTCGTCGAGAAGATCACGCCCGCGGCCCGCGAGAGACTCCTTACGATCCGCCAGGACGCCCCGGTGATCGAGGCTGCGACACTTCTTCGCGACGGCAGGTCGGATCTGGTGGTCGTGTGCGATGCAAACGGGCTGCTGTCGGGCGTGGTGACGAAATCAGACGTCGTTGCCCAGATCAGCCGATGCCTCGGAGCAAGTTGCAGGACAGGAGTTTCCTCCATCATGACCCGGGACGTGACCTTCTGCCGGCCGGGCGACTGGCTCCGCGACATCTGGTCCGTGATGAAGGAGCGGCAGTTGAAGAACATACCCGTCACGGACGAATCCTTGCGCCCGATCGGCATCCTCAGCGCGCGCGATGCGCTGCAGGCGCTGATGCAGGAGGTGGAGCAGGAGGAAACGCTTCTGCGCGACTACGTCATGTGTGTCGGCTATCGCTGATCGTCAGACCTGGCCGGACATG
>CAYYZC010000386.1:0-1739 GCA_964475605.1 uncultured Chelativorans sp.
CTGGTTCTCCAGCGCGAAGGCGACCTCGTCGGCGACCGTCATGCCGCACAGCGTCTGCTCCGGGTTCTGGAAGAGCTGGGCGACCATGGCCGCCCATTGCGCCGGCGTGCGCGCGGCGACGTCCTCGCCGCGGATCGAGGCTCTGCCGCCGACATTGGCCGGGATGGCCTGCGGGACCAGCCCGGTCAGCGTGTGGAGCAGGCTCGACTTGCCGGAGCCGGAAGGGCCGAGCAGCAGCAGGCGCTCGCCCGGCGCGATCTCCAGCGTGACCGGACCGACCGCCGTCCGCTTCCGATACGGATAGCGGACGGTGACGTCGTGCCAGGCGCCGGGCGGCGTCCGGCAATCGTCAGGCGAGGGCTTCGCGTCGGTCACGTTCGATGCGCAGGCCGGAGAGCACGCCCGTCTTGTAGAGCGCCTCGGTCACGAGATGGCCGGCAAGCCCGCCGAGCAGCGCGCCGCTCAGGCAGCGCAGCACGAACATGGTGATCAGCAGGCCGGGGGCTAGTGCGCCGTAATCGAAGCGGATCCAGGTGTAGATGAAGGAGAAGACCGCCGCGCCGACGCCGGCCAGCATGAGCACCGGCAGGCGATAGTTGCGCCAGCGCGTCGCCGCGAAGACGGCCTCGGCGCCTGCGCCCTGGACGATGCCGGTGACGATCAGCAGCAGGCCGGCCGGGCTGCCGAGCAGGATCTGCACCAGCGCCGCCAGCACCTCCGACAGCAATGCGGCGCCCGGCTTGCGGATGATCGCGGCGGCGATGATGGAGACGATGAACCAGAAGCCCATGACGACATCCATCGTCACGGGGCCCAGGATCGCCTGGCTGATCAGCCAGACCTGCACCCAGGCGAGATAGAGCACGCCGAAGACGGCGCCGAGAACAGCGACGATCAGGATCTCGCGCAGGGTCCAGCTATTGTCACGGGTCATGGGATCACCTCGGATGTGAAGAAAACAGGCGCCGGCGGCGGCAAGGACGCCGGGGCGGGAAAAGCTCAGACGGGGGTGGGGCTGTTGGCCGAGACCGTCAGGTCGAGCGCGACATGGCCTTCCGGCGAGCCGAAGCGCAGGAAGGCCTCGCCCAGCGTGGCGAAGACGGGTCCCGCATCGCCCCTGAGCTTGGTGCAGAAATTCTTCGACCGGTCGAAGACGCCCGACTGCCTGACGAAGTCGATGCAGGCATAGATCTCGTCCATGTGGTGGCCGGCGCCGAGCGGATAGAGCGAGAACTGCGCCGCGACCGTCCGGTTGGTCGACTGCGCTTCGGCGACGGCCGTCCGCGCGGCCTCCAGCCGTGCCTCGAGGGACGAAAAGCTGCCGCCTTCGATCGGTGTGCAGATCGGATCGTCCGGCTCGCCGGGACAGCCGCGCGACACGGTTGCGGAAAGCACGCAATGGGCGCCGGTGCCGGCGGCGGCGACGAAGAGGTCGCGCATCGCGGGGAAGAGCTTTTCCGGCGGCCCGACGATCAGCGTCGAGACGTCGTCGGTCTCGATGCGAAAGTCGGGACGATAGGGATCGAGGGCCGGGAGCGACCCGAGGATGATGCCGACGAAATCGTCAGCCATGGGATAAAGGGAAATCTGCGCGCCCGAAAACATCGTCTCGCTCCGCTGGCATTATCCAGATCAGCTTGAGGGTCCGGAGGCATGGCGCCTCTCGTCTCAGCCCCGGCGATACGGAGCACCCCTGTCGAATGACGCCAAGGCTAGCCGCAGATCGGGAGCCATGCAAG
>CAYYZC010000386.1:1839-2944 GCA_964475605.1 uncultured Chelativorans sp.
GAAATCGAAACCGGCGGCGGATGCCGGAACCATCTTCCGCGGCGGCCCGTTCTCCGGGAAGGAACCGACACGCCGGCAGGGTAGAGGAAGATGGACAAGTCGATCAGGGAAGCGAGATGGCTGCTGGTGCCGGTGTTCGGGTTGTACGGCCTGGTCGCCGTCGTCGGGATCCTTGCCGGATAGGGGGAAGAAGCCGGCGTATCCTTGGCCGCTCAGCTCCGGTGGCGCGCCTGGCCGCGCTCCAGATGCGCGCGCAGCAGGCGGATATTGCGGTTGTTGGCCTTGAAGGCGACGTCGAAGACGGTGCCGAGAAGCGGGATGCTGCCGACGGCGGTGTCGAGCAGGACATTGCCGGCCATCCTCGTGAGGAGGCCGGCGCCGGCCCCGTGCCGATGGGCGCGCAGCACGATATAGGCCGAGACCAGCCCCGTCGCCGTGTCGCCGAGGCCCGGCAGCAGGCCCACCACCGCATCGACGCCGAACCGGATCCGGGTGCCGGGAATGCGCCAGCGCGAATCGAGCAGGCGCGCCAGCGCATCCAGCTCGCCGAGCGCCCGCGCGGTGCGCGGATCGGCGATCTGCGTCTCCCCGGCCGCGAGATCGGTCATTTGCGCAGCACCACCCAGACCGCATGGATGATGCCCGGCACGTAGCCGAGCAGGGTCAGCAGGATGTTCAGCCAGAAATGAAGGCCGAGACCGACCTGCAGGAAGACGCCGAGTGGCGGCAGGATGATTGCGCAGAGGATGCGGATGACGTCCATTTATGGGCCTCATGAGAGTTGCCTGAGCCGGCATAACGCCCGAGGGGGCAAAGAGTTCTTGGGGCGGTAGCGAGGACGGCCCGCCGTCCATTGCCCTGACGCCGCCTTTCGCCTACATAGCGCGCGAATTCCCCGCAAACATTCGACAGGAAGAGCGCGCGTGGCACGCCAGTTCATCTATCACATGTCCGGCCTGACCAAGGCCTATGGCCCGAAGAAGGTGCTGGAGAACATCCATCTGTCCTTCTATCCCGACGCCAAGATCGGCATCCTCGGCCCCAACGGCGCCGGCAAGTCGACCGTGCTCAGGATCATGGCCGGGCTCGACAAGGAGTTCACCGG
>CAYYZC010000387.1:0-2942 GCA_964475605.1 uncultured Chelativorans sp.
AGCGCTGCCTGATCGAGCATCCGGTGGACGAGCGTCGTGCCGTCCTCTTCCTCGCACAGCAGCGCCCGGCGGATGTCCGCGGCGAAGGCCGGGATGTCCGTCACCTTGGCCTCGGGGAAGCCCTCGAAATGGGGGCCGGTCAGGGCGACGTGGCCGAGCGCCGCGATGCCGATGCTGACGACGAGCCGGTCACCCTCGACGGCGACGGACAGGTTCTGGTCTCGCGAGCTGCCGGGGCCGCGGGCCATCCCCGGATCGCGGGCCGCCGGATCTTCCGGCCGCAGCTCGTCCAGCAGGTCGTGGATCACCTGGCCGTAGGTGCGGTCGTCGTTGGGCGTCTGGGTATCGGGCATGATTTGGCTCCTAGCGGGCACGAAAAAGGCCGCGGGCGGGATGCCGGCGGCCGGGTGGGGAACTGTCCGGAAAAACCGGACGGTTGGTCAGGCGCGGTGCCGGCGCCCAGCGTCGGTGATCTGCATCCCGGGATAGCCGCCGCAGCGCTTCCGCGCGGCGAGGCCGGACGTCTCCAGCTCGGCCACGAACGGCTCATAGATGTCGGCCTCGGACAGCAGGTAGCCGAACTTGCCCGAGCGACTTTCCTGCATCCTGGCGAGCAGCCAGCCGGCCTTGTCGGTGAGGGCCACGCTCACCCCTCCCCGATCAGCCCGGCGATGCGCCGCGCCCTGTCCCCGACCTGCCGCGCCCAGAGGCTGTCCAGCGCCTGCCGGGCGGCCTCTTCGTAGTCCCCGGCCTGGAGCGCAGCGAGCATCCGGCGAAAGCCCCGCAACCGGTCGAGGCCGAGGTTATAGGCCATGTTGGCGAAGGCCCGCTGGCGGTTCTCCGACATGTCCCGCCACCACGGCATTGCCCGGTCCAGCTCGGCGAGCACGCCCTCGGTCGAGTTCCGGAGCAGGTATTCGGCCTCGTCCGGGAAAATCCCCACGTCCTCCAGGTTCCGGCCGTAGCCGATGGTGAGCTTGCCGGCCGTGCAGCGGTAGGGCTTCAGGCGCAAGCCCTCGTCCCGCCGGAGGTCGGCGATCAACTCGTCAATCATCTGTCGTCTCCACGATGCGCGCCGCGGCGCCGCTGATGTGCCGGTCGTGATGGGAGGGCCGCCACGCCGCCGGCTGGTAGCCCTCGGGAATCGAGAGGCCGTGGCGGACCTGGACGATCTCGACCACGGTCCCCGGTGGAAGGGAGAGGATGTGCAGGCTGTCCGTCATCCCCGGCCCTCCGCCTTGCGCTTCTCCCTCAACTCCTTGACCGCGATCACGATCCTCAGGACCAGCAGGACGAAGCCGCCGATTAGCATCAGTTCCTGCATGGCGCCGTGCAGATAAGCGAGCCACCAGGGAGCGGTTACAGCCGCCGAGCTGGTGAGCCCGTCGACCACGTTGGATGGGATACGGTCGCTCATAGGCTGCTCTCACGCGTGGGAGTTGTTGTGTTCAGGGGCGTTTTTTTCAACAAGACTCGGGGCCAGTCCCCAAGTCATCCTTCTGGCAGCCGTCATTCCATGTTCCTCGCATGGCGTGGGGGTCAGGCCGGCGGGAGCGTTGCAAGCGTCTCTCGCCGGCCGTTCGGGCACAAAAAAGGGCGGCCCGCTAGGCCGCCCCTTGATGTGTAAGACTGTGTTCGGAGACCGGGGGGGCTTATGCTGCGGCTCCCATGCGCTCGACTTCGGTAATCAGGTTCCAGAGCATCCTAGTCCGCCTTTTCCCGTCACGGTTGACTGAGGATTGTAAGTGGTAGAGGCTTCTGTATCCCGCCAATCATGGCGGGCGCATGGTGGGACGTGTCCATGAGCAGCTATGCAGCCGGGTTCTGGATCACATCGTTCATTGTGTTCTGGATCTCCTACATCTCCTGCTTCTTCGCTTATGGCTTCCTGCTGGGCGGAATTTTCGGCTGGATCCCGTCCTTGATCGTCGCCGTGATGGTGGGGGCCATCTGGCCTCTTGTGTTGCTTGTGGCGCTTGGGCTTGGCGCATTGATATACAAATCGATGTAATATGATCCCGAAACCGCCGTCGGCCGATATGCAAAAGGGAGATTGATATGCGCTATCTGATGGCGGCGTTCGTGATGACAAGCTTGGCTGCGTGCCAGACGCCGATAGGCACCAACTCGATACAGGCGGAATTCGACACCTTCCCGACCGGCTGCGTATTCAAGCCCACGCTGCCCCCGGACGCTCATGTTGTACTCAGCGAGGACAAAGCCGAAATACAACGACGCCTCGACAATAAGGGGCATGGCGCTGCCTTCCACGCGTCCACTCCAGGTGCGACCTTCAGCAATCTGTGCATGTGCGGCGACACATGGGGCATTACAAAGGACACCGCCACAGAACAAGATGCCAAAGAGTTAGTACACACCTACCTCAATAGAGGAGAGTGGGAACTCACCTCTTTCACATTCAACGTTAAAAATGTACCTCTCGATGGCGCCGATGCGATGAGCAAATTCTCTGGCAAGAGGTCATCATTTGTGGGGCCTTTGACAATAGAAGGGCAAGTCATCTTCGCTGGACAATGCATGATGGTCTATAGCGCAAGCACCCTCTTGAACCAGCAGAATTTGATCACCGACTATATAGCCTCCATCAAGAAAACCAGCCCTCAGACCACTACGGCTGATGCAGCAACTCGATTGCGCCGCCTGGATGACCTAAGGAAGGATAAGCTCATCACCGAGGACGAATATTTGAGCCGCCGGGCATCCATCCTCAACGACCTTTGACTTTTCGGCTTCAGAGCGTAGCGCCGAGCCGGAACAGATCGTCGAGTTGCGTCTCTGTCAGCCCCATCGCCGCCGCGGCCGAGAGGATCGCAGGGTGCGTCCTCTCCACGACGGTCGCGTATTCCCACGCCTCCTGCTCCTCTTCGGTAAGCGTCGTCCTCAGGCCACGTGGCCGGGAACCGGCGCGGCAGAGTAGGCCC
>CAYYZC010000388.1:0-2933 GCA_964475605.1 uncultured Chelativorans sp.
TGAAAATCGCCGAAAACACCGCGCTTATCCTGTCGCTGCACCGGGAGCTGGACGGCTTTCGCGAGGACGCGGCTTCCGGTTCCGGGACCCGGATCGGGACGACGCGCCGGGGCATCGGGCCGGCCTATGAGGACAAGGTCGGGCGCAGGGCGATAAGGGTGATGGATCTGGCCGATCTGCAGACATTGCCGGCAAAGGTGGAGCGTTTGCTGACGCATCACAACGCGCTGCGGCGCGGGCTGGGCCACGAGGAGGCCCGCCATGAGGATCTGATGGACGAGCTGACCTCGGTCGCCGGCGAGGTGCTGCCCTATATGGACCGCGCCGGCAAGGTGCTCGACCAAGCACGGCGCGCCGGCGAGCGCATCCTGTTCGAGGGCGCGCAGGGGACGCTGCTCGACATCGACCACGGCACCTATCCGTTCGTCACCTCGTCGAACACGGTGGCAGGCCAGGCGGCCGCCGGCGCCGGCCTCGGGCCGAAGGCCATCGGCTATGTGCTCGGCATCACCAAGGCCTATACGACGCGCGTCGGCGAAGGGCCGTTCCCGACCGAGCAGGACAACGAGGTCGGCGAGTTCCTCGGCACGCGCGGCCGCGAGTTCGGGACGGTGACGGGGCGCAAGCGGCGCTGCGGCTGGTTCGATGCCGTGCTGGTGCGCCAGGCGGTGGTCGCCAACGGCATGGACGGCATCGCGCTCACCAAGCTCGACGTGCTCGACGGCATGGACGAGATCAAGGTGTGCACCGGCTACCGGCTCGACGGCGAGGAGATCGACTACCTGCCGGCCAGCCAGGGCGCGCAGGCGCGGGTCGAGCCGATCTACGAGACGCTCGAAGGCTGGAAGGAATCGACCGAGGGCGCGCGGAGCTGGAACGACCTTCCGGCGCAGGCGGTGAAATATGTGCGCCATATCGAGGAGCTCATCGGCGCGCCGGTGGCGATGCTCTCCACCAGTCCGAGGCGCGAGGACACGATACTTGTGACGGACCCGTTTCACGACTAGGTTCCGACGCGGATTCCGGCCGCGATCCGGCGTTTTGCGCCGGATTCGCAGCGGCCGGTCGAAGGAAAGGCTCAAGGCTGACGCATGGCGGATTTTGTAGCTGTTCTCAGACGGACCATCGACAATCTCGGCGAGAACACGCCCGAGATGCGCGAGAAGGTCTTCGAGAAGGCGCGCGCGACCATCGATGCGAAGCTTGCGGCGCTCGATCCGCAGCCGCCTGCCGCCGTCGCCGACCGCCAGCGCAAGGCGCTTGAGAACGCCGTCGCGGTGGTGCGGGCCGAATACGACACGCAGGAGCAGGAGGCGGACGCCGACGATCTCGAGGATATCTTCTCGAGCCTGACGGCTCCTGCCGCGCCGCTGCCCGCAGCAGAAGCCCCGCAGCCGGCGATCGTCGACGGCGATGACGATCGGGCGGAGCCGGAGCCGGATTCGGAGCCAGCTTCGGAGCCCAGGGCGGAGCCGGGCGGCATCGCAGCCGAACCGCGGGCGGAGGATCCTCCTTTCGACGATCCCGAGGCGGCGCAGGCGGATGCCGGCGGCAAAGAGCCGGAGCACGACGACGACTGGCACGAATCCGTGTTCGGGGTTCCGGCGGCCGAGCCTTCCGAGGCGTCTCCGGCGGACGATCCGGCCAGGCCGCATGCCATGTCCCGCGACCCGGTCCTCGACGATGCGGCGGCACCCGGCGGCGAGCCTCCGGCGCGCAAGGAGCCGGCACCGGTGCCGGCCGGCGGGACGGCACGCGGCTCACGCCGGCGCCGGATCGGCGGCGGGCTGATCGCCGCCGTCATCGCCCTGATGGTGATCGCCGCCGGCGGCTACGGCCTGTGGCTCAACAGGGACGATCTGGGCACCCTCTTCGACATGGGCGGGCCGCCGGCGGAAGAGATCGCCGCGGTCGACGAAAGCCCCGATGCCGATGCGGGGCAGCCTGCGGGAACCGACGAGGAACCGGCCGAAGATGCCGTCCCCCGGCCCGAGGCGGGAGAGCCGGAACAGGCGGCTTCGTCCGAGGAGGCCGCCCCGGAGGAGCCGGAAAAATTCACCCAGCGCCTGCTCGCCGACGGCAGCGAGAACGATCCCGGACCGGCCGGCGAGCCGGACACGATCGGCGAAGGTACCTCCACGGCGGCCGCCGTCGCCCCGCAGGACAGCACCGCGCCTGCCGCCGGTTCCGAGGAGGAAGGGACCGAGACGAACCAGCCCGCCGTCGCGGTCGGCCAGCGCGCCTTCTTCTACGAGGAGCGGACCAGCTCGGCGCAGGGCTCGGCGGAATCCGGCTCGATCGTCTGGTCGCTGGTCAACGAATCGCCCGGCGGCGACCTCCCCGCCGAGCCGGCGATCCGCGCCGAGGCGACGATCCCGGCCAAGGACCTGCAACTGCGGATGACGATCCGGCGCAATGGCGACGAGACGCTGCCGGCCAGCCACATCATCGAGATGATCTTCCTGACCCCGGACGATTTCAGGGGCGGCGGCATCCAGACCGTCACCCGCATCGCCTTCAAGGACAGCGAGCAGGCGCCGGGCAATCCGCTGCTCGGCATCCCGGCCAAGATCGCCGACGGCTATTTCCTCGTCGCGCTCAGCGACAGCCCGGCCGAGGTCGAAGCCAACATGACCCTGATGGGCCGCCAGAGCTGGATCGACATCCCGCTCGTCTACCAGTCCGGGCGGCGGGCGCTGATCACGCTGGAGAAGGGGCTGCCCGGCGACCAGGTCTTCGAGCAGGCGTTGCGCGCCTGGACAGAGACGCGCCAGACGCAGGACAGCGCCGGCTGAGCGCTCGGGGCGAAGGTACGCCCCGCGAAAGCGAACCGGCGGCAGCCGGTCAGATGTGGATCGGCTTGAAGAAAGTCGCCAGCGCAGCCTCGCGCACCGCCTCCGACATGGTCGGATGCGCATGGCAGGTCCGCGCCA
>CAYYZC010000389.1:0-2933 GCA_964475605.1 uncultured Chelativorans sp.
AGAGCGCGACCGACGCAGATTATGCCGCGATCGAAAGCGTGATCGCGCACGAATACTTCCACAACTGGACGGGCAACCGGATCACCTGCCGCGACTGGTTCCAGCTCTGCCTCAAGGAAGGACTGACGGTCTATCGCGATCACGAATTCTCCGCCGACCAGCGCTCGCGCGCGGTGGAGCGGATCATGGACGTGCGCGCGCTGCGTGCCCATCAGTTCCCCGAGGACCAGGGACCGCTGGCGCATCCGGTGCGCCCCCGGCGCTATCGCGAGATCAACAATTTCTATACCGCGACCGTCTACGAGAAGGGCGCCGAGGTGGTCCGCATGATCGCCACCATTCTCGGCCGCGACGCGTTCCGCGCCGGCATGGACCTCTATTTCGACCGCCATGACGGCCAGGCGGTGACGATCGAGGACTTCCTGGCCGCATTCGAGGATGCGTCGGGCGAGGATCTGTCGCAATTCGCGCTCTGGTATCATCAGGCCGGCACGCCGAGCCTGGCAATCGCCTCGCGCCATGATCCGGCCGACGGCAGCTTCATCGTCGAGGTCGAGCAATCGGTGCCGCCGACCCCTTCCGAAAGCCGCAAGCGGCTGATGCACATCCCCCTCGCCTTCGGCCTGATCGGCCCGGACGGTTCCGGGATCGAGCCGGAGGCGGTCGAAGGTGCCGATGTCGAGCGCGGCATCATCCATATCCGGAAGCGGAAGCACACCGTACGCTTCAGGCAGATGCCCGAACGGCCCTATCTTTCGCTCAACCGCGGCTTCTCGGCGCCGGTCA
Source organism: uncultured Chelativorans sp. (assembly GCA_964475605.1). Classification (GTDB taxonomy): domain Bacteria; phylum Pseudomonadota; class Alphaproteobacteria; order Rhizobiales; family Rhizobiaceae; genus CAYYZC01. Next base: position 787 of record CAYYZC010000389.1, read on the forward strand.
CCATCGCCATGGAGCGCAGGCCGGAGGAACTGCTCTTCCTCGCCAGCCACGATCCCAACCAGTTCGCCCGCTGGGAGGCGCTGAACACGCTGCTCATCGAGGCGCTTCTTTCGGGCGTGCGCAGCGTGCGCGGGCAGAAGCGCCCGGTCTTCGAGGGCGCGCTGGTCGAGCTGCTCGGCCGCGTCGCCGACGACGAGACGCTCGAGCCCGCCTATCGCTCGCTGGCGCTCACGCTGCCATCCGAGGCCGACCTGGCGCGCGAGCTCGCCGTCAATATCGATCCGGAAGCGATCCATGTGGCGCGCGAGAAACTGATCGACGTCATCGCCACCTCGAACGACGCGGAATTCGCCGCGCTCTACGGGCGGCTCGAGGAGGCCGGACCGTTCAGCCCGGATGCGGCCAGCGCCGGCCGCCGCGCCTTGCGCAACACGCTGATGGCCTTCGCCTGCGTCGCCGACGGGCGGCCCGACCGTGCCTCCGAGCAGTTCGACGCGGCGACCAACATGACCGACCGCGCGGCCGCGCTCACCGTCCTCGTCCACCGCTTTCCGGGCCACGACCACACCAAGGCCGCGCTGGCGCATTTCGAGCGGACCTACCGCGACAATCCGCTGGTGCTCGACAAATGGCTCCAGATCCAGGCGAGCGCGCCCGGCGACGACACGCTCGACATCGTGCGCTCGCTGACGAAGCACCCGTCCTTCTCGCTCGGCAACCCCAACCGCGTGCGGGCGCTGATCGGCAGCTTCGCGACGGTCAACCAGACCGGCTTCCACCGCGCCGACGGCAAGGCATACCGGTTCTTCGCCGAGACGGTACTGGAGATCGACCGCAACAACCCGCAACTGGCGGCACGGCTCGCCACCGCGCTGCGCTCCTGGAAATCGCTCGAGCCGGCGCGGCAGGAGGCGGCCCGCGAGGCGTTGCTGAAGATGGCCGCGCCGGGCGACCTGTCGACCGACCTGCGCGACATCGTCGAACGAACGCTGGCCTGAGCGCCGGTTTTTTCGATCAAATTTGCATCATTCTTTAAGTTTTGCCGCGCCACCCACTGGACAGCGCGAATCACCTCTGATTCCTTACCCCCGATTCGGAAGTTGCGGTGTGGCCGGATCAGACGAGGGACAAGACGTCAGGGAGCCATTGAATGGCCAAGCCGGGCGCCTACGGGGCGGCCGAGGGGGAAGTGCGCGTGCGGTCATGGCGCAAGCGCCAGCCGGCGATGCTGGGCCTCATCGGCAATGCGCGCATCATCGCCGAGCCCGCCTATAAGAGGCTGCTCGCCGCCGAACCCTATCTGCGCCGCGTCATCCCGCTCCTGATCGTGATCTTCCTGGTCATCGTCGCGGCGACCCGGCTCATGGCGCTGATGACCTGGCACGACGACATCGAGCGTGCGGAAAAGAGCCTGCTCGCCATCGCCGCCGGCAATATGGCCCAGGCGGCGACGCTGGCGGGGCTGCAGGGCGAGCCGGGCACCACCGGGCTCGCCCATATCGTCGAAAAGACGGAACGCAACGCATCGATCGGAGGCCGGCATGTCCTGCTCCTGACCGACGCCAACCATCGCGTCGTCGCCTCCAGCCCGGCAGCCGCCGGCTGGCGCGGCCGCGCGGTCGAGAGCCTGATGAGCGGCGGCCAGCCGCTGCTCCTCTTCGGCGAGCGCGCCGGGGCCATGGACGTGACGGTCGACGGCGCCGAATGGTTCGCGGCGCTGGCGCATGTCGGCGAGCGCGAGGGCGCCGCACTTGCGCTGATCCCGCACGAGGCCGCCTTCACCGAATGGCGCAAGAGCGTCAGGCTCAACGTGACGCTGTTCGTGCTCACGGCGGCCGTGCTGCTCGTCATCCTCTACGCCTATTTCAGCCAGGCGGCGCGGGCGCAGGCGGCCGACCGGCTCTACCTCGAAGCGCATCTTCGCGTCGACCGGGCGCTGGTGCGCGGCCGCTGCGGATTGTGGGATTGGGACATGGCACGCGGCAAGATCTACTGGTCGCGCTCCATGTACGACATCCTCGGCTACGAGGCGGCGAATGCGATGCTCTCATTCGGCGAGGTCAACGAGATCATCAATCCCGAGGATTGCGACCTGTTCGAGCTCGCCAACCGCATCGTCTCGCGCGAGATCGACCAGATCGACCAGG
>CAYYZC010000390.1:0-2932 GCA_964475605.1 uncultured Chelativorans sp.
CTTCCGCCCGAAGACGGTCGAGACGAACCCGTCCTGCTTCACCAGCTTGCGCTGGCGGTCCATGTAATCCTTGATGCCGGGAAAACGCTCGAAATAGGTGTCGATATAGTCGCGCGCGACGCCGCGCTCGATGCCGAGCTGGTTGGCGAGGCCGAAGGCCGAGATGCCGTAGATGATGCCGAAATTGATCGCCTTGGCGCGGCGCCGGACCTCCGCCGGCATGCCGTCGACCGGAACGCCGAACATCTCCGACGCGGTCATGGCGTGGATGTCGATGCCCTCGGCGAAAGCCTGGCGGAGCTGCGGGATCTCGGCGACATGGGCGAGCACGCGCAGCTCGATCTGGCTGTAGTCGGCCGAGATCAGGAGATGGCCCGGCTCGGCGATGAAGGCGGTCCTGATCTTGCGCCCTTCCGCAGTGCGGATCGGGATGTTCTGGAGGTTCGGCTCCGACGAGGACAGCCGGCCCGTCGTCGTCGAGGCGAGCGCATAAGAGGTGTGGACCCGCTTCGTCTCCGGGTGGATATAGCCCGGCAGCGCGTCGGTATAGGTCGATTTGAGCTTGGTCACCTGGCGCCAGTCGACGATCTTGCGCGGCAGCTCGTGACCCTCGGCGGCAAGGTCCTCCAGCACCTGGGCCGAGGTCGACCATTGACCGGTCCTGGTCTTGGAGCCGCCCGGAAATCCCATCTTGCCGAACAGTATGTCGCCGAGCTGCTTGGGCGATCCGATGGTGAAGCGCTCGCCGGCAAGGCGGAAGATCTCCTCCTCCAGCGCGGCGGCGCCCTGCGCGAGTTCGCCCGAGAGCCGGCTCAATATCTGCCGGTCGACCGAGATGCCGCGCTGCTCCATCGAGGCGAGCACCGCCACCAGCGGCCGCTCCAGCCGCTCATAGACGGAGACCAGCCCCTTCTCGACCAGCCGCGGCTTCAGCACCCGCCACAGCCGCAGCGTGACGTCGGCAGCCTCGGCGGCATAGCCGGTGGCACGCTCCAGCGCCACGAGATCGAAGGTCTTCATGTTCCTGCCGCTGCCGCAGACATCCTTGAGCGGGATCGGCGTATGGCCCAGCCAGCGCTCCGACAGGGCTTCGAGCCCATGGCCGCCGCCCTGCCCGGCGTCGAGCGCATAGGAGATCAGCATCGTGTCGTCGCAGGGCCCGGCCTCGATGCCGTAGCGGCGCATCACGACGAGCTCGGATTTCGAGTTCTGCGCGATCTTGAGGACGGAGCGATCCTCCATCAGCGGCTTGATCGCGGCGAGCGCGTCGCGGATCGGGATCTGGTCGGCGACCGGTCCGCCGCCGAGCAAATCGTCGGCGCCGGATCGGTGGGCCACGGGGACATAGGCCGCATGGCCCGGCCGGATCGCCAGGCTGAAGCCGCAGAGCTCGGCCTGCATCGGATCGGCCGACGTGGTGGCGGCATGAAAGGCGACGATGCCCGCCTCCCGCGCCTGCTCGATCAGGGCGAGAAGCGTCGGCAGGTCGCGGATGCAGAGATAGGCCTCGAGGTCGAATTTGGACGTCAGCGCCTCGGCCGCACGCGCCGCGGCCAGCGCCGCGGGCGTCCCTTCGTTCTCGTCGCGCGCCTCCGGCGTCGGCGCCACGTCGCCGCTCGACAGCGCGTCCGCCTCGATCGCCGAGGGCGCGGAGAGATCCGGCCCATGCGCGTCGGCGCCCCATTGCACGTCGACATGGAGCGGCTCGATCTCGGCCGCGTCCATGCCGGAGGCTTCCGCCACGCGGCGGGTGAGCGTGGTGAATTCCATCGTCTTCAGGAAGCCGATCAGCCTCGACCCGTTCGGCGGCTGCAGGACCAGCGCATCGAGCGGCTCGATGCCCGGAACATCGTCCTTGAGCCGCACCAGCTCGCGCGACAGCCGCGCCTTCTCGGCATGCTCCATCAGCGTCTCGCGGCGCTTGTTCTGCTTGATCTCCGAGGCACGCGCCAGCAGGGAGTCGAGATCGCCATACTCCTCCAGCAACTGCGCCGCGGTCTTCTGGCCGATGCCGGGGACGCCGGGGATGTTGTCGATGGAATCACCCATCAGCGCCTGGAGGTCGATCATCTTCTCCGGCGGCACCCCCCATTTCTCGATCACCTCCGGAACACCGATCTCGCGGTCCTTCATCGGGTCGTACATCGAGACGGTCGGCCCGACGAGTTGCATCAGGTCCTTGTCGGACGAGATGATGGTGGTGTCGCCCTCCATCTCGCAGGCAAGGCGCGCATAGGTCGCGATCAGGTCGTCGGCCTCGTAGCCTTCCATCTCGATGCAGGGCAGGTCGAAGGCCCGCGTCGCCTCGCGGATCAGGCCGAACTGGGGGATGAGATCGTCCGGCGGCGCGGAACGGTTGGCTTTGTATTCCGGATAGAGCTCGTTGCGGAAGGTCTTCGAGGAATAGTCGAAGATGACGGCGAAATGGGTCGGCGTGATGCCGAGATCGGTGTTCCGCGCATCCTGCATCAGCTTCCACACCATATTGCAGAAGCCGAGCACCGCGCCCACCGGCAGGCCGTCCGACTTGCGGTTGAGCGGCGGCAGCGCATGATAGGCACGGAAGATGTAGCCGGACCCGTCGACGAGGAAGAGATGGTCGCCCTTTTTCATGGGCGAAGCGGTAGCGCGCCGGCCGGCTCCTGTCCATCGCCGAGCGGAAATGGAGGCCGTCTTTGCTGCCAATCTGAAGCTCTCCGCCAATCACGCGGAGGTTACGTAACTGTAATCTTAACGCCCTTGAATCGCCACTTTCCCCGACCCAAATACGGGTCATCGGCAATTATCGCCGAAGTCCGGAAATAGGCCCGTCCCCCGCCTAACCGGACAACTTGCAGCGGCCTCATCCCCCCTCTCCGGGCCGCTGCCTGTTTGGAGTAACGCCGCCGTGGTACCCCCCTCCACCACGGCGGCACTTTTTTGTCCGGATGAG
>CAYYZC010000391.1:0-2922 GCA_964475605.1 uncultured Chelativorans sp.
GCGGGTGCCGGTCATCGCATCGGGAGGCGTCGGAACGCTCGACCATCTCGTGGAGGGTATCCGCGACGGACATGCGACGGCGGTGCTGGCCGCCTCGATCTTCCATTTCGGCACCTACACCATTGCGCAGGCAAAGGCGCACATGGCAAAAGCCGGTCTCGACATGCGGCTCGACTAGCGCCACCGAGCATCAGCACACGAGGCTGCGTTGCCAAAATTCTCGCTCCAGGCACTCGAAGAGACGATCGCCGCGCGCATCGCGGCGGACGACGACGCTTCATGGACCGCAAGGCTCGCCAGGGCCGGACAGGAGAAGGCGGCCAAGAAGCTCGGCGAGGAGGCGGTCGAGACGGTGATCGCCGCCATCAGGGGAGACCGCGAGGCGCTGGTCTCGGAGAGCGCCGACCTGATCTATCACTGGCTCGTCGTGCTGGCGGTCGCCGGCATATCGCTCGACGAGGTCGTCGGAGAGCTCGAGCGACGAACCGACCGTTCGGGACTGGCCGAGAAGGCCGCGCGAAAGAACAACTGAAATGGCCGCATCCGGGTCGAAGCAGAACCTCATGGACCAGCTTGTCTCGCAGGACAAATATTCTCCCTACCGTTTTTTCAGCGCGGAGGAGTGGGCGAGCTTCCGAGCCGACACGCCGCTGACGCTGACGGAAGACGAGGTGCGGCGGATACGCTCGCTCAACGATCCGGTCGACCTCGACGAGATCCGGCGCATCTATCTTTCGCTGTCGCGCCTGCTTTCGGCCCATGTGGAGTCGACGCAATTATTGTTCCGCCAGCGGCAGGTCTTCTTCAACGCCGGCGACGTGGTCAAGACGCCCTTCATCATCGGCATCGCCGGCTCGGTGGCGGTCGGCAAGTCGACCACGGCGCGCGTGCTGAAGGAGCTGCTGCAGCGCTGGCCGTCCAGCCCGAAGGTCGATCTCGTCACCACCGACGGCTTCCTGCTGCCCAACGAGGTGCTGAGGCGCGAGAACCTGATGGAGCGGAAGGGTTTTCCCGAAAGCTACGATGTCGGGCATCTGCTGCGCTTCCTGTCGGCGATCAAGTCCGGCCAGCGCAATGTCCGCGCGCCGCTCTATTCGCACCTCACCTATGACGTGCTCCAGGGCGAATATGTCACGATCGACCGGCCCGACATTCTGGTCTTCGAGGGCCTCAACGTGCTGCAGACGCGGGAGCTGCCGCGCGACGGCAAGGCGGTGCCCTTCGTCTCCGATTTCTTCGATTTCTCGATCTATATCGATGCCGACGAAGCGCTGATCCATCGCTGGTATATCGACCGCTTCATGAATCTGCGCGATACCGCCTTCCGCAACCCGCAATCCTTCTTCCATCGCTATTCCCAGCTCTCGGGCGAAGCCGCGCGCGCCATCGCGGAAGGATTGTGGGCCAATATCAATCTCAGGAACCTGCACGAGAACATCCTGCCGACGCGTCCGCGCGCCGACCTCATCCTGCACAAGGGGTCGGACCATCTGATCGAGGAAGTGGCGCTGCGGCGGCTGTAGGCGCCCGCCGCCATCCGCCGGAACAGATCCGGTTCCTCCGAAGGTTGCACAAGGGACCGGCTGCCGGCCCCACACGGAATCTTAACCCGCCCGCTCCATTGCTTCCCGTCGCACAGGAGGTGCGCGGTGAGGCAGCACTCTGCGGTTCGCCCGGGCGGGTTCATACACCGGCTGAACGATCACCTGTTCAGCCGGGACGCCGCATTCGCGGCCCTCGTCATCGTCGGCCTGCCGAACCTTCTTTTCCTGGCCCTCTCGCCCTGGTTCCTGCTGCGCCGGCTCGTGAGCCCGCTGGCCTATGTCATCGCGGCGATACTGGCCCTGCTCCTGCCGTGGCAGCTCGGCTTCCTCGTCTTTCTGGTCGCCTCCGCCGTCGACATCTTCTTCGTCATCTTCTTCATGTTCGACATGCCTTTCGAGACCAGCCTCAGCTCGTTGCGCTATTTCAGCACGATCGATATCGCTGCGTCTGGTCTCTATGTCGGCGGCATAGTCTACGCGCTGGTGCTGCCATGCGTGATGGGCGCGATCTTCCGGAAGCACCGCGCCGCATTGAAGCGCGCCTCGCTGGTTCCGGCGATGGTGCTCGCCTTCCTGGTCTGTCTCGTCGACGTCGAGGCAAACGGCTTCAAGCCGCTGACGCCGCCGCCCTTCGAAAGCGCGGCGGCGCAGAACGGCATCACCGCGGAGGCGGTGGCGAAGGCGGGCAAAAGCCTCCTCGTCGTGATGGTGGAGGGGATGGGCGCCTATTCGAAGCCCGAGGAACGTGAGCTCCTGGCGCGACGGCTGCGCAAGGCAGCCGCGGGACGCTACGATCTCTCGACCGGCACGAGCGCCCATTACGGATCGACGACCGGCGCGACGTCGCGCGAACTGTGCGGGAAGTGGGCGACCTACACCTACTATCTCAACAACGGCATGCAGCCATGCCTGCCGCAGCAGCTCGCCGAAGCCGGTTACCGGACGGCTGCCTATCACGGGTCCTACGGCGCATTGTTCAGCCGCCCGACATGGTATCCGCGCATCGGCTTTCAGGAGCTGAACTTCCGCGAGCACATCGAGCGGGAGCGTCCGGACGCGGTGGACGGGCTTTGCGGATCGGTCTTTCCGGGATTGTGCGACAGGCAGGTCGGCGACATCGTCCATTCCGATCTCAAGGCCGCGAGCGGCCCCGAATTCGCGTACTGGCTGACGCTCAACAGCCACCTGCCCTACGCCCCGATGAAGGAAAGCCCGCTCGGCTGCAGGACGGCGGAGGCGGCGATTGCCGCGCGCATGCCGTGCGAGCTGACGGAGATCTGGCTAGACGTCTTCGACAAGGTGGCGGAGATCGCATCCGACCCAGACATGCCGCCGCTCGATATCCTCGTCGTCGGCGACCACAACACGCCGATGTGGT
>CAYYZC010000392.1:0-2908 GCA_964475605.1 uncultured Chelativorans sp.
CCTGCTGCCCTTGTTGGCGCTGCTGCTCGAGCTGGAAGGTCTCGTTCATCATCTCCTGCTGGCGCCGCATGATCTCGCCGAGCTTGTCCATCTGCTGGCGCATCTGCGACTGCCCGCCCTGGCCCTGCTGCTGCTGTTGCGGGCGGCCGGCCTGGAGGTTGTTCATCATCTCCTGCAATTGCTGCAGGAGCTGCTGGGCCTCGGCCTGGGCGCCTGATCGGGCGAGTTCCTCGATCCGGTCCATCATCCGTTCCAGATCGTCCTGGCTCAGCATCTGGCCGTCCTGCGGCATCTGCATCGCCGTGTCGGGGTTCTGCAGCGCGCGCTCCGCGAATTCACGCAGGAACTCGCGCATCGCCTCGCGCAGCTCCGCCATGAGCTGCTCGATCTCCTCGTCGCCGGCGCCGCGCTCCAGAGCGTCCTGGAGCGCCTGCTGCGCCTGGCGCAGGCGGCGCTCGGCATCCGACAGGCTGCCATCCTCGATGGTGACGGCGATCTCCCACAGGAGATCGACCACCTCGCGCAGCTCGTCGTCATTGTCGGCGATGCGCAGCCGCGAGAGGGCGGCCGTGATGCCGAGATAGTGCGAGAGATTGTCGAACGTCTCCTCCGGGCGCAGCGTGACCGCCTCCATCATGTCGAGGACACGACGCTTGTCGTTGGCGTCGACCGCCAGGATCCGCCGCTGCTCGATCAGGGCGCGGGCGAGCGGGACGACGAAGGTGCGCTCCGGCAGGATCAGCGTCCTGGTCTCGCTCCTCGCCTCCTGACCGGCGGCGTCGGCCGCCTCAAGGGTGAGCTCGACCTCGGAACCCGCCCAGGGGTGGCGGGTCAGGTCGCGCACGGTGCGGGCGGCGATCTCGCGGTCGTTGCGGCGCGGCAGGGTAAGCGGCATCTCGGGCGCGTCGTAGAGCGGATGCGCCTCGTCGCCGGGCTCTTCGGCCTGGGCGAAGACGGCTTCGGCCGAGGTCGCGCCATAGTCGTCCTCGATCTCGTAGGTGAGCTCGAGCGCGCCGTTGACGGCGCGTGTCGGCTCTTCCGAGAAGCGGATGACGGGCGGATCGTCGGGAATGACGTTGAAGGCCCAGCGGTCGATCTCCTCCTCGCCCGATCGCAGCGTCAGCAGTCCATCGCTTTCGATCGTGCCGGCGAACTGGCGCGCCGTGCCGGCCGTCTCGCCCTGCGGTGCGGGGGCAGCCGGCTCGACGGCGCGCTCCGCGCCGGTGAAGGCGTCGAGGAAGCCCAGCGTCTCGTGGCCACTGCCGCCGGTGACCCGGACCGCGACGGTGGAGCCGGTCGGAACCTCGAAGACGGTCGCGTCGCGATTGGCCTCCGCGCTCAGATAGAGCGGCGCGCGGCCGGTATAGGCGGGAGGCGTCACCCAGGCGTCGATGCGCGCCGGCACCGCCTCGACGCCCGGACGGGCGTGGAAGGCGTCGCCGAGCGAACCGCCGAGAGGTCCGTAGGAGAAGGCGAAGGCGACGAAGAGCAGCAGCGCCACGCCGGCGCGCAGTCCCCAGGGGTCGCGCTCCGGCAGGCGGGTGCGCGGCAGGTCGCCCGCGACGGAGCGGAGCTTTTCGGCCATGCGCTTCTGGTGCTCGCGCCAGAGCGCATCGGCGAAGCCGTCACGCTTCTCGCCGGCCGGCCGGTCGGCCTGGGTGAGGACCGGCGCGTGCTCCAGCCGGTTGGCGGTTTCGATGCGGCGATCGATTTCGGCCCTGCCGGGCGTTCGGAAGAAGCGCAGCGGATAGAGAGCGCCAAGCGCGGCGACCAGAAACAGGCCCGATAGGCCGAGCCGCAGCCAGTCGGGCGAGAAGTGGAAGACGCCGAGCCAGGAGGCGGAGGTGAACAGCGCCAGCACGACGACGAGCGGCAGCGCCAGCGGCCACAGGCGCTCGACCACCATCGTGACGAGGGTCACCGAGCGGGTGCGCCGCAGGCGCCTCGGAAGTCCCTGGTCGGTCATGTCCCGGCTGGATCGTTGCTTCGCCATTCCGCCTTTTTCCGATCGCGTCGTGGCACCGCGGCGGAACCGCGCCGCTCAGTGCCAAAATAGCACCAAAAGCGGCAAAGGCGAGACGAGGCCAAGAAAACGTGAAAGGCCGCGATCAGTCGGCGAGCCAGTCGGGGACGGAATCGAGGCCGATGAGCTGCTCGTAGCTCTGGCGTGGCCGCACGATGTGGAACCTCGCTCCGTCGACCAGCACCTCGGGCACCAGCAGCCTGGTGTTGTAGGTGCCCGACTGGACCGCGCCATAGGCGCCGGCCGTGGCGACATAGATCAGGTCGCCCGGCGCCAGCCGCGGCAGAAGGCGTTCCTGGCCGAGATAGTCGCCGGTTTCGCAGACCGGCCCGACGACGTCGACGAGCACCGCCGGCGCGTCCGCGTCGGGTTCGTTGACCGGCCTGATCTCGTGGAAGGCGTCGTAGAGCGTCGGGCGGATGAGGTCGTTCATCGCCGCATCGATGATGAGGAAGTTCTTCGCGTCGCCTTCCTTGAGATAGATCACCGAGCTGACGAGGATGCCGGCATTTCCGGCGATCAGCCGCCCCGGCTCGAAGATGACTTGCAGGCCGAGCGGCTTCATGTGCCGGTTCACCATCCGCGCATAGTCGTCGGGCAGGGGAGGCGGGTCGACATCGAGGCGGTAGGGGATGCCCAGCCCGCCGCCGAGATCGACATGGCGGATGTCGTGCCCGTCGGCGCGCAGCGTGCCGGTGAGCTCGACCAGCAGCCGGATCGCGTCGTCGAAGGGCTGCAGCTCGGTGATCTGGCTGCCGATATGCATGTCGATGCCGCGCACGGCCAGTCCCGGCAATCCGGCGGCGCGGGCATAGGCGGCGCGTGCGCTCTGCCACGCAATGCCGAACTTGTTCTCCGCCTTGCCGGTCGAGATCTTGCGGTGGG
>CAYYZC010000393.1:0-2902 GCA_964475605.1 uncultured Chelativorans sp.
GCATCATCGTCGACATGGAGAACGATCAGGCGATCGTCACCGCCTTCGTGCACGATCCGGCGCGAAGGCTCCTCCTCGTCAGCTATCAGGGCAACGGCTTCGTCGTGCCGGAGGCCGAGATCGTCGCCAATACCCGCAAGGGCAAGCAGGTGATGAACGTCCGGTCCCCCGACGAGGCGAAGCTCTGCGTGGCGGCAGTCGGCGATCACCTCGCCATCGTCGGCGAGAACCGCAAGCTGCTCGTCTTCCCGCTCTCCGAGGTTCCGACGATGACGCGCGGCAAGGGTGTGCGTCTGCAGCGCTTCAAGGATGGCGGCGTCTCGGACGTCAGGACCTTCGAGCTCGCAGCCGGCCTGACCTGGCAGGATTCGGCCGACCGCACCTTCGTCAAGTCCGCCGGCGACCTTGCCGAGTGGTTAGGCGCGCGCGCCGCTGCCGGCCGCATGGTGCCGAAGGGCTTCCCCCGCACCGGCAGGTTCTGATCCCGCAACTATTTCTGCGCCGCCCTTGTCCGGGCCGTGCCGGTGCCTATATTTCGTTCATCGATCTTGCTGTCTGAACTTTGGTCTTGCGCTTCGGTGCCTCTGACGATCTTCCTTCTCAATATCGATCCACAGTCCCGCCACGCATTCCGCCGAGCGGGTATCAACGATTTTTCGAAAGGAAATCGCCATGACCATTGGAACCGTAAAGTTCTTCAACGCAACCAAGGGCTTCGGCTTCATCCAGCCGGATGACGGTGCGGCCGACGTTTTCGTCCATATCTCTGCGGTCGAGCGTGCCGGCATGCGCACCATCGTCGAGGGCCAGAAGCTGAGCTTCGACGTGGTGAAGGACAACCGCTCGGGCAAGAGCGCGGCGGAGAACCTTCAGGCCGCATAAGGATTTATTCCAGCCGTGACCACGAATGTACCGGCATGGCTTCGGAATGATGAGAGGTCGAGTTCGCGCTCGGCCTTTTTCTTTTTTGCCTGCAACTGTCGGCCTGCAACTGTCGGAAGGAGTTTTTGCCATGAATGATCTTGTGACGAGGGGCACGCTGTTCAAGCCTGCCGCGTCCAGGGCGGAGAGCAAGGCTCAGATGACGGACACGGCCGCCCGCTCCATCATCGAGAGCGAGATCGCGGAACGCGAGGCGAAGACGGCCCGGCTGAGAGCCGCCCGCCTGGAGGCCGAGAAGCGCGAAGCCAAGGCACCCGCCAAGCCTGCCGCAAAGCCGAAACGTACGAAAAAGCCGTCCGCCTAGCATCGCGGTCGGCGGCAGGTGCCGGAATGTTCGGCATTTGCGCGGCCCGGCTAACGCCGACTTTACGACCCCCGTGCCATGATCCCGTCCAGGGTGATCTGCAGGGGGTGTGCAATCAATGAGTATTCTGGGTCGGTTCTGGAAGAGCCGCTCGGGCAATATGGCGGTGCTCAGCGTCGCCGCATCTGTCCCGCTGATCCTCGCCGTCGGCCTTGGCATCGACTATGCAAGGCATACTTCGGCGCACCAGCATCTCCAGGACATCGCCGACGCGACCTCGCTCGCCCTGGCTGCGGCCAAGGGCATGAGCGAGGAGGATATGCGTGTGCTCGCCGCCGACGTCGTTGCGGCCAATCGCGACGAAACCCGCATCGGACCGGTTCGGATCGCCAGCCTCGAGATCGACGACGACAAGGTGGACGTGCTGCTCAACGGCGCGATTCCTGCCAGCTTCATGGGCCTTGCCGGCTACGATCAGCTTCCGACCGCGGCCTCCGCGCTTGCCGAGCGCGCGGTGAAGGGCCAGGTCGAGGTGGCGCTGGTGCTCGACAACACCTATTCCATGTCCGCGGTGAACGGGTTTGGCGTGTCGAGGATCGAGACCTTGCGAAAGGCCGCTTCGAATCTGGTGTCGGAGCTCCTCAGGGAGAATGACGCCGCGGTGCGCATCGGCCTCGTTCCCTATGCCGAATACGTCAATGTGGGGACGCAGCACCGCAACGCGCCGTGGCTGGACGTTCCGGCGGACTATTCGACCGAGGCGAAGCCGGCCGACAAATGCGAGACCCGGACGACGAAACGCGAATGCGTCGCCTGGGCGTCCGAATATGCATGCGAGAGGGTATCCGACGGCATCAGCGTACCGAGCCAATGCGGTGGCGGCTGCACCGACTGGAAGACGGTCAATGTCGACCCCTACCAGGTTTGCAGCGGAGGCGAGAGCGCGAAGACCTATCAATGGTATGGCTGCGTGGGATCGCGCATGGTCGGCGACACGAGGCTGCACGACGGTTCGGGCTCGGTGCGCTATCCGGGATATGTCGAGAGAAGCCAGCGCTGCATGAGCCCGATCATTCCGCTCACCACCGACGCCTCGTCGCTGAAGAGCGCCATCGCGGACATGGTGGCGAAGGTGGGCGGATACGAGCCGAAGACCTATATTCCCGCCGGCCTGGTCTGGGGCCTCAACGTGCTGTCGCCCACCGCACCCTTCGGCGAGGGCGCCGCCTACGATCCGGCGAACGAGAAGCCGCGCAAGGTGGTCGTGCTGATGACCGACGGCGAGAACACGCTGCGCTACCGGAAGAGCGACGGCAGGCATGTCGAGCCGGACTCGAACGGATACGATGCCGCCATCACCGAGACGAACCGCGATGCGATGAAGATCTGCGACAACATGAAGGCGCAGAAGATCGAGATCTACTCGGTCGCTTTCATGATCGACGATCGCGACGCGCAGGACATGCTCGAATATTGCGCGACCAGCGCCAAGCACTATTACGACGCGACGGACAACGAACAGCTCCTCGCCGCCTTCGCCGACATCAGCGCCTCGCTGCGAGTGGTGAGGCTGGCGCGGTAGATGACCTGCCTCGCATTGTGCCCCTTCGCACCCCCCTCTGTCCTGCCGGACATCTCCCCCTCAAGGGGGGAGAT
>CAYYZC010000394.1:0-2892 GCA_964475605.1 uncultured Chelativorans sp.
CGATCGAGAAGCCGCTCGGCGCGATCATCGGCGCTTCGTAGAGGCAGAGGCAGAAGCGCGTCGATTCCGGATCGGCCGGCACGCCCATATAGCCGCCATGTTCGGCCCAGTACATCGGCCTGATATAGACGGCGGTGCTGCCGTCGAACTTCTTCAGCCCGCCCCAGGCCAGCCCGACGATCTCCTCGACCGACTTGCTCGGCTCCAGCCCGAGCGCCAGCGCGGACGCATTGACCCGCTCGGCATGGCGGTCGAGATCGGGCGCCACGCCCTCGAACCAGCGAGCGCCGTCGAAGACGCTCGATCCCAGCCACATGACATGGCTGCGTGGACCGACCACGCCGACATTGCCCTCGTGCCAGTCGCCATCGACATAGGTCCAGGTCGTGCTTTCGGCAGGGGTGACAAGGGCCATGAAGCTGCTCCTCTGTGGCAAGTTCCGGTGCCATTCGACCGGCCGGGCCCGGCATCGGCAATCGGCCTCTGCGGTGCAATCGCTCGGTCCAGCCGGCAAAGTCGGTCCCGGGACGGCCATTGCTTGACCGGAAATGGCATGTCGGGTCAAGTGCCGCCGGAAAGGGAACCGGGATCAAGATGCGTCACGCAGCCTATGTCTTCGATGCCTACGGAACGTTGTTCGACGTCCATGCCGCGGTGCGCCGGCATGCCGGGCTGATCGGGCCGGACGGGCAGCGCCTGTCGGAGATCTGGCGCGCCAAGCAGCTCGAATATTCGTGGATCCGCACGCTGATGGGCAGCTATGTCGATTTCTGGCAGCTCACCGAGCAGGCGCTCGACTTCGCCTTCGGCAAGGTGCCCTCCGCCGACCGGGCGCTGCGCGACCGGCTTCTCGACGCCTACTGGCGCCTCGACTGCTACGAGGAGGTGCCGGCGGTGCTCGGCGCGCTCAAATCCGCCGGCGCGCGCGTCGCCATCCTCTCCAACGGCTCGCCGGCCATGCTCGAATCGGCGGTGCGGTCCTCTGCGCTCGAGTCGATGATCGACGACATCTTCTCCGTCGACGCCGTCGGCAGGTTCAAGACCCATCCGGAGGTCTACGAGATCGTGACGACGTCACTGCGCACCTATCCGTCCGCCGTCTCCTTCCAGTCCTCCAACCGCTGGGACATCGCCGGCGCGGTCAAGGCCGGCTTCCGTACAGTGTGGATCAACCGCAACAGTGACCCGGATGAATACCGGGATTTCGAGCCGGACCTCATCCTGCGGAGCCTGAACGGCTTGCTGTGAATCGACACAAGTGCCATTGCGTTCCCATGTTCCGACCATGACAACGGGCGGAGCCGGCTTCGAACTATCCATCCACGCATGGAGTTATCGTGAAACGCTCCCCGTCAATCGCGCCGCACGGCATGAACCGCCGGCGCCTGCTCGCCGCGGCCTCCGCAACCGCGGCATCCGCCTTCCTGTCGGCCTGCACGACGACGCCGCGCAACCCGCCGCCGGAGCCGCTGCCCGAGCCCGAGCCGCTGCCCTACAGCGGCATGTATGGCGCGCTGAGCGACAATGGCTACCAGATACCGGCCGTGCCGTTCGACCGGATCGACCCGCGGTTCCTCCGCCAGGAGGTCGTCGATCCGACCGGCGAAGCGCCGGGTACGGTCGTGGTCGATACGGCGAGCCATTTCCTTTATCTCGTCCGCAGGCGCGGACGCGCCATGCGCTACGGCGTCGGGCTCGGACGCGCCGGCTTCGAATGGAGCGGCCGCGCAGAGATCGAGTGGAAGCAGGAATGGCCGCGCTGGTTCCCGCCCGACGAGATGATCGACCGGCGGCCGGAGCTGGAGAAATACCGCGCCGAATACGATCGCGAGACCGATACTTGGCTCGGCGGCCAGGAACCGGGCATCATGAATCCGCTCGGCGCCCGCGCGCTCTACATCTACCAGAACGGCAAGGACACGCTCTACCGCCTCCACGGCTCGCCCGAATGGTGGTCGATCGGCAAATCCGTCTCGTCGGGCTGCGTGCGCCTCATCAATCAGGACATCATCGACCTCTACAGCCGCGTGCCCGAGAAGACGCCCATCCTCGTGACGTCCGGCTTGCCGGTCGCCTGACGGCGCCGCCGGCTTCCCGGCAGGCAGGCAGATCCGCGGAACCCTACCGGGCTACCGCCGCCGCAGGCTGCCGAGCACGCCGCGCACGATCTCCCGGCCGAGCGTCGTGCCGATCGTGCGCATCAGGCTCTTGAAACCGGCCTCCGCCGCCGTCTCGCGCCGGGAGGTGCTGCTGCTTCGCGTCGAGGTCTTGGAGGAGCTGCTGCCGCCGAAATCCGGCAAGGTCCACCGCCCGGCGCTTCCACCCTGCTGCTCCTCTTCTTCGGCGGCGGCCTTCCCGGCTGCTTCCGCGGCGCGCTTCTGGAGCAGCTCATAGGCCGATTCGCGATCGGCCGGCTGGTCGTAGAGCGACTTGACGGGGCTCTGCTCCAGCGCCGCCTTGCGCTCCGCCTCGCTGATCACGCCCATGCGCCCCGAGGGCGGACGAATCAGCGTCCGCTGCACGACCGAGGGCACGCCCTTCTCCTGCAGCGTCGAGACCAGCGCCTCGCCGACGCCGAGCTGGGTGATCGTCTCGAACGCGTCGAACTCCGGATTCGGCCGGAACGTGTCGGCGGCCGAGCGCACCGCCTTCTGCTCGCGCGGCGTATAGGCCCTCAGCGCATGCTGGACGCGGTTGCCGAGCTGGGCGAGCACCGTCTCCGGCACGTCGAGCGGGTTCTGCGTGACGAAATACACCCCGACGCCCTTGGAGCGGATCAGCCGCACCACCTGCTCGACCCGCGCTATCAGCGCCCGCGGCGCCTCGTCGAAGAGCAGATGCGCCTCGTCGAAGAAGAAGACCAGCTTCGGCCGCTCCGGATCGCCGACCTCC
>CAYYZC010000395.1:0-2875 GCA_964475605.1 uncultured Chelativorans sp.
GCCAATGGCTGCATCTGCTGCACCGTCGCCGACGATTTCGTGCCGGCGCTCGACACGATCCTGTCGCGCGTCCCCAGGGTCGACCACATATTGATCGAGACTTCCGGCCTGGCGCTGCCGAAGCCGCTGGTGCAGGCCTTCCAGTGGCCGACGGTCAGGAGCCGGGTCACCGTCGACGGCGTCATCGCCGTGGTCGACGGGCCGGCGCTCGCCGACGGCAAGGTTGCGTCCGACATGGACGCGCTCGCCGCGCAGCGGGCCGGCGACCAGTCGCTCGACCATGACGACCCGGTCGAGGAGGTGTTCGAGGACCAGGTCGCCTGCGCCGACCTCATCATCCTGTCGAAGAGCGACCTGATGAGCGAAGCCGAACGGCGGGAAGCCTCGACACGCGTCGGCGAGCACCTGTCGCGGGCGGTCAGGGTGGTGCCGTCCGCCAACGGCCGGATCGACCCCTCGGTGCTGCTCGGCCTCGGCCTCGCCGTCGAGGACGATATCGAGCAGCGCAGGACCCATCATGACGACGAGCTCGACCACGAACATGACGATTTCGACAGCTTCGTCGTCGAGCTGCCGGCGATCGACAGCGCCGACACGCTGGCCGGCCGGGTCACGCGGGCGGCCGAAGAGCATGGCGTGCTGCGCGTCAAGGGATTCGCCGACATCGCCGGCAAGCCGATGCGGCTGCTGCTCCAGGGCGTCGGCCCGCGCGTCCAGAGCTATTACGATCGCGCCTGGGCGCCGCAGGAGCAAAGGCGCACCCGCCTCGTGGTGATCGGCCTGAGCGGGCTCGACCGCGATGCGATCGAGGCGACGCTGAGAGGCTGAGAGGCTTAGTCCGGTGCATATCCTCGCCACCACCACGGCATCGCTCGACGACCTGATCGAGCCGGTCGACCTCGGCCAGGAACCGGCGGAGATGGTGGCGCTCTCCTTCACCGACAGCGACCTTGCCGGGATCGCGGCGGCCTGGCGGGCGGGCGAGACCGCCCTGCCCTCGCTGCGGCTCGCCAGCCTGCGCGAGCTGCGCCACCCGATGTCGGTCGATCTGTGGATCGACAGCGTCGCGGCCCATGCCGGGGCGATCCTGGTGCGCGTGCTCGGCGGCTATGACTGGTGGCGCTATGGCTGCGACCGGCTGGCGGAGACGGCGCGCCGCCACGGCATCGCGCTGGCGCTGCTGCCGGGCGAATGCAGCGAGGCCGACGAGCGGCTGGCCGCCATGTCGACGCTGCCCGGCGCCGAGCTCGAAGCGCTGCTTTCCTGTTTCCGCGAGGGCGGCCCGCAGAACATGTCGCGTCTGGTGGCGCGACTGGCCCACCATGCCGGCCACGGCGAGCTGCCCGGACCGGCAACGCCGCTGCCCAAGGCCGGCATCCATGCTTTCGGCGGCGCCGTCCCTGATCCCGGCACGCTGGCTGCGGCCGGGCGGCCGGTTGTCCCGATCCTCTTCTACCGCTCCATGCTGCTCGCCGCCGACTGCGCTCCGGTCGAGGCGCTGGCGCAAGCGCTCGATGCGCGCGGCCTGCAGCCGCTGCCGATCTTCGTCTCCAGCCTCAAGGACGGGCAGGTGCTCGGCTTCGTCGAGGAGGTGGCGGGACGGGTGAGCCCGGCGGCGATCGTCGCCACCACCGCGTTTGCCGCCGGCGACGAGGGCGCCGCGCTGTTCGAACGCATCGGCGTGCCGGTGATCCAGGCGGTGATGGCGACGACGCGCCGCGAGGCCTGGGAGGGCGGCGACCGCGGGCTGACGCCATCCGACATCGCCATGCATGTCGTGCTGCCGGAGCTCGACGGCCGGCTGCTCGCCGGCGCCGTCTCCTTCAAGGCGGAGACGGAGCGCGATGCAGCGCTCGGCTTCCGCGGCCAGCGCAACCGGCCGGAGGAAGACCGCATCGAGCAGGTGGCGGAGCGGGTCTCGGCCATGGTGCGGCTGCGGCAGACGCCGGCGGCGGAACGGCGCCTGGCGATCCTCGTCCCCGACTATCCCGGCGCCACCGGCCGCGCTGGCTATGCGGTCGGCCTCGACGTCCCCTCGAGCGTGCTCGCCATGCTGCACGACCTGAAAGCGGCGGGCTATGTCGTGGAGGATATTCCCGAAACGCCGCGCGCGCTGATGAAGGCGCTCGAACGCGGAACGGAGGGGCTCGATTGGGACGATTATCGGTCAGCCTTCCAGGATTTGCCCGCTGCCGCGCGTGAACGTGTCGTTGCAGCTTGGGGGAGGATGGGAATTCGCCCCCCACTCCGGTTTGCTTCGCAAACCACCTCTCCCCCGATCGACGGGGGAGAGGAAGGGTGCCGAACAGTCCGGCCGGCGCTTCCTCTCCCCCGTCGATCGAGGTGGCCCGAAGGGCCGGAGTGGGGGTCGAAGAAACTTCTCTCTGATCAGCCTGCTCCTGGAAACGACAAAGTCTCCTTCCGCGCCACAACCTTCGGCAACGTCACGGTCGCGCTTGCGCCCGACCGCGGCAGCACGGAGGACCGGCGCGCCGACTATCACGACCCCGCCCTGCCGCCGCGCCACGAACTGCTCGCCTTCGGCGTCTGGCTGCGCGAGACGCTGGGCTGCCATGCGCTGGTCCATGTCGGCGCCCACGGCACGCTCGAATGGCTGCCCGGCAAGACGGTGGCGCTGTCGCGCTGCTGCTTTCCCGAGATCGTCGCCGGCTCCCTGCCCGTCGTCTATCCCTTCATCGTCTCCAATCCGGGCGAGGCGGCGCAGGCCAAGCGCCGCATCGGCGCGCTGACGATCGGCCATCTGCCGCCTCCGCTCGCCGGCGCCGGCCTGCTGTCGGACCCGCAGGCGCTCGACCGGCTGGTCGACTATTATGCCCTGGCCGACGGGCTCGACGGGCGCCGGCGCGACCGGCTG
>CAYYZC010000396.1:0-2864 GCA_964475605.1 uncultured Chelativorans sp.
CATCTGGATAGCCACCCTCTCGCGCACTACCTTCAGGCAGGGCGACCAAGCCCTGAAACCGCAACGAGAAGGGATTTGACGATGCAAAGACATGCGACCGCGATCTGGAAGGGCAGCCTCAAGGAAGGCAGCGGCACGCTCGACACGCAGAGCGGCGCTTTCAAGGACCGCCCCTATTCATTCAAGGGCCGCTTCGAGGATGAGAACGGCCAGTCCGGGACCAATCCGGAAGAGCTGATCGCGGCCGCCCATGCCGGCTGCTTCGCCATGCAGCTATCCGCATTCCTGGCCGAGAACGGCACGCCGCCCGACAAGCTCGACGCCAAGGCGGTCGTCACCTATGGCCCGGCTGCGGGCGGCGGTTTCGAGATCACCGAAAGCAAGCTGACCCTGGTCGGGACGGTTCCGGGCATCGACGAGGCCAAGTTCAAGGAGCTTGCCGAGAAGGCCAAGAGCGGCTGCCCGGTTTCCAAGGCGCTCGGCGCGATCAAGGTCAGCCTCGACGCCAGCCTGGGCTGACAGAAGCAATATTCTGACCGGCCGGCCGCGCACGACGCAAGGGAAGTTCGCGGCCAGGCTGGTAATCGCAATCAAAATCCGCCCCGATGCCCTAGATTCCGGGTCAGTCATACGATCCGGGAGGATTGCAATGCTGCACACTCATGAGAGCCGGAACCTCCGCACCCCCAAATCCAACTCCACCCTCATCCTTTCCGACATCACCGCCCAGTCCGCAGAGCTCGAAGCCTATGACGACCATGAGCGGATCTGGCTCGGCCGCGACGACGAGCGCGGGCTGACTGCGATCGTCGCCATCCACAACACGATTCTCGGCCCCGCCCTCGGCGGCACGCGGGTCTGGCCGCACAAGACCTTCGAGGCAGCCCTCACCGACGCGCTGCGCCTGTCACGCGGCATGACGTTCAAATCGGCGATCGCCGGCATGCCCTTCGGCGGCGGCAAGGCCGTCATCATGGCCGACCCCAGGACCGGCAAGACGCCCGCGCTCCTGGAGGCTTATGCCGAGATGCTGGCCGCGCTCAACGGGCAGTATTTCACCGGCGAGGATGTCGGCCTGACGGTTGCCGACGCCGACTTCCTGCGCGAGCGCACGCCCAATGTGACCGGCACCACGCAGGGCGGCAGCGGCAACCCTTCCCCCGTCACCGCGCATGGCGTTTTCCTCGGCATCGAGGCGGCGCTGAAGCATCGCTTCCCCGGCGCCGGGCTGAAGAGCCGGCGTGTCGCCGTGCAAGGGCTCGGCTCGGTCGGCTGGTCGCTATGCGAGGAACTGCACGCGGCAGGCGCACATCTCACCGTGGCAGATATCGATCCGGCGAGGACGCAGCGCGCCCGCGACATGCTCGCCGCGACTGTCATTGATCCGGACGCCATCGTCGCCGCCGATGCGGACATCTTCGCGCCCTGTGCGCTGGGCGCCGTGCTTTCGCAAAGGACGATCCCCGATCTGACGGCGAAGATCGTCGCCGGTTCGGCCAACAATCAGCTCGAGCGCCATGAAGACGCACGCACGTTGATGGAGCGCGGCGTGCTCTACGCGCCGGACTACGTCATCAATGGCGGCGGGTTGATCAATGTCGCGACCGAGCTCGATCCGGACGGTTATGACCGCGCAGCCGCGATGGCGAAGGTCGAGAAAATCCCGCTGGTGCTCGCCGACATCTTCCGCCGTTCCGACGCGACCGGACGCGCGACCAACGACATCGCGCAGGAGATCGCCGAGGAAAGACTGGCGAAGGCAGCAGCGGCGGCGAGCGTCTAGAGCTGGATGACGTTTCCTCGAATCGTCATCCAGCTCTATCTCTTTGTTGGAGCATGATCTTTTCCGAAAACCGGTTCCCACTTTTCGGGATCATGGTCTAGCTTCCCCCGATTCCCGCCATGGCCTCGTCGCCCCAGAGCTCCTCGATGCGGGCGTCGCGGCCGCAGGCGCTGCGGTAGTATTTGTAGCGCAGCGGATTCTTGGCGTGGTAATCCTGATGGTAGTCCTCGGCCGGCCAGAACTCCGGCGCAGCGGCGATCTCGGTGACGATCGGCCGGCCCAGCGCTTCGGCGGCGTTGGCCTTGCCAGCATCGGCAATCTGCGCCTGCTCCTCGTCCAGCGTGTAGATCGCGGTCGTGTAGCTGTGGCCGCGGTCGCAGAACTGCCCGCCCTCGTCGGTCGGATCGACCGAGCGGAAGAAGGCATGGATCAGCTCTTCGTAGGAGACGGCCTGCGGGTCGTATTCGATCCGCACGGCTTCGCGATGACCGGCACTGGAATGGTTCCGGTAGGTCGGGTCGTCGGTGCTGCCGCCGATATAGCCGGAGGTGGTGGAGATCACGCCCTCGACCTTGTCGAAATCGGCCTCCACGCACCAGAAGCAGCCGCCGGCGAAGATCGCCGTCGCGCTCTGGGCGAAGGCCGCCGGCACCCCCATCGCCATCCCGGCCAAAGCGATGGCGGCAGCGCTGAAAAGCGTACGTAGCATGGGCAGGTCCTCCGGCTGCCGGCGAAGGCTAGCGCCGGGGATCAGCCGTTCAAATCAAGCCGTCACACGCTTGCGTGAGGGAGGGGCCGCCGGATCAAATCCGCCGCTCGACCATCATCTTCTTGATCTCGGCGATCGCCTTGGCCGGATTCAGCCCCTTCGGGCAGGCCTGGGTGCAGTTCATGATCGTATGGCAGCGATAGAGCCGGAACGGGTCCTCGAGATTGTCGAGCCGCTCGCCCGTCGCCTCGTCGCGTGAATCGATCAGCCAGCGATAGGCCTGCAGCAGCACCGCCGGCCCGAGATAGCGCTCGCCGTTCCACCAGTAGGACGGGCAGGAGGTCTGGCAGCAGAAGCAAAGAATGCACTCGT
>CAYYZC010000397.1:0-2857 GCA_964475605.1 uncultured Chelativorans sp.
CTGGAGGCGGTGGAATATTTCTTCAAGGCGCCGGCCGATCTCGGCGACCGCCTCGTCATCGTCGTCGACCCGATGCTGGCGACCGCGAATTCGGCGATCGCGGCAGTCGAGAAGCTCAAGGAGCGCGGCGCCACCAACATCCGTTTCCTCTGCCTGCTGGCCGCTCCCGAAGGCCTGGAGCGCTTCGCCGCCGCCCATCCCGACGTTCCCGTCGTCACCGCTTCGATCGACAGCCGCCTCAACGAGAAGGGCTATATCGTTCCGGGCCTCGGCGACGCCGGCGACCGCATGTACGGAACGAAGTAGCCGCGTTAACGCCCGGTCAACCAGGGTTCGCCGCCCGGCCTTTCCGTTAAGAAATGGATGAAGCCGGACCTGTAGCCTGTCCGGACCAATCGGGGGCAGGCGCTTCATGCTCGGCAGGATGATCATGTTCGGGGTGGTGGCGGGCAGCTTCGCGGCGGTCCCGATCCTGCACCAGTCCAATCCGGAACTGCTTCAGGTCCTGCTGGGCCGCTCCTTGTCGGCCGATTCGGCACCAGCGCTGTCGATGGCGGAACCCGAGCCCGTCGCTGTCCATGAACCGGACCCGAGCGGCCGCAAGGTCCGGATCGAGGGCGACGGCCGCGGCCATTTCGTCGCCGATTTCCGCCTCAACGGGCAGCGCATCGAGGCCATGGTCGATACCGGTGCGACGGTGGTGGCGATCAACCGGTCGACGGCGCGCCGCATCGGCCTCGATCTCGCACTGTCCGATTTCGTCCATAGCGTCGACACCGCCAACGGCCGGACGCGCGCTGCCGGCGCGCTCATCGACCGGCTGGAGATCGGCCGCATCGAGGTCCGCGACGTGCAGGCCGTCGTGCTCGACGACGAGGCGCTGGGCGGCACGCTGATTGGCATGAGCTTCCTCAACCGCCTGCGCAAATTCGGCGTCGAGGACGGCACGCTACTGCTCGAGCAGTAGGTCCGTTTGGCCAAAGAAAAAGGGCGGCGCTCGTCGCGGCCGCCCTCTTGGGATCAGTCGGTCGGGGCCGGTCAGGCCGTCGGCTGCTTGGTCGTGCGCAGATAGGGCAGGATCGTGTCGAACGAGCCGAAGCGCTTCTCGGCGTCCTCGTTCGAGACCGCCCCGGTGATGATGACGTCATCGCCCTGCTGCCAGTTCGCCGGCGTTGCGACCTGGTGCTTGACGGTGAGCTGGATCGAGTCGATGGCGCGCAGGATCTCGGCGAAGTTGCGGCCCGTCGTCATCGGGTAGGTCAGCACCAGCTTGATCTTCTTGTCCGGCCCGATGACATAGACCGAACGGACCGTGGCGTTGTCGGCCGGCGTCCGCCCGTCCGAGCTGTCGCCGGCATCGGCGGGCAGCATGTCGTAGAGTTTGGCGACCTTGAGGTCCTTGTCGCCGATCAGCGGATACCCGACCTTGTGTCCCGTCGCCTTCTCGATATCGACCTGCCAGCGATTATGGTCGGAGACCGGGTCGACCGAGATGCCGATGATCTTGGCATTGCGCTTCTTGAATTCGCCCTCCAGCCCGGCCATGGCGCCGAGCTCGGTCGTGCAGACCGGGGTGAAATTCTTCGGGTGGCTGAACAGCACCGCCCATCCATCCCCGATCCATTCATGGAAATTCAGGGTGCCCTGCGTGGTCTCGGCGGTGAAATCGGGGGCGGTGTCGTTGATGCGAAGGCCCATTGTCGTCTTCCTTCCTGTGCTTGGCGTCGTTGAAATTCTATGGCACTGGCTTCCAAAAGACAGGCAGCGGACAGCAAAATCCACGCCGCACCGGAAACTCAATCTCTGAAACCGGCATATTGTAGGACGAAATTGCGCAGGGCGGAAGCCGGGTGATTGCCGGTCAGGAAGTGCCGGTCGAGCCGAAGCCGCCGCTGCCGCGCGTCGTCTCGCTTGCCTGCTCCTGCTCCTCGATCTCCGCGCGCGCGACGGGAGCGACGACGAGCTGCGCGATGCGCATGGCGCGGACGATCTCGACTTCCTCGTCGCCGAAATTGACCAGCAGCACCTTGACCTCGCCGCGATAGTCGCTGTCGATCGTGCCCGGCGTGTTGAGGCAGGTGACGCCGTGGCGCAGCGCCAGTCCCGAGCGCGGCCGCACCTGGCCCTCGAAGCCCGGCGGGATCTCGAGGACCAGCCCCGTCGGCACCAGCGCCCGCCGGCCCGGCAGCAGGATCAGCGGCCGGTCCTCCGGCACTGCCGCACGCAGGTCGAGCCCGGCCGCGCCCGCCGTCTCATAGGCCGGCAGCGCCAGCCCCTTGGCATGGCTCAGGCGGACGATCTTCAGCTTCGGCATCATGCGGTTTGCTCTGCACGCGCCCGGGCGCCGCGGTCAACTTGCCTCCGGCGCTGTCCACAGCCGCCACGGCCTATTATGTCTGTCGCCATGAGCGGAAAATTGCGGTTCGACAGGCTGCAAGCCTCCCTGTATAAGCCCGCCGACCGAATGGAATCCCGACCCATGACCGACCCGATAGCGCAAGCGGTGGCGCGCCGCCGCACCTTTGCGATCATTTCGCACCCGGATGCGGGCAAGACGACGCTGACCGAGAAGCTGCTCCTTTTCGGCGGCGCGATCCAGCTTGCCGGCGAGGTCAAGGCCAAGAAGGATCGCATGAACACGCGCTCCGACTGGATGAAGATCGAGCGCGAGCGCGGCATCTCCGTCGTCACCTCGGTGATGACCTTCGAATATGGCGGCCATGTCTTCAATCTGCTCGACACGCCGGGCCACGAGGATTTCGCTGACGATACATACCGGACGCTGACGGCCGTCGATTCCGCCGTGATGGTGATCGATGCGGCCAAGGGCATCGAGCCGCGCACCTTGAAGCTGTTC
>CAYYZC010000398.1:0-221 GCA_964475605.1 uncultured Chelativorans sp.
TCGTCAGACAGGTTGTGCATGTGCTTGAGGATGAAGAGCCCGGCCACCAGCCGGGCCGGCAGCGGTGGCTGGCCCACGCCCGGTGCGCAGGTCGCGGCGAAGCG
Source organism: uncultured Chelativorans sp. (assembly GCA_964475605.1). Lineage (GTDB taxonomy): Bacteria > Pseudomonadota > Alphaproteobacteria > Rhizobiales > Rhizobiaceae > CAYYZC01. The sequence goes on from CAYYZC010000398.1 coordinate 105, forward strand.
CCGGTCCAGGAAGCTCCAGTCAACCTCGCCGGCCAGGCACATCAGCGGATGACCCAGATCGATGATCTGGTCGAGCGGTGGCCGGAACAAGTCTTTTTGCCGCTCGTCGCGCGGTCT
>CAYYZC010000398.1:231-2855 GCA_964475605.1 uncultured Chelativorans sp.
CAGGCGAGGCCGGAACAGGTCGCCCGCGCCGCTGTGCTCCGTTTTCAATGGCCGCATCGCATCCCTCCTCGATGCCCCCAGGGAATCACGGATCGGCGCCCGAAGGAATCTGGAGGCTTCTGTGAGGTCGCGCGACGCGGTCGAGGGGTCGAGCACGGCGCGACCTCATTGAAGCCGGATTGAGCGAACCTGCGGGATGGCGGACCGGCTATGGGGATTGTGGCTGTGGTGCCTGGCCCGAGACATCGATCAGGGCGTGCCGGGCGGCGGCCGAGGCGGGTTGGGCGAGATGGCTCGCGCCATCCGATCGGCTGTGCGGGTGATCGGGGCCGGAGAAGACGGCGACCTCATCGCCGTCGAGCCCCGGTGCAGGGGTCATGGCGGGTCGCGGGACAAAGCGATCCACGCCGGCGCGCACGCTCGCCGGTGCCGGGTCTTCGGCGCTGGGAGACGGCCGCCGGTTCATGAGCTGTCGTGCCAGACGGGTGGGTGAAGCGGCTCTGACCGCGGCAGTGCGCCAAGGGGAATCATCGCGCCGCCGCAGCAGGGGCAGTGATCGAACGAACTTCCATTGGTGGTGCCCCGAGCCGGCCTGGGAGCGTCGCCTAGTGGCGGAGCGGCCAGCAGCGCCCGGCAGAGTGCAAGCTTCTCGGCGCGATGACCGTTGGCGCGGAAGCCGTAATGCCGGATGCGGTGGAAGCCGTCCGGCAGGGTGTGCAGCAGGAACCGCCGGATGAACTCGTCGGCGGTAAGGGTCATGGTCTTGGACTTGCCGTGATGGCGATAATCTTTCCAGCGGAAGCTGACTCGGCCATCCGTCAGGCCGACCAGGCGGGCGTTGGCGATCGCGACGCGGTGCGTGTAGCGGCCGAGATAGGCCAGCACTTGCTCGGGTCCGCCGAAGGGCGGCTTGGCGTAGACCACCCAGTCGACCCGGCGGAGCTCGGCGAGGCGGCGGGCGAAGACGGCCGGCGCCGTGAGGTCGGCGAGATCGCCGAAGAAGCGCAGCTCGCCGGCCTCGAACGCGGTTTGCAGACTCTCCAGGAACAATCGGCGGAACAGCCGAGAGAGCACGCGCACCGGCAGGAAGAAGCCGGGGCGGCAGGCGACCCAGCGCGTCCCGTCCAGCGATGGGCCGCCGCCCGGCACGACGCAATGGACGTGCGGATGATGGTGCAGGGTCTGGCCCCAGGTATGAAGAACCGCGACGACGCCGATCTCGGCGCCCAGATGCTTGGGATCCGCCGCGGTCGTCCGCAGTGTCTCGGCTGCCGCCTTGAACAGGATGGCGTAAACCGTGGCCTTGTTCTGGAAGGCGATCGCGGCGACGGGCGCCGGCAGCGTGAACACGACATGGAAGTACGGCACCGGCAGCAGCTCGGCCTGCCGCTCCGCGAGCCAGTCCGCCCGCGCCGCGCCCTGGCACTTCGGGCAATGCCGGTTGCGGCAGGAGTTGTCGGCGATCCGGATCAGGCCGCACGCCGCGCACTGCTCGGTATGGCCGCCCAGCGCCGCCGTCCGACACAGCTCGATTGCGCTCATCACGCGCCGCTCGACGCGGCCGAGATGGCCGGCATGGGCCTGCCGATAGGCTTCGCCGTGGCGGCGGAAGATGTCCGCCACCTCCAGCCCCGTCGCCATGGCCGGAGGCTCAGGCGGGCGGCACCACCTCCAGCCGCACCCGGTCGAGCGGGCTCACCGTCTTCCGGATGAGCCCGGATGAGACCTGCGTGTAGCGCGCCGTGCTCGACAGATTGTTGTGGCCGAGCAGCACCTGGATGATGCGGATATCGGTGCCGCTCTCCAGAAGGTGCGTGGCGAAGCTGTGCCGAAGCGTGTGCACCGTCACGCGCTTGTCGAGACCGGCCGCCGCGCAGGCGGAGCGGCAGGCCGAATACAGCACCTGCACGTCGATCGGGCGGCTCCCGTCCCGCCCGGGAAACAGCCAGTTCTTGGGTCGGGCCAAGCGCCAGTAGGCGCGCAGAATCCGCAAGAGCTGCGCCGACAGCATCACGTAGCGGTCCTTGCCGCCCTTGCCATGCTCGACCCGGATCACCATTCGCTGGCTGTCGATATCACCGATCCTGAGGCCGACCGCCTCCGACGCACGCAGGCCCGCGGCATAGGCGGTCGTCAGGGCCGTCCGGGTCTTTAGGCTCGGCACCGCCTCGAGAAACCGCACCACCTCGTCCGCGCTCAGCACCACCGGCAGCTTGCGCGGCTCCCGCGCGTATGGAATCCGCTCCGGGATCTCGCCGTGGCCGAGCGTCACGCCATAGAAGAACCGCAACGCGCAGACCGTCTGGTTCAGCGCCGGCCACGAGATCCCGGTCGAAACGAGATGCACCTGGAAGGCGCGCACGTCTTCAAGGCCGAGCCGGCCCGGCGAGCGGCCGAAATGCCGGCTGAACTTCGCGACCGCGTGAATGTAGGATCGTTGTGTCGCCGGCGACAGATTGCGGACCGTCATGTCCTCGATCATGCGGCGGCGCAGAGGGCTCATCTCGGCCATCGGGGCTCTCCTGTCTGAGGGATCGGGCTTCAACAACCGCAATCCTCTCAGACAGGAGACCTCACGCGTAGCCGCTACGCCTCATTCCCGCGCCAGCGGGTTCGTTCAATCC
>CAYYZC010000399.1:0-2854 GCA_964475605.1 uncultured Chelativorans sp.
GCGGGTTCCTGATCACGCCGCTGCTCATCTTCTATAACATCCCGCCCGCCATCGCCGTCGCCACCGGCGCCAATCAGGTCGTCGCCTCGTCCATCTCGGGTGCGCTGGCGCATCTGAAGAAGGGCACGATCGACTTCAAGCTGGGCACGGTGCTGCTGGTCGGCGGCATCTTCGGCTCCTCGATCGGCGTCTATGTCTTCGCGCTGCTGCGCAGCATCGGCCAGCTCGACCTGTTCGTCTCGCTGCTCTATGTCGGCCTGCTCGGCACGGTCGGCGCGCTGATGATGGCCGAGAGCGTGCGCGCCATGCGCCGGGCCGCCGGCGGCGTCGCGGTCGGCCTGCGCCGGCCCGGACAGCACAACTGGATCCTCCGCCTGCCGCTGAAGATGCGCTTCCGCGCCTCCAAGCTGTTCGTCAGCGTCATCCCGGTGCTCGGCATCGGCGCGACAATCGGCTTCCTCGCCTCGATCATGGGCGTCGGCGGCGGCTTCATCATGGTGCCGGCGCTGATCTACCTGCTCAAGGTGCCGACCAATGTCGTCGTCGGCACCTCGCTGTTCCAGATCGTGTTCGTCGCCGCCTATACGACGGTAGTCCACGCCTCGACCAACCAGACGGTCGACATCGTGCTCGCCTTCATGCTGATGGTCGGCGGCGTCGCCGGGGCGCAATACGGCGCCAAGGCCGGCCAGCGCCTGCGCGGCGAGCAGTTGCGCGCGCTGCTGGCGCTGCTCGTGCTCGCCGTCGCCGGACGGCTCGCCGTCGATCTCTTCGCGCCGCCCGGCAGCGTCTACTCGCTCGCCTCGCTGTCGGGGATCGAACGATGAGGCGGCTCTGTCGCATATGGGCCGTCGCCCTGCTCTGGCTGGCAACGCCGGCGGCGGCGCAGCAGGAAGAGCAGCCGGCGGAATCGATCAAGATCGGGCTCTCGACCAACCGCATCGCCATCACCGCCGGCTTCGAAGGCGCCGACCTGACGATCTTCGGCGCGCTCGACAATGCCGATCCGCAGGTCGCCCGGCAGGGCCGCTACGACGTCGTCGTGGTGCTGGAAGGGCCGGCGCGCCCCGTCGTGGTGCGCAAGAAGAGCCGCGTGCTCGGCGTGTGGACGAACACCCAGTCGGAGACCTTCCTCAACGTGCCGGTCTCCTATTCGGTGGCGACGACGCGGCCGATGCAGGACATCACCACGCCCGACAGCTACCGCCAGCTCGCGCTCGGCGTCGACAACGTCACGCTGAGGCCGCGCGATCCGGAAGGCAATCCTGCCACGATCGAGGAGTTCACGAAGGCGCTGCGCGAGCGCAAGCTGATCAGCGGCCTCTATGACGAGCGCATCGGCGGTGTCCATTTCCTGTCGCAGAACCTGTTCCGCGCCACCGTCGCACTGGCGCCCAACATCCCCGTCGGCACCCATCGCGCCCGCGCCTTCCTGTTCCGCAACGGCGTCTTCATCCGCGAGAGCTCGGCCCAGCTCGCCATCGTCAAGGCGGGCTTCGAGCAATGGCTCTATCGCTCGGCGCGCAATGACGGGCTGCTCTACGGGCTCGCCGCCGTCGCGATCGCCTTCGTCACCGGCTGGGCCGGCCGCATCGTCTTCCGGCGGGACTGATCTACCGCCCCGCCCGCAGGCGGTGCCGCGCGATCGCATAGACGCGATCGGCGCCCATCATGTGGGCGACGAGGCGGTCCTGGCAAAACAGGCCGCGATAGGCGCGGTCGAGAATGTTGAGCATGCCGGTATAGGCGCCGAAGGCCGGCATGATCAGCCGCGAGCCGTCGCTGGCGAAGCAGCGCCGGCGCACCGCGCGGCCGCGCTCGACGATCATGCCTCCCGGATGGAGATGGCCGGCGATCTCGCCGCTCGCTTCCCCGCGCGACGGCTCGTGGCGCAGCGTCAGCGGCCCGAGGCAAAGCTCATGCGCGGTGACGCCCGGCAGGCCGCAGGGCGCATCGGGGTCGTGATTGCCGGTGATCCATATCCAGTCGAGAGCGCCGGCGAGGGCGGCCAGCCGGTCGCGATAGGGCTGCGCCATCAGCGCAGCGCCCTTGCCGTCGTGGAAGGAGTCGCCGAGGCTCACCACGGTGCGCGGATGCCATGTGGCAATCGCGCGTTCGAGCAGGGCCAGCGTGGTCGCCGTGTCGTAGGGCGGCAGCATGCGGCCGCGGCGGGCAAAATGGGCGCCCTTCTCCAGATGCAGGTCGGAGACGACGAGCAGCCGCTCGGCCGGCAGGTAGAGCGCACCGAGCGGATCGCAGACGGCCTCGATGCCGGCGATCGCGATCTCGCCGCCTGCGGGCGCGACCTGCCGCCCGAATCGCCATCGCTCGGCAGCGATGTTCATGCGCCCATGGCCTCTTCGATCAGTTCGTCCTCGGTCTCGCGCAGCAGCGCCTCGTCCGCCTCGCCGACGACCGATTCCTTGCCGATCTCGAGCATGACCGGCACGGCGAGCGGCGAGATGCGCTCGAGATCCTTATGCATGATTCGCCCCTTGATGCGCGAGAGCATCTCCGCGAGCCTCCTGACATCGAGCAGGCCGGCGGCGGCATCGATCCGCGTCGCCTGGAGCAGGATGTGGTCGGGATCGTGGCTGCGCAGCACGTCATAGATCAGGTCGGCGGAGACCGTCACCTGCCGGCCGGTCTTCTCCTTGCCCGGATGGCGGCGCTCGATCAGCCCGGCGATCACCGCGCAGGCGCGGAAGCTGCGCTTGAGCAGCCAGCTCTCGGCCAGCCAGGCCTCGAGATCGTCGCCGAGCATGTCCTCGTCGAACAGCGCGGAGAAACGCAGCCGGCCGCTGCGATGGAGCGCGCCGAGTCCCTCGCGCGCGAGTCGGGCCTGCTGCTCGTC
>CAYYZC010000400.1:0-2851 GCA_964475605.1 uncultured Chelativorans sp.
ATGGAGCCCCTCGGAGAAGCGGCGGCCGGGCATCATGCGGCCGGTGAACTCGTCGATGATGACGACCTCGCCATTGCGCACGATATAGTCCTTGTCGCGCTGGAACAGGTGGTGCGCCTTCAGCGCGTTGTTGAGATGGTGGACGATGGCGACGTTCTCGATGTCGTAGAGCGATTCGCCCTTGAGCAGCTCGGCGTCGCGGAGCAGGTTCTCGACCTTCTCCGTACCTTCTTCGGTGAAGGTCGCGGTGCGCTGCTTCTCGTCGATCTCGTAGTCTTCCGGCTGAAGCTGCGGAATGAAGGTGTCGATCCGGTTGTAGAGCTCGGAGCGGTCCTCCAGCGGTCCGGAGATGATCAGCGGCGTGCGCGCCTCGTCGATCAGGATCGAGTCGACCTCGTCGACGATGGCGTAGTAATGGCCGCGCTGGACCATCTGGGCGCGGTCATATTTCATGTTGTCGCGCAGATAGTCGAAGCCGAGCTCGTTGTTGGTGGCGTAGGTCACGTCGCAGGCATAGGCCGCCTTGCGCTCCTCGTCGGAGAGGCCATGGACGATGATGCCGGTGGTCAGGCCGAGGAAGCCGTAGATCTGGCCCATCCATTCGGCGTCGCGGCGGGCGAGATAATCGTTGACGGTGACGACGTGGACGCCCTTGCCGGCGAGCGCGTTGAGGTAGACCGGAAGCGTGGCGACCAGCGTCTTGCCCTCGCCGGTGCGCATCTCCGAGATGCTGCCATGGTGGAGCACGATGCCGCCGATGAGCTGGACGTCGAATGGGCGCATGCCGAGCGCGCGTTTCGAGGCCTCGCGCACGGTGGCGAAGGCCGGCACCAGCAGGTCGTCGAGCGACTTGCCCTCAGCGATCTGCCGCCGGAACTCGTCGGTGCGGGCGCGCAGCGCCTCGTCCGAAAGCGCCTCGAGCTCCTTCTCGAGCGCATTGATGGCATCGACGCGCGGATGCATGGTCTTGATGCGCCGGTCATTGGACGATCCAAACAACTTGCGGGCAAATGCGCCTAGGCTGACCATCAACGGTCCTTTCAGATTGAAACTTCGAATTCATCGCCGGGGCGCCGCCGTCCGAACTTGGCCGGCCGGATGACGATGAAGATGCGCCCAAACCCTTGTGGACGCCAAGTTTCGGGACAGATAAGAGGGGGCTCAATCGATGTCAACGTTGCGGCCCTTCCCGCACGGCGGCGGAAAACGGCCACATTTCGCCCGATCTGAATGGGCCGAAGAACAATCGGAGAAATTGCATGAAGCCTGTTCGAAACACCTTGACGCTTCTGCGCGTGGGCGTTGCCGCGCTGGCGCTGACCGTCGTCGCCGGCAGCGCGTTCGCCCAGGAGGACACCGCCGCACCCGCGCCGGACACGGTGGTGGCGACGGTCAACGGGCAGCCGGTCACGCAAGCCGAGATCGATCTCGCGCTCGCCGATCTAGGCCAGCAATTCGCCGGCCTGCCCGCGGAGCAGCAACGCGCCGCGGCACTCAGCGCCCTGATCGAGATCAGGCTGTTCGCCGCACAGGCCGAGGAGAAGGGGCTCGACGATGCCGAGACCTTCCGGCAGCGCATGGAGCTTTTGCGCCAGCGGGCGCTCCACAGCGCCTATATCGAGACCGAGATCGCCGCCCAGGTGACCGACGAGGCGATGCGCCAGCGCTACGAGACCGAGATCGCAGGCGTGGAGCCGGAGCAGGAGGTGCGCGCGCGTCACATCATCGTGGAGACCGAGGAGGAGGCGCAGGCGATCATCGAGGAACTCGATGCCGGCGGCGATTTCGAGGAGATCGCCAAGGAGCGGTCGAAGGACGGCGCGGCCGCGCAGGGCGGCGACCTCGGCTATTTCGGCAAGGGCCAGATGGTGCCCCAGTTCGAGGAGGCCGCCTTCGCCATGGAGGTGGGCGAATACAGCAAGGAGCCGGTGCAGACGCAGTTCGGCTGGCACGTCATCAAGCTGGAGGACAAGCGCGACAGCGAGCCGCCGGCATTCGAGGATGTGAGCGCCCAGATCCAGTCGCTGATGCTGCGCGAGAAATATCTGGAGACCGCGGCCTCCCTGCGTGAAGCGGCCGAGATCGAGATCGAGGACCCGGCGCTGCAGGGCGTGCTCGACGACGGCACGGATGCCGGGGCGACCGAGCCGGCCGAGGGCGATACCGTCGAGCCCGAGGCGGAAACCGGGACCCAGGGCGAATAAGCCGGACCGGCCACTTGCCCCGCGCGAGTGGCCGGTGCACATCATCCGGTGCCCGATTCATCGCCAGGAAGCCGCCTCCAGCCATGTCGACCGCCGTCTCGCCGCTCGCTCCCAAGAAGACGCCCGCCATGCCGCCGATCGACGGCGTCCGCATCGCGACGGCCGAGGCCGGGATCAAGTACAAGGGCCGGACCGATCTGCTGGTGATGGCGTTCGATCCCGGCACCACCGTCGGCGGCGTGTTCACGCGTTCCCGATGCCCGTCCGCGCCGGTCGATCTGTGCCGCGGGAACCTGCCCGGCGGGCAGGCGCGGATGCTGGTGGTCAATTCCGGCAATGCCAACGCCTTCACCGGCATGCGCGGCCGCGAAGCGACGGCGGCGACGGCGAAGGCGGCGGCCGACGCGGCCGGATGCGCGTCGGGGGAGGTCTTCCTCGCCTCGACCGGCGTGATCGGCGAGCCGCTCGACGCCGGCCGCTTCACGCATCTGCTTCAGGGCATGGTCGAACGCGGCGAGGCGGGCGCATGGCATGAGGCCGGACGGGCCATCATGACCACCGACACGTTCCCCAAATACGCCACCGCCACGGTCGATCTCGGCGGCGTCGCGGTGACCGTCAACGGCATCGCCAAGGGCGCCGGGATG
>CAYYZC010000401.1:0-2843 GCA_964475605.1 uncultured Chelativorans sp.
GGAGGCGGCGCCGACGAGAAGAAGGTCACCGCGGCCTTCAAGCTCATCCTCGCCGACCCCGCGGTGAAGGCGATCTTCGTCAACATCTTCGGCGGCATCATGAAGTGCGACGTGATCGCCGAGGGCGTGATCGCCGCGGTCAGGGAGGTCGGGCTCAAAGTGCCGCTGGTGGTGCGGCTCGAGGGCACCAATGTGGAGAAGGGCAAGAAGATCATCGACGAGAGCGGGCTCAACGTGATCTCGGCCGACGATCTCGACGACGCGGCCCAGAAGATCGTCAAGGCGGTCAAGGGTTGAAGGATGGCACATAATCACACATATTGATCCTGTGTGATTATGTGGAGGTTGCCATGAAGAATGTGACTCTGGCCATCGACGAGACGCTGCTCGAGCAGGCGCGCAGCCTTGCCGAGAAGCGCAAGACCTCGCTCAACGCCATGATCCGGTCGCTGCTGGCGGCGGAGGTCGAGCAGGAGGACAGGATCGCCTGGGCGAAGGCCGGAATGAAGCGCCTTATGGAGCAATCGACCGGTCGCCTTCCCGAAGACTACAAATGGAACCGGGACGAGATCTATGCCGAGCGTGAAGATCGAATGCTTTCTCGACACGAACGTCCTGATTTACGCGGCTTCGGGGAAGATTGATGCCCCGCACAAGCACGAGATTGCATCTCGACTGGTTCTCGACAATCAATTTGCGGTTACGGGCCAGACGCTTGCCGAGTTTTGCAATGTCATGCGCCGAAAGGGTTTTCTATCCGACGACGAGACCGAGGGCTGGCTTCATTTTCTGGGTGAACTGCCGTTTGTACCCGTTGACCAATCCTATGTGCTCGCAGGTTTCGACGCAGCAAGGCGCTACAGGCTCAAATATTACGATGCCGCGCTCCTGGCGGCAGCAGAACGTTTCGGTGCGCCGATTTTCTACACCGAAGATCTCAACCATAACCAACTTTACGGCTCCGTCCGTGCCGTCAATCCATTCCTAGAGCAGTGAAGGGGCGCTCAACTCGATGTCCATCCTCATCGACAAGAACACCAAGGTCCTCGTCCAGGGGCTGACCGGCAATACCGGCTCGTTCCACACCGAGCAGGCGCTCGCCTATCACGGCACGCAGATGGTCGGCGGCATCCATCCCAAGAAGGGCGGGACCAAGTGGGACGGCTCCGTGCCGCTGCCGATCTTCGCCACCGTCGCGGAAGGCAAGGAGAAGACCGGCGCGACGGCCTCGGTCGTCTATGTGCCGCCGGCAGGCGCGGGAGCCGCGATCATCGAGGCGATCGATGCCGAGATCCCGCTGATCGTCTGCATCACGGAAGGCATTCCGGTGATGGACATGGTCAAGGTGAAGGCGAGGCTCGACAGGTCGAATTCGCGGCTGATCGGGCCGAACTGCCCCGGCATCGTCACGCCGGACGAATGCAAGATCGGCATCATGCCCGGCAACATCTTCCGCAAGGGCTCCGTTGGTGTTGTCTCGCGCTCCGGCACCCTTACCTATGAAGCGGTGTTCCAGACCACGAATGAAGGTCTCGGCCAGTCGACCGCAGTCGGCATCGGCGGCGATCCGGTGAAGGGGACGGAGTTCATCGACATGCTGGAGATGTTCCTGGCAGACGACGAGACCCGGTCGATCATCATGATCGGCGAGATCGGCGGCTCGGCCGAGGAGGATGCGGCGCAGTTCATCAGGGACGAGGCGAAGCGCGGCAGAAGCAAGCCGATGGCCGGCTTCATCGCCGGGCGCACCGCGCCTCCCGGGCGCACGATGGGCCATGCGGGCGCCGTGATCTCGGGCGGCAAGGGCGGCGCCGAGGACAAGATCGCGGCGATGGAAGCGGCCGGCATCAAGGTCTCGCCGTCGCCGGCACGGCTGGGCAAGACGCTGGTCGAGGCGATCAAGGGTTAGTGAATGGTTAGTGGTCAATGGTGAATGGTAGGCAATGAGGGGCCAATCGACCGCCTTCCATTCACTATTCACCACTCACCCTTCACCCTGACAAGGAGACGGAGCCGACGCTCCGCAGGCACAATGGCACGGCAAGATCAGGCCAACGACCGGTTTTCCCTCACCTCCTTCCTCTATGGCGGCAATGCCGACTATATCGAAAGGCTCTATGCCGACTATCAGGCCGATCCGTTCTCGGTCGACGAGGAATGGCGCGACTTCTTCGCCGCGCTGAAGGACGATGCCGGCGACATCCGCAGGAATGCCGAAGGCGCATCCTGGAAGAAGCCCGGCTGGCCGATCCAGGCCAATGGCGAGCTGGTCTCCGCCTTCGACGGCGACTGGGCGCAGGCGGAGCGGCATCTCGGCACGAAGCTGAAGACGAAGGCGGCCGACGCCGGCCAGTCGATCTCGGAAGCCGAGCTGATGCGCGCGACGCGCGATTCGGTGCGCGCGATCATGATGATCCGCGCCTATCGCATGCGCGGCCATCTCCATGCCAATCTCGATCCGCTCGGCATCGCCAAGCCGCTCGAGGACTATAACGAGCTGTCGCCCGAGGCCTATGGCTTCACCGACGCCGACTACGATCGTCCGATCTTCATCGACAACGTGCTCGGGCTGGAATTCGCCACCGTCCGCGAGATGCTGGAGATCCTGAAGCGCACCTATTGCTCGACCCTCGGGGTCGAGTTCATGCACATCTCCAACCCGGACGAGAAGGCCTGGATCCAGGAGCGCATCGAAGGCCCGGACAAGGGCATTGAGTTCACCGAGAACGGCAAGAAGGCGATCCTGCAGAAGCTGATCGAGGCCGAGGGCTTTGAGCAGTTCATCGATGTCAAGTACAAGGGCACCAAGCGCTTCGGCCTCGACGGCGCCGAGGCGCTGATCC
>CAYYZC010000402.1:0-2837 GCA_964475605.1 uncultured Chelativorans sp.
GGCGGCCGTTGACGTTGACATGGCCGTGGTTGATGAACTGGCGCGCGGCGAAAATCGTCGGCACGAATTTGGCGCGGTAGACGACGGCGTCGAGGCGCGACTCCAGCAGGCCGATCAGGTTCTCGGAGGTGTCGCCCTTGCGGCGGTTGGCCTCCTCATAGATCTTGCGGAACTGCTTTTCCGAAACGTCGCCGTAATGGCCCTTCAGCTTCTGCTTGGCGCGGAGCTGCAGGCCGAAATCGGACATCTTGCCCTTGCGGCGCTGGCCGTGCTGGCCGGGGCCGTATTCGCGGCGGTTGACCGGGGACTTGGGACGTCCCCAGATGTTCTCGCCCATACGGCGATCGATCTTGTATTTCGCGGATTCGCGCTTGCTCATCGCATTTCCTTCAAAGAGTTGCATCCGGACGCTCAGCCTCCGGATCAAGGAAACGCGCCCTCCTCTGGCCTCCGTTTTCAAGGCCTGACAGGACATCCCACGCACGCTTTGCGAAGATGTCCACGGGACACGTCAAATGAAACACCGGGCATGGCTGCCCGGCGCTGGCGGTCAACTATGGGAAAACGACGCCGATGTCAACGGCGCCTGCCCGCCGGCATCGCGCAACGTCAAGCCGAAACCCTGCGCGAGGCGGCGGATCGCAAAGTCCGGCCGGCCGGAGGTGAAGATCGCGATGTCCGGCGTCGTATTGCCCAGCACCTCGTCGTCCGGCGGCGGGGGCGGCAGCAGCGACAATGCCCGGCGCGCGATCGCCTCGGCCGGATCGATCCAGTCGACCGGCCAGGGAGCGGTCTTGCGCATGCGGTTGACGAGGAAGGGATAGTGCGTACAGGCGAGCACGACGATGTCGGTACGCCTGCCCTCGCGCTCGACGAAGCAGGGCGCGATCTCCGCGCGCACCGTCTCCTCGTCGACGAAACCTTCGCGCATATAGGTTTCGGCCAGCGCGGCAAGTCGGTCGCTGCCGACGAGGCGGACATGGCATCTGGCGGCCCAGTCGCGGATCAGGTCGCGCGTATATTGCCGCTTCACCGTGCCGGGCGTGGCGAGCACCGAGACGAGGCCGGAGCGCGTACGCTCCGCCGCCGGCTTGATCGCCGGCACCGTGCCGACGAAAAGCGTGCCGGGATAGGCGCTGCGCAGATCGGCCAGAACCACGGTCGAGGCCGTGTTGCAGGCGATCACCGCGATTTCCGGACGGTGCTCCTCGATCAGGCGGCCGAAGAGCTCGACGATGCGCCGGCTGAGGGCGCCCTCCTCCCAGGCGCCATAGGGAAAACCTTCGTCGTCGGCGACATAGACGAAGCGGCGCCCCGGCATCAGCACCCTCGCCTCGCGCAGCACCGTGAGGCCGCCGATGCCGGAATCGAACATCAGGATCGGGCGCTCACCGCTCATCCGGGCCACCCTCGCGGTTCGAGGCTCCGCCCTTCGAAGGACGCCCCGCCTTGCGCGCTGGATGGCCGGCGCCGCGCGGCTCCTTCGGCGTGAAATAGTCGAGCGAGGAGAAGATGCCGCGCAGCACCTTGATCTCCTCGTCGGAGAAACCGGGCCGTGTCAGCACGGCGCGCAGATTGTCGATCATCCGGGGTTTCTTCTCGGCCGGGCGGAAATAACCCCGCGCGGCGAGCGCTTCTTCCAGATGGCCGAACATGCTGTCGAGCACCGCCTTTTCCGCCGGCATCGTCCGCGGGCCCTCGAAGGCGGTCGCAGTCTCGCTCTCCAGGCCCGATTTCATCCATTCATAGGACATGAGCAGCACCGCCTGGGCGATGTTCAGCGAGGCGAAGGCGGGATTGACGGGAAAGGTGACGATCTCGTCGGAAAGCCCGATCTCCTCGTTGTAGAGACCGAAGCGCTCGCGCCCGAAGAGGATGCCGGTCCGCTGGCCGGCCGCAAAGCGGCCGCGCAGGTCGCGTGCGGCCTCGACCGGCGCGCGCACCGGCTTGAAGCCGTCGCGCTGGCGCGCCGTCGTCGCCAGCACATGGTTGAGATCGGCCACCGCCTCTTCGAGCGTGTCGTAGATGCGGGCACCGTCGATGACATGATCGGCCCGGCTCGCCGCCGCTCGCGCCTTCTCGCTCGGCCAGCCGTCGCGCGGATTGACCAGCCTGAGCTCGGCGAGGCCGAAATTGGCCATGGCGCGCGCCACCATGCCGATATTCTCGCCGAGCTGCGGCTCGACGAGGATGATCGCCGGTCCTTCCTGGATCAGTTCTCTTTGGCGGGCGGTTCCGGCCATCTGCGGCTTCCGGTTCAGGTTCGATGCGCGTCACTGCCACAGCCGGACGCGAAATTGAAGCGAGAGAAGGAGAAGCAGGCGCCTCGGAGGGGCAAGATCCATGACGGCCATTCAGCCCGCTCCCCGCCCGCGCCATGCCGCAGCAGGCGCGGCTTTGCCTTGCTGTTGCGCGGTGCTATAGGGGCCGCATTTCCATCCTTCCAGGCGGAGCGTCGGCTCCCACAATCAGCAACGAGGCATTTCTAATGGCGAAGATCAAGGTGGCAAATCCGGTCGTCGAACTCGACGGCGACGAGATGACCCGCATCATCTGGCAGTTCATCAAGGACAAGCTGATCCACCCTTATCTCGACATCGACCTCGAATATTACGACCTCGGCATGGAGAGCCGCGACGCTACCGACGACCAGATCACCATCGATGCGGCGAACGCGATCAGGAAGCACGGCGTCGGGGTGAAATGCGCCACCATCACGCCGGACGAGGCGCGCGTCGAGGAATTCGGCCTGAAGAAGATGTGGCGCTCGCCGAACGGGACGATCCGCAACATCCTCGGCGGCGTGATCTTCCGCGAGCCGATCGTCATCTCCAACA
>CAYYZC010000403.1:0-2826 GCA_964475605.1 uncultured Chelativorans sp.
AATCGGTCGTCTACCAGACCCACGACCTGCTCGTCGCGATGAAGAAGGACTGGCGCCGCGCCGGCGGCGAGACGGTGCTGCGCGTCGACGGCGGCATGGTCGCCTCCGACTGGACCATGCAGTGCCTCGCCGACATCCTCGACGCGCCGGTCGACCGCCCCGCAATATTGGAGACCACCGCGCTGGGCGCGGCATGGCTTGCCGGCGCCCATGCCGGGGTCTGGCCGGACAGGCGGCGCTTTGCGGAAGCCTGGTCGCTGGAGCGCCGGTTCCAGCCCGCCATGGCGCCGGAAATCCGGGCCGGAAAGCTGCGCGGCTGGAACGACGCCGTCGCCCGGACCCTGACAACCTTGCCGCGATAAACGCAAGCTGTGCTTGTCCTCGGCCGCCTTATGGGCTTAGCTTCCGTAGGGGAATGACGGACCACGGGCGGGATCGGGTATGGAGAGCTTCCAGCAACGGCTCAGCAGGCGGCTCGGGCTCGCCGGTCCCGTCGCCGGACCGGACGGGCGCATCGGCGAGGACTGGCGCCTCGACTATCTCTTCTCGGTCGGCTCTTCGAGCTGGGTCATCCATCTTTGCGTGACCTCGCTCGCCACCATCGCGCTGGTGGACGAGGGTGCCGGCCGCTGGGCGCTCGCCTGGTACGCCGCCATGACCGTCTTCACCCTGGCGATGATGGTGCTCGCCTATCTCTACCACCGCAAGGAGGAGCGGGGCCTCGATCCCGACCGGCTCGGCCGCATGCATACCGCGCTCATCGCGATCCTCGGCCTGCTCTGGGGCGGCGGCGCGATCGCCATGGCGCGCGCGGCCCCCGATCTGCTGACCTTCTATTCGCTGGTCCTCGGAGGAACGGCGCTGGGCGCGGTCAGCTCGCAGCATGTGCTGATGCGCTCCTGCATGACCGCGGTGTGGACCTCGATCCCGCTGCTCGGCATCGCCTTTCTCGTCGAGGACGTCTCGCTCGCCAATTTCGCCGTCGCGCTGATGATGCTGCTCTTCGGCGGGGCGCTGACCATCCTGGCGCTGCGGCTGTCGAGCTTCGTGACGCAGAATGTGACGATCCGCACCGAACTCGCCGACAAGGTGTCGCGGCTGACCGAGGCCAGCGCCAGCCTGGAGGAGGCGCATGCCGCCCGTTCGCGCTTCCTCGCCCAGGCGAGCCACGATCTGCGCCAGCCCATCCACGCGATCGGCCTGTTCGTAGAATGCCTGTCCTCGCTCCGGGTCGGCCGCGAGGGCCGCCAGCTCCTCTCCAATATCGATGCCTCGATCGATTCGCTGGCCCGGCTCTGCCGCGCCCTGCTCGACCTGTCGGCCCTCGATGTCGGCAAGGTGAGGCCGCGCATCGAGCCGGTCCCGCTCGGTGACGTGCTCGGCGAGGTGGTGCGCCAGTCGGTCGACGCGGCGCGGGACCGCGGCATCGAGATGCGCCTGGTCAGGTGCGGCCTGTGGGTTGAGACCGACGGCGCGCTGCTGCACACGATGGTGCAGAACCTCGTCTCCAATGCGATCAAATATGCGCCGCGCTCGCGCCTCCTCGTCGGTGCGCGCCGGCACGGCTCGGATGTGGCGGTGGAGATCATCGACAGCGGCCCCGGCATCGCGCCGCAGGACCATGAGCGCATCTTCTTCGAATTCGTGCAGCTCGAACCCGCCGACGGCCGCGAGCCGGACGGGCTGGGGCTCGGCCTTTCGATCGTCAGGCGTCTCGCCGATCTGCTCGGGCTCTCGCTTCGCATGCGCTCCGCGCCGGGCAGCGGCACGCGCTTCACGATCGCGGGCCTGTCGCGCTGCGCGCCGGCCGTCCGCTACGAGGACCAGCGCGAGCCGGTCGACCACGCACAGCGGTTGCGCGGCCTGCGCGTCCTCGTCATCGACGACGACAAGGAGGTGCTGGAAGGGACCGCGCGCATGCTTTCGCGCTGGGGCTGCTCGGTGCGCGCGACGCGCAAGGCGCCCGACACGCTCTCGGCGGAGGATTTCGACCTCGTCATCTGCGACCACGAGCTCGGCGACGGTGTGCTCGGCAGCGAGCTGATGCGCTCGCTCGCCAGCACCCAGGGCGACAGGATCGGCATCGCGCTGATCACCGGCAGCGATGCCGAGCGGCTGCGCGCGGAGAACGAGGGCAGCGACATTGCGGTGCTGGCGAAGCCGGTCCGCCCGGCGCAGCTCCGCTCGGTGCTGCTTTCCACCCGCGTGCGCGGCAGCGCATCGGCCTGAAGGCTATTCCTGTGCAGGGAGCGAGGAAAGCACGTCTTCGACATGGATCGGATATCTGCGCGCCCGGTAGCCGGTCGCGGCATGAACCGCATTGGCGATCGCCGGCCCGGTGCCGCAAATGCCGAGCTCGCCGATCCCCTTGCTTCCCAGCACGTTGGAGTGCTCGTCGAAGCCGTCGATCATATGCACTTCGAGATGCGGTACGTCGCGGCTGACGGCGATGTGGTATTCGGCGAGATCGCGGTTCATGAAGGCGCCGTAGCGCATGTCCATGACGCTCTCCTCCATCAGCGCCGCGCCGATGCCGAAGATCATGCCGCCCATGAGCTGCGAACGCGCCGTCTTGGCGTTGAGGATCGTGCCGGCGTCGAAGACGCCGAGCAGGCGGCGCAGGCGGATCTCGCCGCTGTCGGCATCGACGCCGGTCTCGGCGAAGACGGCGCCGTAGGAATATTGCGCCATCTCCTTGTGCGCGCGGCCGGGCCTGGCGCTGCCTTCGGCGCTGATCCGGTCGCTGCCCGCCGCATCGAAGATGGCGGAAAGCCCGATGCGGCGCTCGCCCACGGCAAGCGTGTCGCCGGCGATCCGCATCTCGAT
>CAYYZC010000404.1:0-2822 GCA_964475605.1 uncultured Chelativorans sp.
ATCTCCCCCCTTGAGGGGGAGATGTCCGGCAGGACAGAGGGGGGTGCGAAAGGGCGCCGGCGCTTCCCATGACCTCCTCCCCCCACACTCTCCAAAACTTCCTCGAAGCCGATCCGGAAACCGTTCTGGTCGAGGTCGCCGATGCGAAGGGCTCGACGCCGCGCGAGGCCGGCGCTTGGATGCTGGTCTCGTCCGGTGCGATCTTCGGCACGATCGGCGGCGGGCAGCTCGAATTCATGGCGATCGAGCAGGCACGGGAGATGCTCGGCGAGAATGGCGGAGAGGCGGCGCTCGACATTCCACTCGGACCGGAGATCGGCCAATGCTGCGGCGGGCGGGTGCGGCTCGCACTGACGCCTGTCGATGGCAAGGTGCGTGCGGCGCTCCTCGCCAGGGCCGAGGCGGAGGATGCGGCGCGCGATCATGTCTATCTCTTCGGCGGCGGCCATGTCGGCCATGCGCTCGGCGAGGCGCTGTCGCTGCTGCCGCTTCGGGTGACGGTCGTCGAGACGCGCCCGGAGGCGCTGGAAGGACTGCCGGACACGGTGCTGCGCAAGCTGACGCCGGTGCCGGAGGAGGTCGTGCAGGCCGCGCCGGCGCATTCGAGCTTCGTCGTGCTCACCCATGACCACGCGCTCGACTTCCTGATCGTCGCCGAGGCGCTCAGGCGCGACGACGCGGCCTATGTCGGCATGATCGGCTCGCGCACCAAGCGCGCCACCTTCGAGCACTGGTATCTGCGCGAGGCCGGCGGAACGCCCGCCGACGCCGCGCGGCTCGTCTGTCCGATCGGCGGGACGTCGAAGGACAAGCGCCCGGCCGTGATCGCGGCGCTCGTCGCCGCCGAACTGGTCCGCTCAGGCGTCGGAAGCGGCCGCGACGCGCAGCGCGCAAAGGCTTGAGCAGGCTCGCCTAATCGCGCCCCGGGGGAACCAAGTCCCGCTCCTGCAAGTTCTTCCTGCGAAGCACAGGAGCAACGGACATGAACAGCATCATCTATATTGTCGGCCTCGTCGTGATCGTCGTCGCCATCCTCTCCTTCCTCGGCCTCGGCTGAGTTTTCGGGAGAAGCCGAATCCGGTCCCCGATGCCCGGGCGTCATCGTCCGGCGAGCGTGTCGCGGATCATGCGCTGGCAGCGGTCGGCCATGAAATCGAGCAGCAGGCGGACCTTCGGGTCCTGGAAATTCTTGTGCGGATAGATGGCCGCGAGCTGCACCGGGGTCGGCGGGTTGTCGGGAAGGATGACTTTCAGCCTCCCCTCGCGCAAGAAAGGCTCGACGTCGAAGCGCGGCTTGTTGGCGATGCCGCGGCCGGCGAGCGCCCAGCCGGTGAGAACGTCGCCGTCGTCGCTGTCGAAAGGCCCCCTGACCTCGAACTTCTTCGGGCCGTCCGGGGTCGCCAGCGTCCAGTAATGCTCCCGCATACCGGGAAAGCGCAGCATCAGGCAGTCATGCCGGTCATCGACGAGCTGGCGCGGAGTTCCCGGCTCGCCCCGCAGTTCCAGATAGCGCGGTGATGCGACCAGCACCCGCTCGCAATCCAGGATGCCGCGCATGCGCAGGCTGGAATCCTCCAGTTGGCCGAGGCGAAAGGCGACGTCGATCCCCTCCTTCATGATGTCGACATTGTGGTCGGAGAGTCGCAGCCTGACTTCGATATCGGGATAGCGGTCGTGGAACTCGGGAATGCCGGATGCGATCATGCGCCGGCCGAGGCCGAGCGGAGCGGTGACGCGGATCGTGCCGCGCGGCTGGCCGGAGAGCGCGGTGACGGCACCTTCCGCCTCAGCGACGGCCTGCAGCACCTTCTTCGCCCCTTCGTAGAAGATGTTGCCGTGCTCGGTCGCCATCAATTGCCGCGTCGTGCGGTTGAGCAGGCGCACGCCGAGATGCCTTTCCAGCTCCTTGACGCGGTTCGAGGCGACGGCCGGCGATATGCGCATGTCGCGTCCGGCCGCTGACAGGCTGCCGAGCTCCACCACCCGCACGAAGACGGCGATATTGTCGAGATAGGCCATGCGCTTCCACCCTGCTCCTGCGTCGCCTCCGGGGGGCGGACGCAATCCTACTCCCGGACCTGCTCCCGGGCGCCATTATTTTTCGATTATTTTTGAAAGTCATCGCGAACTTCACCCCTTCCGATTTGAAACCGGCCACGTAAAGTCCGGGGCGGCGTGTAAAGAGGCGGCGGATGCAGGATTTCGCGATCTTCTGGGAGTGGCTGAGCTTTGCCGTGCGCTGGCTCCATGTCGTCACGGCGATCGCCTGGATCGGATCGTCCTTCTATTTCATCGCGCTCGATCTCGGCCTGGTGAAGCGCGAGGGCATGCCGGAAGGCGCCCATGGCGAGGAATGGCAGGTCCATGGCGGCGGCTTCTACCACATCCAGAAATATCTGGTGGCGCCGGCGCGCATGCCGGAGCACCTGACCTGGTTCAAATGGGAGAGCTATGCGACCTGGCTGTCGGGCTTCGCGCTGCTTGCCGTCGTCTATTATGCGGGCGCCGAACTCTATCTGATCGACCGCAACGTGCTCGACGTCCCGGTGCCGGTGGCGGTGCTGATCTCGATGGCCTCGCTGGCGCTGGGATGGCTCCTCTACGACCTGCTCTGCAAGTCGCCGCTGGGGCGGAACGACACCGCCCTGATGCTGGTGCTCTACGTCGTCCTGGTGGCGATCTCCTGGGGCTACACGCAGCTCTTCACCGGCCGCGCCGCCTTCCTCCATATCGGCGCCTTCACGGCGACGATCATGACGGCCAATGTCTTCCTGATCATCATCCCCAACCAGAAGATCGTCGTGGCCGACCTGATCGCCGGG
>CAYYZC010000405.1:0-1574 GCA_964475605.1 uncultured Chelativorans sp.
CCGACGCCATGGTGATGATGGCGCCCGCCCCCACCGCCACCCCGTCGACCGCGGAGACGATCGGCTTGCCGCAATGGAGCATCGCCTTGACGAGGTCGCCGGTCATGCGGGTGAAGGCGAGCAGGCCCTTCATGTCCATCCCGACCAGCGGCCCGATAATGTCGTGGACATCGCCGCCGGAGCAGAAATTGCCGCCATTGGGCAGGAACACCACCGTGTCGACGTCCTCCGCATAGGGAAGAGCGCGAAAGGTGTCGCGCAGTTCGGCATAGGAGTCGAAGGTGAGCGGGTTCTTGCGCTCCGGCCGGTCGAGGCGCACCGTGGCGACGCCGTCGGCGACCTGCCACAGGAAATGCTTGGGGCTCAGCCCCGCCATCAGGCTCAATGGTCGGCCTCCCAATTGCTCTGGAACGTCTTCAGCGTCGCCGCCAGCATGGCTGCATCGGCAGGGCCGATGTCGCCGAGCAGCTCGGCGATCCATGCCTGATGCGCCGCCGCCATCTCGGCAAAGCGCCGCGAGCCCTCGTCGGTCAGCCGCACGATGGAGGTGCGGCGGTCGCCCTCGCGCTGGGCGCGCACCACATAGCCGTCGGAGACCAGCCGGTCGACGATGCCGGTGACATTGCCGTTGGAGACCAGCAGGTAGCGCGACAGATCGCTCATCAGCATGCCCTCCGGCTGCCGGTAGAGCGCCGACATGACGTCGAAGCGCGGCAACGTGGAGGCGAACTGCGCCTTCAGCCGCTCGCGCAGCTCCGCCTCGACGATGCGGGTGGCGCGCAGCAGGCGGATCCACAGCCGCAGCCTTTCCTTCTCGGCGGCGCGGAGGTCGGCGATCTTGCGCAGCGCTTCTGCCATCACCCGCCCCCCGAGATCGGGATCGCCTGGCCGGTGACCGAGATCGCGGCGTCGCTGACGAGCCACATGGCCGCCGCCGCCACTTCTTCCGGCTGGATCAGACGCTGGTTGGGATTCATCTCGGCGAAGTTGCGCCTCGCCTCCTCCTCGCTGCGGCCGGTCTTTTCCACCACGCGGCGGATCGACTGCTCCAGCATCTCGGTCTCGACATAGGCCGGGCAGATCGCATTGACGGTGACGCCGGTCTTCAGCAGCTCTGCGCCGAGCGCGCGGGCGAGCCCGACCACGCCATGCTTGGCGGCGACATAGGGCGCGACATAGGCCGCACCCTGCAGGCCGGCGACCGAGGCGATGAAGACGATGCGCCCGCGCCCGCGTTCCGCCATGCCCTTGAGGGCCGGGCGCACGGTGAGGAAGGCGCCGGTCAGATTGACGTCGACGATCCGGTTCCAGTCGTCGAGCGACGTCCTGTGCGCCGGCGCGCTGGAGGCGGCGCCCGCATTGGCGACCACGATGTCGAACGGCCCGCGCGCGGCCACGGCCCGTTCGTAAAGCGCCGCGACCGACGCCTCGTCGGTGACGTCGGCGACGACGGCATGGATGTTCTCGGCTTCCGCCGCGACCTTTTCGAGCTCGCTCGCACGGCGGCCGCAGATCGTCACGGCAATGCCTTCCGCCGCCAGCGACAGCGCGATGGCCCGGCCGATCCCGGAGCT
>CAYYZC010000405.1:1674-2821 GCA_964475605.1 uncultured Chelativorans sp.
GCGTGCAGCGTCCAGTAGGGATCGGCGAGATGCGGGCGGGCGAGGCAGACGAGGTCGGCGCGGCCCGCCATCAGGATCGAGTTGACATGGTCCGGCTCGTAGATGTTGCCGACCGCCATCGTCGCCATGCCGGTCTCGTTGCGGATGCGGTCGGAGAACGGCGTCTGGAACATGCGCCCATAGACGGGCCGGGCGCGGGTCGAGGTCTGGCCGGCGGAGACGTCGCATATGTCGACGCCGGCCGCCTGCAGCATCCGGGCGATCCGAACGGCCTCCGCCGGCGTGACGCCTTCCTCGCCGACCCAGTCATTGGCCGAGATGCGCACCGAGATCGGCTTGTCCTCCGGCCAGACGGCGCGCACGGCATGGAACACTTCGAGCGGGAAGCGCATGCGGTTCTCGAGGCTGCCGCCATAGGCGTCGTCGCGCCTGTTGGTCAGCGGCGAGATGAAGGCCGAGAGCAGATAGCCGTGCGCCATATGCAGTTCGAGCATGTCGAAGCCGCTGCGCCCGGCCATCCGGGCCGATGCGACGAACTCGTCGCGCACCCTGTCCATGTCAGCACGCGTCATCGCCTTCGGCGTCTGGTGCTCGGGCGACCAAGGAACGGCAGAAGGGCCGAGGATCGGCCAGTTGCCCTCCTTCAGCGGCATGCCCTCGTCCTCCCAGCCGACCTGCGTCGACGCCTTGGGGCCGGCATGGCCGATCTGGGCGCAGATCTTCGCGTCGGTCTCGGCATGGACGAAATCGACGATGCGCTTCCACGCCGCCTCGTGCTCGGGCTCGTGGAAACCGGGGCAGCCGGGCGTGATGCGTCCTTCCGGCGAGACGCAGGTCATCTCGATATGGACCAGCCCGGCGCCGCCCTTGGCGCGCTCGCAATAATGGACGAAGTGCCAGTCGGTCGGGGTGCCGTCGACGGCGCGGTACTGCGCCATCGGCGAGACCACGATGCGGTTCTTGAGCTCCATGCCGCGCAGCCTGAAGGGCGCGAACATGGGCGGCCGGTTGGCATTGGCCGCCGCGCCGGCCTGCTGCTGGAACCAGGCTTCGGCGCCGCCGAGCCAGTCCTTGTCGCGCAGGCGCAGATTCTCGTGGCTGATGCGCTGCGAGCGGGTCAGCAGCGAATAGTTGAACTGCACCGGAT
>CAYYZC010000406.1:0-2788 GCA_964475605.1 uncultured Chelativorans sp.
GCAGGATGCGGTCGAAGGGCCGCGTCTTGTAGCCGGCCGCGGTGATCGTGTTGCCATGCATCGGATCGCAGGACCAGACGACGGAGCGGCCTTCCTTCTCAACCGTCCGGATCAGCTTCGGAAGATGCTCGCCGACCTTGTCGGCGCCGAAGCGGGTGATCAGGGTGAGCCTGCCGGGCTCGTTGTCCGGATTGAGCAGGTCGATCAGCTCGATCAGCCCGTCGGGGTTCAGCGACGGCCCGCATTTGAGGCCGAGCGGATTCTTGATGCCGCGGCAATATTCGATATGGGCGTGATCGGGCTGGCGGGTGCGGTCGCCGATCCAGATCATGTGGCCGGAGGTCGCATACCAGTCGCCCGAGGTGGAATCGATCCTGGTCAACGCCTCCTCATAGCCGAGCAACAGCGCCTCATGGCTGGTGTAGAAGTCGGTCTCCCGCAGCGCCGGGTGGACCTCGGCGCTGATCCCGACCGCGCGCATGAAATCCATCGTCTCGGAGATGCGGTTGGCGAGCGCCTCGTAGCGCTCCGATTGCGGGCTGTCGGCGACGAAGCCGAGCATCCAGCGATGGACGTTCTCGAGATTGGCAAAGCCGCCCTGCGCGAAGGCGCGCAGCAGGTTCAGCGTCGCGGCGGACTGGCGGTAGGCCATATGCTGGCGCGCCGGGTCCGGGGTGCGCGACCTGTCGTCGAACTCGATGCCGTTGATGATGTCGCCGCGATAGCTCGGCAGCGTCGTCCCGTCCTTGGTCTCATGATCGGAGGAGCGCGGCTTGGCGAACTGGCCGGCGATGCGCCCGACCTTGACCACCGGCTTGGCGCCGGCGAAGGTCAGCACCACCGCCATCTGCAGGAAAACGCGGAAGAAGTCGCGGATATTGTCGGCGCCGTGCTCGGCGAAGGCCTCCGCGCAGTCGCCGCCCTGGAGCAGGAACGCCTCGCCATCGGCGACCGCGGCAAGCTGGCGCTTCAGCTTGCGCGCCTCACCTGCAAAGACCAGCGGCGGATAGGTCGCGAGCTGCTTTTCCGTCTCGGCCAGCAAAGCCGCATCGGGATAGGCAGGGACCTGCTGGATCGGCCTGCTTCTCCAGGAATTCGGGGACCATTTCGCCATCTTCGCACCCAGTTCTGCACAACGGCCGCTGCATCCCATGTCGTGACGCGCGGCGACGGGAGGCACATACACCAAGGATTTTCCCTATACTACCCCGCGCCGGCCGGAAGCACCATCGGCAGCGCCCTTCCCTTCGCTATCATGGAAGCAAGGCCGAGCCATCTCCCCGTCGTCATCCTTGCGTCAAGCCCGAGGATGGCGGCGGGGATCGGTGGGCGGTGCTGCGTCGGCGGATCGGCACTCTCACCCCAGCCGCTCGCCTTTGCGGACGCGGTAGGTCGGCTGGTACATCGTCACCAGTTCCTCGGCGGCCGATGGATGGATCGCCATGGTGCGGTCGAAATCGTCCTTGGTGAGCTTCGCCTTGACCGCGATGCCGAGAAGCTGCGCCATCTCGCCGGCGTCGATGCCTAATATGTGCGCGCCGAGCACGCGGCGGCTCTCGCCGTCCACCACCAGCTTCATGATCGTCTTCTCGCGGCGGCCGGACAGCGTATGGCGCATCGGGCGGAACTCGGCGCGGTAGATCTCCAGCTCCTCGAACTTCCTGCACGCCTCGTCCTCCGACATGCCGACCGTCCCGATCTCGGGCTGGGAGAACACCGCGGTAGCGATCACGTCGTGATCCGGCGAGGTGGGATTGTCCTTGTAGAGCGTCTCGACGAGGCACATCGCCTCGTGGATCGCCACCGGCGTCAGCTGCACCCGGTCGGTGACGTCGCCGATCGCATAGACGTTGTCGACATTCGTGCGCGAATAGCCGTCGACCACGATCTCGCCCTTCTGCCCGGTCTCCACGCCTGCGGCTTCGAGCCCGAGCTTCTCGGTATTGGGCGTCCTGCCGATTGCCAGCATGAGCGCGCCGGCGCGCAGCGTCCGCTCGTCGGACAGGTGCAGCTCGAGCTCGTCGCCGTGCTTTTCCACCCGGCGCACCAGGGCCTGGCAGATGATGCGGATGCCCTTGTCCTCCATGGCACGATGAAGGCCGCGGCGCATGTCCATGTCGAAACGGCCGAGGATCTCGGTGCCGCGATAGATCAGCGTCGTCTCGACGCCGAGCCCGTGGAAGATGTTGGCGAACTCGACCGCGATATAGCCGCCGCCCTCGATGGCGATCGACTTCGGCAGCTTCTCGAGGTGGAAGGCATCGTCGGATGTGATCGTGTGCTCGCTGCCGGGAAGCGCCGGATGCGCGGCGGGACGTGCGCCGGTGGCGATCAATATGTGGCGTGCGGTCACCGTGCGGTTCTCGGCCACGATGCGCACCGTGTGCCGGTCTTCGAGCACCGCCCGGCTCTCGACGATCGTCGCGCCGGCATTTTCGAGGCCGCGGCGGTAGAGGCCTTCCAGGCGCGCGATCTCGCGGTCCTTGTTGGCGATCAGCGTCGGCCAGTCGAAGGAGCGGTCGCCGACCGTCCAGCCATAGCCGGCCGCATCCTCGAAATGCTCCGGGAACTGGGAGGCATAGACGAGGAGCTTCTTCGGAACGCAGCCGCGGATCACGCAGGTGCCGCCGAAACGGTATTCCTCGGCGATGGCGACGCGCTTGCCCATCGCCGCGCTGAGGCGGCCGGCGCGCACGCCGCCCGAGCCGCCGCCGATCACGAAGAGGTCGTAGTCGAATTCCGCCATCGATCCGATTCCTGCTGCTGCCAGATGTTCACCTAAGCCTGC
>CAYYZC010000407.1:0-2777 GCA_964475605.1 uncultured Chelativorans sp.
ACCGCGACGACGAGGCCATGGCGCCCTTCACCAAGGCGCTGAAGAAGGGCCTCAACGACCTCCAGGCGGCGACCATGTGGCTGATGCAGAACGCGATCGCCAAGCCCGACAATGCCGGCGCCGCCTCGACCGACTACATGCACCTCTTCGGCCTCGTCTCCCTCGGGTTCATGTGGGCGCGCATGGCGAAGGCCGCGCAGCAGAAGCTGGCCGCAGGGGCCGACGGCTCGTCGTCGTTCTGCGAGGGGAAGCTGGTGACGGGGCGCTTCTTCATGGAGCGCGTGATGCCCGAGACCGCCGCCCATCTCGCCCGCATCTCGGCCGGCGCCGAGTCGATGATGGCGCTGGAGGCGGAGGCGTTTTGAGAACGGGAAGCGGATTGTTCAACATTGAACACATCTCGCGCTTGGGCTAGGCTCCTCGCCGATGCTTCCGCCCTTTTCGAGCTGCCTCTGCCGTGTCGGATATCTCCGACCTTGCGAGGAAGTGTCCGGCAGGACAGAAAAGGCGACATAGAGCGCAAACCTCTCCCAGGAGCCAAGCCGCATGACATCTCCCACCACCGTCCTCGACCTCCCGAAGCCGCAATGGGCCGAAGAGGATGTCGCCATGCTCTACGACATGGCGAGCCGCTTCCTCACCGACGAGATCCTGCCGCGCTACGACGAGTTCGAGAAGGCGGAGAAATTCGACCGGGAAAGCTGGCGCAAGGCGGGCGCGGCCGGCCTGCTCTGCGCCGCGATGCCGGAGGAATATGGCGGCTCGGGCGGCAGCTACGCCCATGAGAGCGTGATCGCCGAGGCGCTCGGCCATGTCGGCGTCGACGGCTTCGGCATCGCGCTCCACAACGCCATCGTCGCGCCCTATATCCTCCATTACGGCTCGGAGGAGCAGAAGCGGAAATGGCTGCCCAGGATGGCTTCGGGCGAGCTCGTCGGCGCCATCGCGATGAGCGAGCCGGGTGCGGGCTCCGACCTCCAGGGCGTCAAGACGCGGGCCGAGAAGGACGGCAACCAGTACCGCATCAACGGCTCCAAGACCTTCATCACCAACGGCCAGCTCGCCGACCTGATCATCGTCGTCGCCAAGACCGATCCTTCCAGAGGCGCCAAGGGCACCTCGCTGATCGTCGTCGAGGCCGACGAGGTGGAGGGCTTCGAACGCGGCCGCAACCTCGACAAGATCGGGCTGAAGGCGAACGATACGTCCGAGCTGTTCTTCAACGACGTGCGCGTGCCGACCGCCAATCTCCTCGGGCAGGAGGAAGGCCAGGGCTTCGTCCAGCTCATGCAGCAATTGCCGCAGGAGCGGCTGCTGATCGGCGCCCAGGCGATCTCGATGATCGAGCGGGCGCTTGCCGTGACGATCGATTACGTCAAGCAGCGCAAGGCCTTCGGCCAGCCCGTCATCGAGTTCCAGAACACCCAGTTCAAGCTGGCGGAGCTCAAGACCGAGGCGACGATCGGACGCGTCTTCTACAATGACTGCGTCGCCCGCCATCTCGACGGCGGACTCGATCCGACGACCGCGTCGATGGCGAAATACTGGCTCACCGACCTTCAGTGCAGGATCGTCGACGAGTGCCTGCAACTCCACGGCGGCTATGGCTATATGAACGAATATCCGATCGCCCGGATGTATCGCGACGCCCGCGTCCAGCGCATCTATGGCGGCACCAACGAGATCATGAAGCTGCTCATCGCGAGAAGCTTGTGAGGCGAACCTGAAATGACCAGTTCGGGGTAGCTTCCGCCCCCGCAACCACAGGGAGAATCGAATGTCTGACGCTTATGTCTATGACGCCGTGCGGACGCCGCGCGGGCGCGGCAAGAAGGACGGTTCGCTGCACGAAGTGCCGGCCGTGCGCCTCGGCGCCAGGGTGCTGGAGGCGGTGCGCGACCGCAACGGCCTCGACACGGCCAAGGTCGACGACATCATCTTCGGCTGCGTCGATCCCGTCGGCGAGGCCGGCTCGGTGATCCCGCGCTCGGCGGCGTTCGAGG
This sequence comes from uncultured Chelativorans sp., assembly GCA_964475605.1. Lineage (GTDB taxonomy): Bacteria > Pseudomonadota > Alphaproteobacteria > Rhizobiales > Rhizobiaceae > CAYYZC01. The sequence goes on from CAYYZC010000407.1 coordinate 2,004, forward strand.
CCGGCTATGCGATGCAGGCGCCGGGGATGCAGATCTCCCGCTTCTGCGCCTCCGGCCTCGACGCGATCAATCTGGCCGCGGCCAAGATCGCCGGCGGCTCCGACGACATCGTCATCGCCGGCGGCGTCGAATCGATGTCGCGCGTCGGCATGGGCATGTCTGGCGGCGCCTGGTTCATGGATCCCTCCGTCGGCCTGCCGTCCTATTTCATGCCGCAGGGCGTCTCCGCAGACCTGATCGCCACCAAATATGGATTCTCCCGCGACGACGTCGACGCCTATGCGGTGGAGAGCCAGAAGCGCGCCGCCGAGGCGTGGAAGGACGGCCGCTTCAGGAACTCCGTCGTGCCGGTCAAGGACCAGAACGGCCTCACCATCCTCGACAACGACGAGCACATGCGGCCCTCGACCGACATGCAGTCGCTGGCGTCCCTCAACCCGTCCTTCGTGATGCCCGGAGAGATGGGCGGCTTCGATGCCGTCGCGGTGCAGCGCTATCCGGAGCTCGAAGGCGTCAACCACGTCCACCACGCCGGCAATTCCTCCGGCATCGTCGACGGCGCGGCGGCCGTGCTGCTCGGCTCCGAGGAAGGCGGCAAGGCGCTTGCGCTGAAGCCGCGGGCGCGCATCCGCGCCTTCACCAATATCGGCTCGGAGCCTGCCATCATGCTGACCGGGCCGGTCGACGTAACCGAGAAGCTGCTGAAGAAGGCGAAGATGACGCTCGGCGACATCGACCTGTTCGAGCTGAACGAGGCCTTCGCTTCGGTCGTGC
>CAYYZC010000408.1:0-2768 GCA_964475605.1 uncultured Chelativorans sp.
CGGGCGAGGCCTCCACTCCTTCCGGGCGCTTTTCCGCGCCCGGCGTCGTTACGGCAAGATTGGGACGGTGACGGCGATCGCGATGATGGTGAGTGACTTCAAGGCGCAGCGCATCAAGATGGTGGACGGGCAGTTGCGCACCACGGAGGTGTTCGACCGCGCGATCGTCGATGCGATGCTCGACGTGCCGCGCGAGGAATTCGTGCCGCAGCGGCGCCGGGCGCTGGCCTATATCGACGAGGACATCGAGATCGCTGCAGCCGACGGCGGACGGCCGGCGCGCTATCTGATGGAGCCGTCGCCCTTCGCGCGGCTCCTGCAGCTCGCGGCGATCGCTCCGGGCGAGTTCGTCCTCGATATCGGCTGCGGCACCGGCTATTCGGCGGCGGTCATCTCGCGGCTCTGCGGCTCGGCCGTGGCGCTGGAGGAGGATGCGCGGCTCGCCGCCGAGGCCGCCGCGACGCTCGATCGTCTCGGCTGCGACAATGTCGCCGTGGTCGAGGGTCCGCTGACGGAAGGCTATGCGCCACAGGCGCCCTTCGACGTTATCATCGTCGAAGGCGCGGTCGACGAGGTGCCCCAGCCGCTGTTCGACCAGCTTCGCGACGGCGGGCGGCTCGCCGCCGTGGTCGGCCACGGTAATGCCGGGCGCGCCATGCTCTACCGCAAGGAGGGCAAGGTGGTCGCCAGCCGCGCCAGCTTCAACGCCGCGGTGCGCCCGCTACCCGGCTTCCAGCGCAGCCCCGTCTTCGAATTCTGAGCCGTCGCTCCCTGCCGATAGGCGCGCGTCGTCGATCCTGGGAGTTGGCGACGTCTTAGCCTTTTGTCCTTCCACGAATCACGGCTGCCGGCGGCAAATACCGGCAACCGTTCGGTCCGTATCGACCGTCCCGAAAGGGCTCCGCCGCGAAAGCCGGGCGCGACCCGGAATAATTGACGAATTTCAGACGGCAAGCTCGGAATTTTCCACCGATGTTACCAATGCGCCACGCCGCCCATGGTTTTTTTGGGCTAGCATCCGCCCGCGTCACGCCAATGGCGGCTTTCCGGCTGCGCCGGTCCCGCCCTTGTAACTGGCTGCAGCTTGACCGCGCGGAGGGGCGGCATTAGCCCTCCCGGATTGGAATGCGTTCGGGAATCGTGGCTGCGCCATGCGGGGCGTCGGCGGCATGGGATCGAACCGGACTGGGTTGCGCCGGAGCAGGTATCGGATTGATGAATTCTATTCTTCGCATGAAATTCATGGCAGCGGCCGTTTGCGTGCTGGCCGTCCTTCCCGGCGAGGCGGCCCTGGCCGAGTCGATCCAGGACGCGCTGCAGAGCGCCTATCAGAACAATGCCAGCCTGAACTCGGCGCGCGCCGGCGTCCGCGTCACCGACGAAGGCGTGGCGGTGGCGAAATCCGGCTGGCGGCCGGTGATCGCCGGCGTCAGCGATCTCAACTATGCGACCCAGTCCGGCACGCAGATCACGGCCGGCTCCTTCGGCGTCCAGATCCAGCAGTCGCTGTTCGACGGTTTCCAGACGCTCAACAATGTGCGCGCCGCCGAAGCGCAGGTGCATGCGGCCCAGGAAACCCTGCGCAACACGGAGCAGAACATCCTGTTCAACGCCGCCGCGGCCTATGTCGACGTGATCCGCGACCGCCAGATCGCGGTTTTCCGCGAGCAGAATCTGGACTTCCTCCGGGAGCAGGTCCGTGCTGCCGATTCGCGCTTCGAGGTCGGCGAGGGAACGCGCACCGACGTCGCCCAGGCGCAGGCGGAGCGTGCCGCGGCCGAGGCGCAACTGAGCGCGGCGCGCGCGCAGGCGACCTCGAGCGAAGCGATCTATCGCCAGATCGTCGGCGATGCGCCGGGCCAACTGGCGGCGGCCTCGCCCGTATCCGGCCTGCTGCCGCCGAGCCTGGATTCGGGCTTTGCGATCGCCTCCAACGAGCATCCGGCGATCCTTGCGACCCAGCATCTGGTCGATGCGGCCGGCTTCCAGGTTAAATCGGCCGAAGGCGCGCTGCTGCCGCAGCTCGACGCGACGGCCGGCGTCTCGCGCAGCTTCCGCGATTCCTCGCCTGCCGGCATCAGCGACGGCACCTCGAACTCGGCCTCGGTCGGGCTCAGCCTGCGCGTGCCGATCTACCAGGGCGGCCGGGTCTCGGCGGAAGTGCGGCGTTCCAAGGAATCGCTCGGCCGGGCGCGGATCGACGTCGACGTGTCGCGCGATGATGTGCGTGCCGCAGTAACGGCCGCCTGGACGCAATATATCGCCGCCCAGCAGGCCGTCGTCGCCAATCGCGAGCTCGTCTCGGCAGCGAGGCTGGCGCTGAGCGGCGTCATCGAGGAGCGCAATGTCGGCCAGCGCACGACGCTCGACGTGCTGAACGCCCAGGCCGACGTCATCGCCGCGCAGATCAACCTCGTCAGCTCCGAGCGCGACGTGGTCGCGGCAAGCTATGCGATCCTGTCGGCCATCGGCCGCCTGTCACCGCGTGTGCTTGCCCTCAATGTCGAGGAATACCGGCCGCAGGAGCACTATAACGCCGTCAAGGACAAGTGGTACGGGCTGCGTACGCCGGACGGCCGCTAGGTCAGACCTCCGATCTGCTTCCGGTTCCGCCGGTAAATCTGTGCGAAGCAGCGAAAACTTGCGGCGGGGGATTCTCTCCGGGCGTCACCTCGGATAGCCTTCTTTCGTGATTCGACCGCTGCCGCCGCGCGGGGCGGGCGAGAGGTGGGGCAGTCACGAAAGGCGGCGAGTGTGACGATGGCACA
>CAYYZC010000409.1:0-2759 GCA_964475605.1 uncultured Chelativorans sp.
GATCTTCTGGCCGTCCTGCTCGACCTGATAGGCGCCGATATGCTGGGTGATGCCGCCCGCCTCGCCGGCGACGACGTCGGCATGGCGGATCGCGTCGAGCAGCGAGGTCTTGCCGTGATCGACATGGCCCATGATGGTGACCACGGGCGGACGCGGCTTCAGATCCTCGTCGCGGTCGGCGATGTCGAACAGGCCTTCCTCGACATCCGATTCGGCGACGCGGCGCACGGTGTGGCCGAACTCGCTCGCCACCAGCTCCGCCGTGTCGGCGTCGATCACGTCGCCGGGCTTCATCATCTGGCCCTGCTTCATGAAGAACTTGACGACGTCGACGGCGCGCTCGGCCATGCGCTGTGCGAGCTCCTGGATGGTGATCGTCTCGGGAAGCACGACCTCGCGCGAGATCTTCTCGCGCGGCTCCTGATGCATGGCGCGCTTGAATTTCTCCTGGCGCCTGCGCATCGAGGATAGCGAGCGGCCGCGTGCCTCCTCGCCGGACAATGCGGTATTGAGCGTCAGCTTGCCGCGGCGGCGATCCTCTTCGCCACGCGGGCGGGCAGGGCGGGGTGCTGCCGCTTCCGGCTTGACCGGACCGCTGCGCTTGACGGCTCCGCGCGGGCGCTCTTCCTCCTCGACGACTTCTTCCGCGGTCGCAGGCGCGCGTCGGCGTGCCTCTTCCTCGGCGCGCTTGCGCGCTTCCGCCTCGGACTTGATGCGGGCTTCCTCCTCGGCCTGGCGTCGCGCCGATTCCTCGCGCTCGCGCTGGCGGCGCTCGTCTTCGCGAGCCCGCCGTTCGGCATCCGCGGCAGCGACCTTGCGCTCTTCCTGCTCGCGTGCCTTGGAATCCTGCAACGCGCGCCGGCGCGCCTCCATCTCCTCGTTGGAGAGCTCGTTGAGGACCATGCCGCCACGATCCGGCGCCGGGGGACGCGGCGTTGCCGGCCTTTGTGGCTGCGGCGCCTGGGGCGCGGCAGGCTGCGGCGGGCGCGGCTTCAGCGTCACCGGCGCAGGCGCGACATCCGGCTTCTCGCCCGGCATCGCGAACTTGCGCTTCTTGGTTTCGACAACCACCGCCTTGGTCCGCCCGTGCGAGAAATTCTGGCGCACGGTGCCCTGTTCCATGCCGGGGCGCTTCAGCGTCAGCTTCTTCGTGCCGACGCTCAGCGTCTTGTCGTCACCCGTCTTTCGTTCACTCATTCCGTATCCTCTGCGCCGTTCTGCGCATTTTCGGCTGCGGCAACCAATAATCGATCTTCCGGGGATCCGCCCCGATAGCGGCGAAGCGCGACCAACCGCTTCTCGACTGCCTTGCCCGTATCGCCCGCGAGCACGGCAGCATGTACCACATTTGTGCCGCCCAATGCCAAACTCAATTCCGGTTCGGCGAAGAGATTGTAGGCGGCGATTTCAGGGCCGCCGGCATATGCCACCGCTCGGCGCGCCTGGTCAAGCTTGCGCACCCCGTCGGGAGACGCCCCGACGGCGTGAAGCAGCAGCTCCGCCTTGCCGGAACGCACCGTGCTTTCGACCTTCGCGGCGCCCATGACGGCCTGGCCGGCCTTGCGGGCAAGGCCCAGCGACCCCAGTGCGGCGCGGGCGAGCAGCCCGTCCACTATATCGGCAAGGTCGGGCGCCGGTGCAACCTTCGACCTGAAGGCACGCGCAAACAGGTTCTTGCGGGTCGCCGTCTCGACGTGGCTGCGCTCAGCCGTGACCCAGCAGCCGCGGCCGGGCAGCTTGCGCTTCAGATCGGGCACCACGTCCATGTCCGGCCCGACCACGAACCGGATCATGGTTTCCGGGTCGGCCTGGCGGCGCGTGACGATGCAGGTGCGATCGTTCATGTCTTGCACAAGCTGCTCCGGCTGGCCTCTGTCGGGTCCCGTTCATGATCAGGCTTCCGCCGCGTCGGCGAGCTCTTCCTCTTCCTCCTCGCCGGCGAGATCCTCCTCGCTGATCCAGCCGACCCTCAGCCGGGCTGCGACCACCATCTGCTCGGCCTCGGCGCGGCTGACCCCGAAATCGCTGAGCACGCCGGGGAAGAACGTCGTCTCCCCGTCCTTGCGCTCCTTCCATCCGGTGAGGTCATCGACCGCATAGCCGGCGAAATCCTCGACCGTCTTCACGTCGTCCTCGCCGAGGGCGACCATCATCGCGGTCGTCACGCCGGGGATCTCGCGCAGCTCGTCCGCGACGCCGAGCTCGGTGCGGCGCTGGTCGAACTCGGCCTCGATCCGCTCCAGATATTCGCGTGCGCGAGCCTGGATCTCCTCGGCCGTCTCCTCGTCGAAGCCATCGATCGAGGAAATCTCGTCGGCCTCGACATAGGCCACTTCCTCGACGGAGGTGAAGCCTTCGGAGGCGAGCACCTGGCCGACCATCTCGTCGACATTGAGCGCTTCCATGAACAGGTTGGAGCGCTCGACGAACTCCTTCTGGCGCCGCTGCGACTCCTCCTCCTCGGTGAGGATGTCGATGTCCCAGCCGGTGAGCTGCGAGGCAAGCCGCACGTTCTGGCCGCGCCGGCCGATCGCCAGGCTGAGCTGGTCGTCGGGGACGACGACCTCGATGCGCTCGGCATCCTCGTCGAGAACCACCTTCGCCACCTCGGCCGGCTGCAGCGCGTTGACGATGAAGGAGGCGGCGTCCTGCGACCACGGGATGATGTCGATCTTCTCGCCCTGGAGCTCGCCGACCACCGCCTGGACGCGCGAGCCGCGCATGCCGACGCAGGCGCCGACCGGATCGATCGACGAATC
>CAYYZC010000410.1:0-2746 GCA_964475605.1 uncultured Chelativorans sp.
TGCGATCGCTCGGCATCGGCCTGTCGCTCGACGATTTCGGCACCGGCTATTCGTCGCTCTCCTATCTGACGCGCTTCCCCTTCGACACGATCAAGATCGACAAGAGCTTCCTCGACGACGAGAGCCCCAAGCGCTCGGTGCTGCTGCGCTCCATGGTCAATATGGGCCATGAACTGGGGCTGTCGGTGGTCGCCGAGGGCGTCGCCGACGAGAACGACGCGCTGGAGCTGCGCCAGATGGGCTGCGAATATGTGCAGAGCTACATGTTCGGCCCGCCGATCGACGCGGCCGGGGCGATCAGGCTGCTCAAGGAGCAGTTCCCGCTCACTCAGGCGTGACCGGCGATCGAGCTCAGATGGGTCAGGTCGACGCCGATCGAGGCGAGGATGCGGTCGTATTTGCGGTCGAGATCGCTGTCGAACAGCAGGTCGGCGCTGGCCGGGCAGATGAGCCAGCCATTCTCGGCGATCTCGCTTTCGAGCTGGCCCGCGCCCCAGCCCGAATAGCCCAGCGTCATCAGGGCCCGGCTCGGGCCGTTGCCGGCCGAGATGGCGCGCAATATGTCGATGGTGGCGGTCAGGCAGATCTGCTCGGAGACCGGCATCGAGGATTCGACCATATAGTCGTCGGTGTGCAGCACGAAGCCGCGGCTGCGGTCGACCGGCCCGCCGTTCTGGACCTGGAAGTCGCGCGTCCGGGGTGGCAGCCTGATCGCCTCCTGTTCGTCCAGTATGCCGAGCTGGACGAGGAGATCGGGAAACTGCATGTGCTGCGACTGGTTGACGATGAGCCCCATCGCGCCCTCGTCGCTATGCGCGCAGACATAGATGACGGAGCGCTCGAAGCGCTCGTCCATCATCCCCGGCATCGCCACCAGGAAGTGATTGTCCAAATAGCCACGTGCGGTCATGATCGTCTATTCCGCGATTACTGAGGGAAACCTAACCCGTTTCATGCCTGCACGAAAGACCCGGCCCATGAACGGGCCGTCGACGCGCGCAGCCTCACATGATTATGACTACAGATGGACCTTGACCGGTTGCAGGCAAGGCTGGAACCGGAGAAAGGTCTCGGGATGAGAATATCGCCTGCCGCTTCCGTCGCCCTGCTCCTGCTCGCTGCGCCGGCCGCGGCATCCTCCAGCGACTGGTTCGAGGCCGAAGGCGCGCGGCTGCGCCTCGTGACCAGCGGCGTGCCCGATGCCGAGGGCAGGCTGCGCGGGGCGCTGGAGATCGTGCTCGACAGCGGCTGGAAGACCTACTGGTCGGACCCCGGCGATTCCGGCGTGCCGCCGGCGCTCCAGATCACCGGCGCGCTCGGCACCGAAGCGGTACGGATCGGCTTCCCGGTGCCGAAGCGTTTCGACGAAGGCCCTTCGAGCTGGACCGGCTACGACCGGCCGGTGGCGCTCGCGCTGACGCTGGAAGGCATCGATCCGGGCGAACCGCTGAATGCCGATCTCTTCATCGGCCTCTGCGAGACGATCTGCATCCCCGTCGCCGCCTCGCTGACGCTGACGCCCGACAGCGAGGCCTACAATCCGCAGCATGCGGCAGTCGTCTCACAGGCCTTCTCCGGCCTGCCGCAGCCGGCGGACGACGCGACCCGCGTCGAGATCGCAGACATCGGTGCCGGGCGGCTTACGCTCGAGGCGATCGTGCCTGCGGGCGTGACGGTGAAGGAGCTTTTCCTCGACGGGGTTCCGTCGTTCGCCTTCGGCAGGCCCGAGCTCGTCATGAAGGACGACGGGATCTTCTTCGAGATCGAGTATCATCGCGCCGGGAATACCGAAGGCGAGGCCGAGGCCGGCTACACGCTGGTGACCGACCAGGGCGCGGTGGCCGGCACGATCGTCCTCGACCATTCGCAATGAGCTGGTTGCCATTGCCGCTCCTTGTCGATAACGCTCGCCGCGAGGGCTTTTGAAGAGAGACGGAAAATGACGATAGCAGTCGGCGAGAAGCTACCCGAGACGACCTTGCGGATGGCGACGAAGGACGGGCCGAAGGAGGTCTCGACCGCCGACGTCTTCGCGGGCAGGAAGGTCGTCCTGTTCGGCGTTCCCGGCGCCTTCACCCCGACCTGCAGCAACAACCACCTGCCCGGCTATCTGGACAATTACGACGCGATCATCGCCAAGGGCGTCGATGCGGTCGCGGTGGTCGCCGTCAACGACGCCTACGTCATGAGCGCCTGGGCCCGCTTCACCGGCGGCGAGGGCAGGCTCGTCTTCCTGGCCGACGGCAGCGGCGACTTCGTCCGTGCCGCCGGCCTCGAGCAGGACATGTCGGCACGCGGCCTGGGCCTTCGCGCCAAGCGCTTCTCGATGATCGTCGAGGACGGCGTGGTGAGCTCGCTCAACATAGAGGACGTTTCCGGCCAGGCGGTGAACTCCGGCGCGGCCAGGCTGATGGAAGAGCTCTGAGGCTACTGGCAGGCGCACGCCCACGGCAAAGGCGGCTGCCTGGGCAGGCACCTTGCGCTACAGGATAAGTGGCCTCTCTTCCACTCTTCGTCGTCCTCGGGCATCGACCCGAGGGCCCATGCCCGAACGGCACGGCCGCACGAGGCGGTACAGAACCGTCCGCCGTCTCGCCCAGCCGCACGGTTCATTCGCTACCGCTCCGGCTTCGCCCCGGGGATGACGAAGGTGTGGCGAACGCAACCTTGGCCGGGACGACGAGCGCAGCAGATCGGCACCTCATTCCTTCGGCGGTTCGGCAAGCGCCGCCGGAGGCCTCCTGCG
>CAYYZC010000411.1:0-2737 GCA_964475605.1 uncultured Chelativorans sp.
CGCGCGGCCGTCGAGGAAGGCATCGTCGCCGGCGGCGGCGTGGCCCTGCTGCGCGCCTCGCAGGCGATCACCGCCCGCGGCGAGAATCCCGACCAGGAAGCCGGCATCAACATCATCCGCCGCGCCGTCCAGTCGCCGGCTCGCCAGATCGCGACCAATGCCGGCGCCGAGGCTTCGATCGTCGCAGGCAAGATCCTCGAGAATGCGGGTGCGACCTACGGCTACAACGCCCAGAGCGGCGAGTATGGCGACATGATCGCGCTCGGCATCGTCGATCCGGTCAAGGTCGTTCGTCATGCGCTCCAGGATGCCGCTTCCGTGGCCGGCCTTCTCGTCACCACCGAGGCGATGATCGCCGAGGCGCCGAAGAAGGACGCGCCCGCAATGCCCGCGATGCCGGGCGGCGGCATGGGCGGCATGGACTTCTAAGGTCCGCTCCGACGGAAAACCGGAAAAGGGCGGCAGCGATGCCGCCCTTTTTCATGCCCCAGGCCCGCGGGGAAGGAAGATCCGGCGCGCCGGCAGAAGGCGTCAAGGGCGGGCGGCGGGCTCCTTCGTGGAAAGCGCTTCCCCGCAAGCCCTGCAGTACGCAAAGATTACCTCTTACGCGGGCGTTCTCGCCCGGCTAGCTTCCGCGGCGGCCGAATGGCCGTAACGAGGGGATTGCATCATGCCGGACTTCCTGTTGTTCGCCATCGTCGGCTTCCTCGCCCAGATCATCGACGGGGCGCTCGGCATGGCCTATGGCGTGGTCTGCGCCACGGTCCTTCTCGGCTTCGGCGTCCCGCCGGCGCATGTCTCGGCTTCCGTCCATGCCGCCGAGCTCTTCACCACGGCCGCTTCCGGCTCCTCGCACATCTACCATCGCAATATCGACTGGGGCCTGTTCATCCGCCTCGCCCCGTTCGGGATCGTCGGGGGCTGCCTCGGCGCCTTCGTGCTCACCTCTTTCGACGGCGACGTCGTCAAGCCCTTCGTCACCAGCTATCTGGCCCTGGTCGGCATCTGGCTGCTCGTCCGCTCCTTCCGCAAGATCCCGAGCCGGCCGGTGCCGGCGAAGGTCGTGGCGCCGCTGGGTGCCGCCGGCGGCTTCCTCGACGCGGCCGGGGGCGGTGGCTGGGGCCCGATCGTGACCACCGGGCTGCTCGGCGCCGGCGCGCCGCCGCGCTATGTCGTCGGAACCGTGAATGCGAGCGAGTTCCTGATCACGCTCTCCGTCTCGACCACCTTCCTCGTCGCCCTGCTGACCGGCCATTGGGAGGCGGCCGGCGCCTATGTGAACCACGCCGCGGCCATAGGCGGGCTGATCGTCGGCGGCGTCGCCGCCGCACCCTTCGCCGGCTGGGTTATCAAGTCGGTGCGCGAGACGCTTCTGCTGCGCGCCATCGGCGGGCTCATCATGCTGCTGGCGACATGGCAGACGGTGCAGATCCTGGATGTGATTTGACCGGCCCGGCCGCCGAAACCGGTGCCCGCCATTTGCAAAAGCCGCGCCATTGCCGCATATGCGGCGGAGCCCCTTGAACCCAACGAGAGTGGATGATGAAGACCCGCGTCGAGACCGATACCTTTGGCCCCATCGATGTCCCTGCCGACCGTTATTGGGGCGCGCAGACGCAGCGGTCTCTGCAGAATTTCCGCATCGGCACCGAGAAGATGCCGGCCCCGCTGGTCCACGCGCTCGGCATCGTCAAGCAGGCCGCGGCCGAGACCAACATGTCGCTCGGCCTGCTCGACCGCGCCCTCGGCGACAGGATCGTCGCCGCCGCGCAGGAGGTCGCCGCCGGCAAGCTCGACGATCATTTTCCGCTCGTCGTCTGGCAGACCGGCTCGGGCACACAGTCGAACATGAACGCCAATGAGGTCGTATCCAACCGGGCGATCGAGATGCTGGGCGGCGAGATGGGATCGAAGAAGCCGGTCCATCCCAACGACCACGTCAATATGAGTCAGTCCTCCAACGACACCTTCCCGACCGCGATGCATATCGCGGCCGGAGTCGAGGCGCATTCGTCGCTGCTGCCGGCGCTGCGCCACCTGACCGAGGCGCTGGCGCTCAAGGCGGAAGCGTTCGGCGACATCGTCAAGATAGGCCGCACCCATACGCAGGACGCCACTCCGCTGACGCTGGGCCAGGAGTTCTCCGGCTATGTCTCGGCTCTCGCGCTGTCCTCGAACCGCATCCTGCAGGCATTGGGCGACGTGCATGCGCTGGCGCAGGGCGGCACCGCGGTGGGCACCGGGCTCAACGCGCCCAAGGGTTTCGACGAAGGCTTCGCGGCCCGCGTCGCCGAGATCACCGGCCATCCCTTCCGCACCGCGGAGAACAAGTTCGAGGCGCTGGCGAGCCACGGCGCGCTGACCTTCTTCCACGGCGCGCTCGCCACGCTTGCCGCCGACCTGTTCAAGATCGCCAACGATATCCGCTTCCTGGGCTCCGGCCCGCGCTCCGGGCTCGGCGAGCTGATCCTGCCCGAGAACGAGCCCGGCTCCTCCATCATGCCCGGCAAGGTCAACCCGACCCAGGCCGAGGCGCTGACCATGGTGGCGACGCAGGTCATGGGCAACCAGGCGACGGTCCAGATGGCCGCGAGCCAGGGCCATTTCGAGCTCAACGTCTTCAAGCCGGTGATCGCCAATGCGGTGCTGCAGTCGATCCGGCTGCTTTCGGACGCGATGATCTCCTTCACCGACAATTGCGTCGTCGGCATCGAGGCCAATCGCGAGCGCATCGCCG
>CAYYZC010000412.1:0-2708 GCA_964475605.1 uncultured Chelativorans sp.
CGCCGCGCCGGGCCGTCTCGCGCCATTCGGCCGCCTGCATCTCGTTGAGGCGGGAGGCGGTGCGCCCGAACTCGAACGCCTCGGTGCCGGTCCGGCCCTGATAGAGTTCCTCCGGCGGAACGGCCGCGCTCGCCACCAGGCGCACGCGCTGGTCGTAGAGCGTGTCGATCAGGAGGATGAAGCGCTTCGCCTCGTTGCGCTTCTCCGGCCCCAGCACCGGGATGCCGTCGATGAAGATCGTGTCGAAGCGCCCGGCGATGGCGAGATAGTCGCGGGCGCCGAGCGGCTTCTCGCAGAGATCGGCGAAGTCGAAGCGCGCCGCCGTGCCGTTGGAGCGCGGGACGGCGAGCCTGCGGCCCTTCACGGTCAGCGCCGCCTCGTGCGTGTCGTGGCCGGAAGTCGCCACCGACCACGCCTCGTCCATGCGGCGTTCGGCCTCCTGCCCCAGCGGCGCGATATAGACCGGCAGCCGGTCGAGCTTCTGCCGCCGGTAGTCGGTTTCGCCGCCGAGCTCGATCACCTGCGCATGCTGCTCGAGCGTCGCGATGAAGGGCGCGAAGAGGCCGCGATTGAGCCCGTCCCGATAGAGCTGCTGCGGCGCCACATTGGACGTCGCGACCAGGATCACCCCTGCGGCGAAGAGGCCCGAGAAGAGCCGCGACATCACCATCGCATCGGCGATGTCGGTGACGGTGAACTCGTCGAAGCAGAGCACCCAGGCTTCCTCGGCCAGCGCGCGCACCACCGGCGGGATCGGGTCCGTCTCCCTGGTCTCGCCGCGCTTCAGCGCCTCGCGGTGGCGCTGGATGCGGTCATGGACATCGGCCATGAAATCGTTGAAATGGGCGCGCCGCTTGCGCCGCACCGGGACCAGCTCGAAGAACATGTCCATGAGCATGGTCTTGCCGCGCCCGACCCCGCCATGGATGTAGAGCCCCCTGACGGCGCTCCTGTCCGGGCGCCGCTTGGCGAACAGCCAGCCGAGCGCGCTGGATTTGGCGGCGAGCCGCTTCGACGAGATATCCTCGATGAGCTGGTCGAGCGCCTTGGCGACGGCGTGCTGGCGCGCATCGTACCCGATCTCGCCGCGCTCCGTCAGCTCGCCATAGCGCTGTGCGACCGTCCGGAACGCCGTCAGGCCTGAGTGGGACGACATTCCCGTCATCGTGACCTGCGATCAGCGCGACAGCGAAACCTGCTGGCCGCTCGTCGTCTGGCCGTCGAAACGTTCCGCGCCGGACGAATAGAGGCGGGCGAGCACGTTGCCGGTCTCGTCATAGAGGGCGAGCTGGCTGCCGGAAACGTTCCACGACTTGACGCCGTCGAGCGGCGCCGGGCAGCGCAGCGGGCCTGCGCGGTAGCCTTCGCCGAAGCGCGTCTGCGGCGTCGCGATACGGCAGCTCTGCCCGGCGACGGAAGCGTTCCAGACGCCGGCGACGCTGCCGGTGGTGATCTCCGGCGCGTTCGGGTCCACCGCCGCCATCTGCGTCCCGTCGCCGGCCGTGTCGGTTTCGTCCTCACCGGGCGCGGTGGGGAAGCCGGTGTTCGGGTCGACGCCCGGCTGGGCCGGCGGCGGAAGCTGGTTCGTGGTGACGCTGCCGGCAGGTGCGGCCTGCAGCGGTGCGGGCTGACGGGTGTCGAGACGCGAGAACCGCTCGCTCTGGCAACCGGCCAGGCCGATCGTCGCAATAATCGCCACGGCCAGTCCAGGATGGGAAAAATTCATGTCAGTCCTCCGTCGAGCCAACGGAATGCCGTTCAGACGGTTCCGTCTCGGGAAATTTTCTTCCATCGCCCAGATCATGGCGATCTTTGGGAGAATGGAGCACCCCCATGGTTAATTTACGGTGCGCAGCCGCCCGTTTTCAATCCTTGAGCGCCATGCTCGGCACGAAGACATGCCCGAAAGGGCTGATGATGTGGCATTCGCGCAAGCCATGCGGCTTGTCGATCGAGCCGGAGAGCACGACGAGCCCGGCCTGGCGCGCCCGTTCCTCCAGCTCGTCGGGATCGGCGCCGTAGAGCCTGATCTCGACGCCGGCGCCGCGCAGCTCCGCCCCGGCGATCGAGGCCGACATCTCATGGTCGGCATAGCTGTGGTCGGCATGCAGCATGAAGGCCGAGCCGAGCAGCTCCATCGCCGCGAAATCCTCGTCGGCATAGACCGAGGTCGCCCCGAGCACCTCGCGGCAGAACGCCTCCATCGGCGCGATCTCCGGCACCAGCAGGTTGATCCCGACGCCGCGCGGCAGGCTGCGCCCGAAATCCGCCGCCGTCATCCAGGGTTCCCCGGTCCGCTTCATCACCATGCCCGCACTCCTTCGGTGGCCGCTTCTTCTCTTATGCGCCGCCATGGTCCGGCGATAGGCGCAGTCGGGGAAAATGCCTTGTCCGCGCCATCCGGATGCCGGCGCCGGAACCGGCGAGCAGGCCAACGCGTTCTAGCGCCGTAACGACCTGAAGACATTACCGAGGGGCTTTCCGATGCTTGAGTGGATTCTGATATTGCTGATCGTCGCCGCCGTCGCCGGTCTGCTTGGCTTCAACACGATTTCCGGCGTCGCCATGACGGGCGTCAAGATCCTGATCGGCATCGTCCTGATCCTGTTCCTGCTCGTCGTGCTCGGGATCGTGGCGATCGCCTGACCGGCGGTCCGCACTGGTAATCGCCGGCCGTTTCCGCCATATAGCGGCGCATGACGGCACCG
>CAYYZC010000413.1:0-2700 GCA_964475605.1 uncultured Chelativorans sp.
CTGAAGGACGCGTCGCCGATGAAGTCGAAATCCGCCACGCCGGAAACGTCGATGAGATCGCCCTCGGCGGATTTGAAATCCCTGATCACGTCCGGATTGTCGGTCGTCGAATCGGCGGCGGACTTGAACACGAACTTGTCGGCGCCCTTGCCGCCCAGCATCTTGTCGTAGCCGCCCCCGCCCTGGAGCATGTCGTCGCCGGCATTGCCGATCAGCAGGTCGCTGCCGCCATTGCCGTAGATCTTGTCGTCGCCCTTGCCGCCGACGGCCTTGTCGTCACCCGGCCCGCCGCGCAGCACGTCGTTTCCGGCCGCGCCGTAAAGCTCGTCGTCGCCGCTGCCGCCCTTCAGCTTGTCGTTGCCCTTGCCGCCGTTCAGCCGGTCGTCGCCGGTGCCGCCCTTCAGCGTGTCGTTGCCCTTGCCGCCGTCGAGACGGTCATTTCCGCCGCCGCCGCTCATCTGGTCGTTGCCGTTGCCGGAAAAGAAGACGTCGTCGGCCGCGCCGAGGAAGATCTTGTCGTTGCCCTTGAGGTTGAAGTTGTAGCCGTCGCCGACCTTGCTGCCCTGCGGCGCGATGTTCGGCGCATCCGACAGATGCAGGGTCCAGTCGAAGGACAGGAGATACTTCTCGATCGCGACGCGGTTGCCGTTCCCCTCTTTCCGGACCGCGTCCACCAACTCGGTCAGATCGGTGTTCGTCGTCATCGTGGCGACCGTGGCGCCGCCCATCGAGACGTCGATCTTCTTCAGCTTGCCGCCGGTGAGATACTGGTCGCCGCCGACCTTGGTGAACTTGAAGCCGCTGCCCTCGACGACGACGTCGAAAACCTGGCCGTTGAAGACGCCCGAAAGCGACAGCTTCTTCTTGCCGGCGCTCTGGACCTCGGCCTCGGTGATCGCCCAGTCGAGGAAGTCGACGACATCGGCCGCCGTGATCATTGAGCCAGGTTCGACCCGAATAGTTGCCGCCGGCATGTAAAAGCCCTCCAAGCCCGACAGTTGCAGCCGCAAAAAGCGTTGTCACAACCCGGACGGGAGATCAAGCCGCAAAATCAGCTTGCCGAAACTGTGATCATGCAGCCAGGCAAAGAAAGCAGCTGGCTATTACAAGAACTGTCGTGGAAATACGCTGGCTGGGGCGCCTGGATTCGAACCAGGGAATGGCGGTACCAAAAACCGCTGCCTTACCGCTTGGCTACGCCCCAACGATGGCGTGAAATAGCGTGAGTTGCCGCCCTCGTCCAGCGCCGAGGCGAGCCGAAACGATGTCGGCCACGCCCCCCGCCCACATCGGAGCGAAATTCCCGGCCATGGCTCAAACGGGGCATACAAAACCCCGGATCGTGGCCCACATGGGACCATTGAACCTACAATAGCTGGACATATCGTGAGAAATATGGTTGCCAACCCGCCGACGTCGCGCGCCGGCCCGACCCGGCCCCGACATTGCCAAAATCAGACCGAAGGTAGATCGATGGTGGCGAAGCTCACCCATCTGGACCGCCTGGAGGCGGAAGCCATCCATATTTTCAGGGAGGTGGCCGCGACCTTCGCCCGGCCGGTCATGCTCTATTCCGTCGGCAAGGATTCCTCGGTGCTCCTGCACCTTGCGATGAAGGCCTTTTACCCGGCCAAGCCCCCTTTCCCGTTCCTCCATGTCGACACGACCTGGAAGTTCCGCGAGATGATCGCCTTCCGCGACGAGATGGCGAGGAAGCTCGGCTTCGACCTGCTGGTCCATATCAACCAGGAGGGCATCGCACAGGGCATCAATCCCTTCGACAGCGGCTCCAGCGTCCACACCAACATCATGAAGACGGCGGGGCTGCGCCAGGCGCTCGACAAATACGGCTTCGACGCCGCCTTCGGCGGGGCGCGGCGCGACGAGGAGAAGAGCCGGGCGAAGGAGCGCATCTTCTCCTTCCGCGACAGCAAGCATGGCTGGGACCCCAAGAACCAGCGGCCGGAGATGTGGAAGATCTACAACACCCGCGTCAAGCAGGGCGAATCGATCCGCGTCTTCCCGCTGTCGAACTGGACCGAGCTCGACATCTGGCAGTACATCCTCCAGGAGGATATCCCGATCGTGCCGCTCTATTTCGCCAAGCGCCGGCCGATCGTGGAGCGCGACGGGACGCTGATCATGGTCGACGACGACCGCATGAAGCTCCTGCCCGACGAGCAGGTGCAGGACCGGCTGGTGCGCTTCCGCACGCTCGGCTGCTATCCGCTGACCGGCGCCATCGATTCCACCGCAGACACGCTCGAGGCCATCGTCGCCGAGATGCTGACCGCGCGCACCTCGGAGCGCCAGGGCCGGATGATCGACAAGGACGAATCCGGCTCGATGGAGAAGAAGAAGCGGGAAGGTTATTTCTGATCATGCTGCAAGAAGCCGAGACCGCTGCGGAGACCGCGACGGACATCCGTGCCTATCTCACCGAGCAGGAGCACAAGTCGATGCTCCGCTTCCTCACCTGCGGCTCCGTCGACGACGGCAAGTCGACGCTGATCGGCCGGCTGCTCTACGACACCAAGCTGATCTTCGAGGACCAGCTCGCCGCGCTGGAAAGCGATTCGCGCAAGCACGGCACCGCCGGCGACGACATCGACTTCGCGCTGCTGGTCGCCGGGCTCGAGGCCGAGCGCGAGCAGGGCATCACCATCGACGTCGCCTACCGCTTCTTCGCCACGCCGCGGC
>CAYYZC010000414.1:0-2694 GCA_964475605.1 uncultured Chelativorans sp.
TCGGCTACGCCTTCGACTTCCTCCGGCTGAACCGGCGGATGCACAACAAGTCGCTTACCGCCGACGGAGCGGCCAGCATCCTCGGCGGGCGCAATATCGGCGACGTCTATTTCGGCTTCGGAAGCGGCGTCCAGTTCATCGACACCGACGTCATCGTCGCGGGACAGGCGGCCGCCGATATCGGGACGGACTTCGACCGGTACTGGCACAGCGGCTCATCCCACCCGATCGACCGCATCGTCGGCAGCCAGGACGAGGGTGCGTTCGACCGGCTGATGGCCGATGTGAAACAGGCCGCGGCCTCGGAGGAGGGAGAACGCTATTTCGAACGGCTGCGGGAGTCCTCGCTCGTCGGCGAACTCGTCGCCGGCCGGCTGACCTTCGAGTGGACCGACGTCGCGCTCGTCAGCGACAATCCGGCCAAGGGCCTGGGGCAGGCCGCGATCAACGATCTGCTGTTTCCGCAACTGATGGCGCTGCTGTCGCGGCCGACGCGTTCGGTCGACCTCGTCTCCGCCTATTTCATCCCGGGCATGAATTTCGCGCAGGCGCTGGAGCGCCTGGCGGGCTCGGGCGTGCGCGTCCGCATACTGACCAATTCGCAGGCGGCCACCGACGTCGTCGTCGTCCACAGCGCCTATGTGAAATACCGGGCCGACCTTCTGCGCTCAGGGGTCGAGCTTTACGAGCTCAAGCCCGAACACGCATCCCAGGACGAGCCGGGCCTTCGAGGCCTCGCCGGATCGTCCCGCGCGAGCCTGCACTCCAAGACGCTTGCCGTGGACGAAGAGCGCATCTTCATCGGCTCGTTCAATTTCGATCCGCGATCCCTGTTTCTCAACACGGAGATGGGCGTCCTGATAGACAGCCCGCGCATGGCCGGGGCTCTGGCCGACATCTTCTCGGACCGGTTCCCGCTCCTGAGCTATGTGCCGGAATTGACCGGGGAGAATGAGATTGCATGGGACGAACTGGCGGCAGACGGCATGCGGACCCGTCATGAGAGGGAGCCAGGCACGGACCCCCTGTCGCGCCTGGTCCTATGGCTCCTCGGCCTGCTCCCGATCGAATGGCTCCTCTGAGAAGCCGGCGAAGGACGTCGCAGCCCTTCCTTCCCGGTCGGGTCCGTTGGCGTGATCCTTAAGGCTGCCTTAAGCCTCGCCCAGGATGCCGGCCACGAAGTACGGATGACGACCATGCGTGTGCTTATTGTCGAGGACGATGCGGTGCTGCGCGACGGCCTGAAAGTCGGGCTGGGGATCGGCGGCTTCAACGCCGATGCCGTGGAAAGCTGCGAGGAAGCCGACGCCGTGCTGAGGAACCACGAGTTCGACGCCCTGGTCCTCGACCTGATGCTGCCGGACGGCTCCGGTCTCGACGTGCTCAAGGCCTTGCGCGAACGCCGCGACACGACGCCGGTGCTGCTCCTGACGGCACGCGATCAGGTCCCGGATCGCATCGCCGGCCTGGACGCCGGCGCCGACGATTATCTGGGCAAGCCGTTCGATCTCGACGAGGTCGCGGCGCGCTTGCGGGCGCTGGTGCGCCGGGCCTCGGGCCGGCCGCAGGCGCTGCTGGAATGGCGCGGCCTGCGCCTCGATCCCGCGACCCGGAACGTGGAGCTGGACGGGGAGCCCGTCCGGCTTTCGCGGCGGGAATACGCCATCCTCCATGCTCTCATGGCCCATCCCGGGCAGATTCTGTCGAGAAGCCGGATCGAGGAAAAGCTCTATGGCTGGCAGGAGGAGGTGGAGAGCAACGCCGTCGAGGTCCACATCCACAATCTCAGAAACAAGCTGGGCTCCGGCATGATCCGGACCGTTCGAGGGATCGGCTACCGCCTCGGGGAGGAAGCGTGATGCCCTCGATCTCCAAACGCCTGTTCCTGATCCTCGTCCTCACCACCGGTCTCGTCTGGCTGTCGGCCGTGGTGTGGATATTCCTTTCCACGCGCGCCGAGGTCGAACGGGTCCTCGATGCCCGGCTGATGGAGGCCGGGCGGATGGTCTCATCGCTGATCGCCGGGCAGGAGATCGACGCCGATCCCGCGCAGGCTGTCACCACCGACCTGCCCGCGCGTGTGCACAGCGCCTATGACCGCCAGCTCTCCTGCCAGATCTGGTCCCTGCAAGGCGTGCTGATCGGACGCTCGGATGCGGCGCCCGAGCAGGAACTGTCCGGACATGAGGACGGGATTTCCGAAACCGTGATCGATGGCGAGCGATGGCGCGTCTACGCCGTCACCGATACCGACCTCGGCGTCCGCGTCCTCGTCGGCGACAATCTCGGCATCCGGGACCATCTGGTGAACGACGTCATCCGGGGCCTTCTCCTGCCGGCCCTGCTCATACTACCGGTGCTCGCCCTTCTGATCTGGCTCAGCGTGCGACGCGGCCTCGAACCGCTGAGGAAGATCGCCGGCGACCTCGAGGCGCGCCATGCCTCCGATCTCAGCCCGATCGAGGATGCGGGAACCGCAAAGGAGATCGTGCCCGTGCTGCAATCGCTGAACGGGCTGTTCGCGCGCGTCGCCGGCCTGCGCGAGCGCGAGCGTAACTTCACCGCCTTTGCAGCGCACGAGCTGCGCACGCCGCTGGCCGGCCTCAAGACGCAGGCCCAGGTGGCGCTCGCCAGCGACGACCGCGCGATCAGGGACCAGGCGCTGCGCCAGATCGTCCTCGGCGTCGACCGCAC
>CAYYZC010000415.1:0-2692 GCA_964475605.1 uncultured Chelativorans sp.
GCCGAGCCCGATCGCCTGCACGATCGGCGGCGTACCGGCCTCGAAGCGGTGCGGCGGATCGTTGTAGGTGACGCGCTCCTCCGAGACGTCCTCGATCATCTCGCCGCCGCCCTGGAAGGGCCGCATGCCTTCCAGCATCTCCTTGCGGCCATAAAGCACGCCGATGCCGGACGGCCCGTAGAGCTTGTGCCCGGTGAAGACATAGAAGTCGCAGCCGAGCTCCCGGACGTCGACAGGCAGGTGCACCGCAGCCTGGCTGCCGTCGACCAGCACCGGAATGCCGCGCTCATGCGCGATCCGGCAGATCTCCCTGATCGGCGTCACCGTGCCCAGCATGTTGGACATATGGGTGATGGCGACCAGCCGGGTGCGCTCGCTCAGCCGCTTCTCGAACTCCTCTATATGGAAGGCGCCGTCGTCGTCGACCGGCACCCAGACCAGCTTCGCCCCCTGCCGCTCGCGCAGGAAATGCCAGGGCACGATGTTGGAATGGTGCTCCATGATCGACAGCAGGATCTCGTCGCCCTCACCGATCCGCGGCATCGCGTGGCCATAGGCGACGGTGTTGATCGCTTCGGTCGCGTTCCTGGTGAAGACGATCTCGTCCACCGAGGCGGCGTTGAGGAAGCGGCGCACGCTCTCGCGCGCCTTCTCATAGGCGTCGGTGGCGGCGGTGGAGAGGAAATGCAGGCCGCGATGGACATTGGCGTATTCATGCGAATAGGCGTGCATGATCGCATCGAGCACGGCCTGCGGCTTCTGCGCCGAGGCGCCATTGTCGAGATAGACCAACGGCTTGCCGTGAACCTCGCGCGCGAGGATCGGAAAGTCGCGGCGGATCGCCTCGACGTCATATGGCTTGTGATCGACTTTCTGGTCCATCGTTGTTGCTTCTGGTGCTCACCCGTGCGTCGCGAACCAGCCGTGGAGCTTCGCCTCGAGCGCCTCGATGACGGCCTCGTCCTCCAGCTCCTCGATGATCTCGGCCACGAAGGCCTCGACCAGCAGCCCGCGCGCCTGCTTCTCGTCGATGCCGCGCGCCATCAGGTAGAACAGATGCGCCCGGTCGATCTCGGTCACCGTCGCGCCGTGCCCGCAGACGACGTCGTCGGCGAAGATCTCCAGCTCCGGCTTGGTCGAGAATTCGGCATCGTCCGACAGGAGCAGCGTGTTGCACGCCATCTTGGCGTCGGTCTTCTGCGCATCTTGCGCGACCCGGATCTGCCCCTGGAAGACGCCATGCGCCTTGTCGGTGACGACGTTGCGGATGACTTCGGTCGACACGGTGTGGGGCGCCGCATGGTCCAGCACCATGGTGATGTCGCAATGCGTCTCACCGGCGAGCAGGTTGACGCCGCGCAGCCTGAAATCAGAGCCCTCGCCCCTGGCGTCGACCCGGATCTCCTGGCGCACCAGCTTGCCGCCCGCATTGAGGATGAAGAGCCTCAGCTTGGCGTCCTTGCCGATCCAGGCGTTGAACTGGCCGAAATGGGAGGCGTCGTGCGGCTGCTCCTGGACGATGATCCAGTCCACCTCGGCCCCGTCGCCCACCGTCAGATGGCTGACGGACGACACGAGTGCCGCCCCGGCGCCCGTCTGGCGTTCGACGATCGCCACTCTGGCGCCGTCGCCGACACGCACCGGCAGGCGGACATGCGACTGGCCGCCGCCATGCAGGTTCTGGATTTCGAGCGGATCGGCGATCTCGGCGCCGTCGGCGACATCGACGAACCAGCCGTCCGTCACGAAGGCCGCGTTGATCGCGCCGATGGCATCGTCTGCGCCATGCAGCCCGAGTGCCGGCGAGAACGAGCCGTCGATCAGCTTTTCCTCCAGCCGGCGCAGCTCGACGCCTTCGATGGCGCGGGGCGCATCGCCGGCACGCCCGTCAAGCAAGGAAAGCACGTTGGAACCGCCGAGAAGCGGCGCGAGCTCCGGATCCTTGCCGGAGGCGGGCTGGAAATCCGGCACCGCGCTCAAGAGCCGGCGCAGGTCGGTATAGTGCCACGATTCGATGCGCCGGGTCGGCAGACCCTTCTTGAGCTGCTCCACCGCATCGTCGCGACGGCCGATCACTGCCGGATCGCCCGGCAGCCGGCCCGCCTGCTCGTTGAAAGCCTGGACCAGCGCGCTTTCGGCCGGCGTCAGCGTCTGGCTTGCATGAATGTTCATCTGCACCTCACGCCGCCTGTTCGACTACGCCGGCATAGCCGTTGCGCTCGAGCTCGACAGCCAGCTCCTTGTCGCCCGACTTCACCACCTGGCCGCGATAGAGCACATGCACGCTGTCGGGAACGATATAATCGAGCAGGCGCTGGTAGTGGGTGATGACGACGATCGCGCGGTCGGGCGAGCGCAACGCGTTGACGCCATCGGCGACGATCTTCAGCGCGTCGATGTCGAGGCCCGAATCGGTCTCGTCGAGAACGCACAGCTTCGGCTGCAGCAGCTTCATCTGCAGGATTTCGGCGCGCTTCTTCTCTCCGCCCGAGAAGCCGACATTGAGCGGGCGCTTCAGCATCGCCATGTCGATATTGAGTTCGCCGGCTGCCGTGCGCACCTGCTTGAGCAGGTCCGGCGTCTTCAGTTCCTCCTCGCCCCGCGCCTTGCGCTGCGCGTTCATCGCCACCTTGAGGAACTCCATCGTCGCCACGCCCGGTATCTCCATCGGATACTGGAAGGCGAGGAAGAT
>CAYYZC010000416.1:0-2672 GCA_964475605.1 uncultured Chelativorans sp.
ATCGGGCCCTACACGTTCAAGCCGAGCCAGAAGCTGCTGACCGACCAGCGTGGCGGCAAGGTGCGGCTGACGGAGAAGGAAGCGGCGATCATCAAATATCTCTACCGCGCCGACCGCAAGGTGGTGACCCGCGATGTGCTGCTGGAAGAGGTCTGGGGCTACAATTCAGGCGTGACCACGCATACGCTCGAGACGCATGTCTACCGGCTGCGCCAGAAGATCGAGCGCGATCCTTCCAATGCCGAGATTCTTGTGACGGAAAGCGGAGGCTACAAGCTCGTCCCTTGACGTGGCCCGGCGGTGATAGTTCAACCGTCGGGGGGGTGCAGAGTGGGGACGGAGATTGGCCCTCGACGACGATATCCGAATCCTGTCCGAGGTGAGCCTCTTCGAAGCGCTTGACTCCGAGCAGCTACGCCTGCTGGCGTTCGGTGCCGAAACGATGCGCTTTCCGCAAGGCCGCGAGATCTATCGCGAAGGCACGCCGGCCGACTGCGCCTATGTCGTCGCGAGCGGCGACGTCGCCGTCGTCCGCGACGTCGAAGGGCAGCGCGTCGTGCTCTCCCGCTACGGGCCGGGCTCGATCCTCGGCGAGCTGGCGCTGATCGCCTCGACCCAGCGCCTCACCGGCGCCGAGGCGGAGACCGACGTCCATGCGATCAGGCTCAGCCGCACGCTGTTCCGCCGCATCCTGGAGGAATATCCGGAGGTCGCGGCCAAGCTGCATGACCGCATCGCCCACGACTTGCAGACGCTGATCAGGCAGATCGAGACGCTTGGGCCCCGCTTCGCCGACTGAACGGCGTCACAGCCTGTAGGGCTTCATCATCATCGTCGCGCCGAGGATCGGGCCGGGCAGGCCGTCCTCGCGCAACTCCTGGACGAGCACGGCGCAGCCGCCGGCGCCGCGCTTGACGATCTCGCTCATCGGCAGCTCGATGCGGGTCGGCTTGCCGTCCCAGGTGCCGGCGGTGTGGAAATCGGAGACGGAGTTCCAGAAGGACACGCTGCGGCCTTCATTGTCGCCGGCCGCGATGTCGACCGATTGCGCGGCGTTGACGTAGACGATGATGATCTGCGCCTCGTCGACCGGCTGCGGCGCGGCGCCGGTCTCGATGATCAGCTTGTCCTCGGTATAGGAGACCGAAACGTCGACCATCATGCCCCGGCCGGTGTCGGCGAATTTCTCGATGGCGCCTTTGACCTTGCCGCGCTTGGCGCCGTTGACATGAGTGCGGCCGTTGATCACAGCCTGCGGCGTATAGACGGACCTGCTCTTGAAGGCGCGGCCGTATTCATGCTGGCGCTCGGTGTTCTTCGGCGTCGCCAGCGTGTCCTTCCAGCCGAGATAGTCCCAGTAGTCGACATGATAGGCGAGCGCCACGACCTCGCCCTTGCGCGCCAGCTCGGCAAGCAGCTTGTCGGCCGGCGGGCAGGAACTGCAGCCCTGGCTGGTAAAGAGCTCGACCACGGCTCGCGGCTCGCGGATCATCTCGCCGGCCATCGTCGCGCCCGTCGCGAGCAGTATCGACAGCGCTGTCGCCAGCCCTATGATGATGCTACGGCCCATGAGGTTCCGATCGGCTGTGCGCGGCAGAGGCCGCACCCCTCGATTGCCTTCAGGTCACGACCTAAACTAGGCGGAGGCGCGACTCAACAGGAAGTCACGTTGCGGTGAGACGGCGGCGGGACGGTGGACGGAGGCGGAATGCTGGAGACGCTGCTTACCCCGGTCGACATCTATTGCGAACGCCTCGATGCCGGCCTGTGGGCCGAGCCGTTGAACGCGCTCACCAATCTCGCCTTCGTGCTGGCCGGTCTGCTCGGCCTCGCCGCCGTCAGGAGGCGCGGCGGCGACCGTTTCTCCGTCATCCTGTGCTGGTGGGTGGTGGCGATCGGGATCGGCTCCGGCCTTTTCCACACATTTGCCAACGGGCTGACCATGTGGGCCGACATCGTTCCGATCGCCGCCTTCACCGTCGCCTATACGCTGTTCAACCTGCGCCGGTTCCTGGGCTGCGGCTGGACGGCGACGATCGCCGGCACGGCCGCGTTCTACGTCGCGGCCGGTGCGGTCACGGCGGCGGTGCCGCAGCAATTGCAGGCGCTGTCGAACAATTCGACCGGCTATCTGCCGGCCTTCCTGGCACTGGCGTTCTTCGGGCTGCTGCTGGTGGCGACGGGCCGCCGCGCCGGCTGGTACAATCTCGCCGCGGCGGCAATCTTCGTCGCCTCGGTCAGCTTCCGCGCCGCCGACCCGCTGATCTGTTCGAGCTTCGCTCCCGGCAGCCATTTCATGTGGCACCTGCTCAACGCGCTGCTGCTCGGCGTTCTGCTGACGGCGGTGGCGAGATATGGACGGCCAAGTGTCGGGCTCCCTCCCCCTTGAGGTCAAGGGGAAGGGAACAGGTTGGTGCTATGCCGCGAGGTCGCGCAGCACATATTGCAGGATGCCGCCGTTTCGGAAGTAGTCGAGCTCGTCGAGCGTGTCGATGCGGCAGAGGATAGGCACTTCCCTGACCTCGCCGCCGGCATATTCGATGCGCGCCGTCATCTTCTGGCGCGGCCTGACCTGCTCGATGCCCTCGATGGACACCGTCTCGTCGCCGCGCAGGTTGAGCGAGGCCCAGCTCGTCCCCTCTTCCAGCGTGAAGGGGACGACGCCCATGCCG
>CAYYZC010000417.1:0-2665 GCA_964475605.1 uncultured Chelativorans sp.
TCGTCATCCTCGGGCTCGACCCGAGGATCCATGTCGGAACGACGCCATATTGCCGGCATCGCCGAACCAGTCACGGCTCGCCCTCCCCGATCTCCTGCTTGCGCCTGGCGACATAGGCCTCCAGCTCCTCGCGCACGGCCTCGTCCATCGCCGGCTGCCGATATTCCTCCAGCGCCTTCTTCCAGACCTGCGTGGCGCGCTGGGTGGCGTCGCGGCCGCCAGATGCCTGCCACGCTTCATAGTTCTGCCAGTTGGAAAGCAGCGGCTGGTAGAACACCGTCTGGTAGCGCTCCAGCGTATGCGGGTCGCCGAAGAAATGCCCGCCGGTCGGCACGCGGGCGAGCGCGTCGAGCGCCAGCTCGCCCTCGTCGACCACGATCGGGCGCAGGAATTCCATCATGTGCTGGATCATCTCGACATCCATCACCAGCTTCTCGAAGCTCGCGGTGAGCCCGCCTTCCTGCCAGCCGGCGGCATGGTAGACGAGATTGCCGTGGCCGAGCACCGCCCCCCACAGCGCCATCATCGTCTCGTAGGCGCCCTGCGCGTCGGCCGCGTTGGAGGCCGAACCCGGCGTCGTGCGATAGGGCAGGTCGTAGCGCCGCGCGAGCTGGCCGGAGACGATATTGGCTTTCGTGTTCTCCGGCGTCCCGAAGGCGGGCGCGCCCGAGCGCATGTCGACATTGGAGGTGAAGGCGCCGTAGATCACCGGCGCGCCCGGCCGCACGAGCTGCGTCAGCACGATGCCGGCCAGCGCCTCGGCATTCTGCTGGGCGAGAGCGCCGGCGAGCGTCACCGGGCTCATCGCGCCCATCAGCGTGAAGGGCGTGACGCAGACCGACTGGCCGTGCCCGGCCATGGTCATCAGCCCGTCGGCCATCATCTCGTCGAAACGCCTCGGCGAGTTGACCGAGATGATCGTGGTGACGGAAGGATCGGCGCGCATCTCGTCGAGGGTGAGGCCGCGCGCGATCGCCATCATCGCAATGCCGTCGAGCGCCCTGCCCCGCCCGATCGCCGAGACGTGGAAGCTCTTGTCGGTCAGCGTCAGGTTGGCGAGATAGGTATCGAGATGCCGCGAATTGGCCGGCAGCTCGACCGGCGCGCAAACCTGGTTGCCGAGCATGGTGATGCAGTTGAAATGCTGCGCCAGCCGCACGAGGTCGCAATAGTCTTGGATGTTGCCGGCGCGCCGCCCGCGTTCCATGTCGTGCACGTTGGGGGGGCCTGCGACCAGCGTGAAGCTGATCGCGTCGCCGCCGAGCGGCACGCTCCGCCCGGCGTTGCGCGGCGTCAGGCTGAAGCCCGGCAGGGTCGTCTCCAGCGCCTGCGCGACGAGGCCGCGGTCGATGAAGACGAGTTGCCTGTCGCGGTCGACCCTGGCCCCGGCGCGCGCGAAGAGATCGATCGCGCTGCCGCTCATCATCTCGATGCCGAGATTCTCGAGGATGTGAAGCGAGGCTTCGTGGATCGCCTCGACCTGGTCGTCCGAGATCAGGCGCATCGGCGGATAGGGATTGCGCGCATGGCGCTGCGCAAGCTGGGGGATCGGGGCTGGCCCGCGCGAGGCGGCCCGCTCGGCTCCGCGGCGGCGGCGTGGTTCGGCGTTCATGCGGGAAAGGCTTACGCCGATCGGCGCGCGCTTCTGTCGGGAAAACGTCAGCTCCGGACGCGATTTTAGCAGGAGCGGCAAATTGGCGATACGCTTTTCGGAAAAGCGTCGTCTCATGTCGTCATAGCGACATTACTGGGTCGGCCGCCGCATGGTTAAGCGGCCGGGGAAGACTTCCTTCACGATTGCCGTGTAGCTGTCGCAATCGTGTTTGCGTACCATTTGAACAAAATTGTCGTCATCCTTGCGTTGCTGGCGCTGAGCGCCTGCGCCTACAAGCCGCACAGCATCAACAATGTCTGCGCCGTCTTTGCGCAGAAGGACGGCTGGATCAATAACTGGCAATCGTCGGCAGCCAAGGCCTCGGGCAAATACGGGATCCCGGTGCCGGTGCTGATGGCGACGATGCGCAAGGAATCGGGCTTCAAGTCCAACGCCCGCCCGCCGCGCGGCAAGCTGCTCGGTTTCATCCCGTGGAAGCGCGCCTCCAGCGCCTATGGCTACTCGCAAGCCCTCAACGGCACGTGGGAGCAATATCAGCGCGAGACGAACAGCCCGCTGGCGCGGCGCAACGTCTTCGCCGACGCGATCGATTTCGTCGGTTGGTATCATTCCAAGACGGTGCGCAATCACGGCGTCGCACCAAACGACGCCTACCACCTCTACCTCGCCTATTACTCCGGCTGGGGCGGGTTTTCGAAGGGAAGCTGGCGCAGCAATTCGAGCCTCAAGCGCTATGCGCGCGAAACGCAGGAGATGGCCAGCAGCTACGCCGCGCAATTGCGGTCGTGCTAGGGGCGGCGCGCTCTTTGCGGATCGGGCCGCGTTCCTTCGCACCCCCCTCTGTCCTGCCGGACATCTCCCCCTCAAGGAGGGAGATTGGCTGTCATGCAAGCTTTCGCCAATCTGCAAGGCTGCAGAAGAGGCGGAGAGAATGAAGCAAATGATCTCCCCCCTTGAGGGGGAGATGTCCGGCAGGACAGAGGGGGGTGCGCAAAGGCGCAAAGCAGGCAGGTCGAGCGCGGGCAGCCATTCACCCACCCTCGGAAGGAA
>CAYYZC010000418.1:0-2660 GCA_964475605.1 uncultured Chelativorans sp.
CGACCACGGCGTCGACGTCACCATCCATGCGGCGACCAAATATCCGGCCGGCCATTCCGACGTGCTGCTCGGCGCCGTCTCGGCCAATGAGCGCTGCTGGGAGAAGCTCCACGACACCTTCATCACCATGGGCTGCTGTTCCGGACCCGACGATGTCTACCAGGTGCTGCGCGGGCTCAGGACGATGGGCGTGCGGCTCGAGCGCCACCAGCGGAGCGCGCTCGACATCGCGCTCTGGCTCGAGAGGCAGCCGGGCGTGTCGAGGGTGCTGCATCCGGGCCTGCCGAGCTTTCCGGGGCACGAATTGTGGAAGCGCGATTTTTCCGGGGCCAGCGGCATATTCTCGATCGTTCTCGACGGCGGCGGAGACAAGCAGGCGCACGCCTTCCTCGACGCGCTCGACATTTTCGGGCTCGGCTATTCCTGGGGCGGCTTCGAGAGCCTCGCCGTCCATGTCTGGCTCGGCGACCGCACCGTCGCCAGGGGCGACTATGACGGCCCGGTCATCCGGCTCCAGATCGGGCTCGAAGACGTCGAGGACCTGAAGGCGGATATTTCGCGCGGCCTCGCGGCGGCCGGAGCGACGTAGGACACCGAGTTCCTTGCGCGTCGCCCTTCGTCCGGCTCTTTCCATACTTGCACCGGCCCCGGCGAAATCCTATAGGGCGCGGGGCATGGAAGCCTTCGGAGCGTAGCGCAGCCTGGTAGCGCATCTGGTTTGGGACCAGAGGGTCGCAGGTTCGAATCCTGCCGCTCCGACCATTCGCGGAGATCGAGAGGACATGGAAGCGCGCATCTACAGCCCGGCCAAGACGGCAATGCAGTCCGGCAAGGCCAAGGCGGGCTACTGGGTCCTCGAATTCGAGCCGGAGCAGCCGCGCAAGATCGACCCGCTGATGGGCTACACCTCGTCCGGCGACATGCGCAGCCAGATCCGCCTTTCCTTCGACACAAAGGAGGAGGCGACCGCCTATGCGGAGCGCAACGGCATCGCCTACCGGGTCGAGGAGCCCAAGCAGGCGGAGCGCCGGCAGATTTCATATGCGGAGAATTTCCGCTATGACCGCAAGATACCGTGGACGCACTGAAACAGCGACGCGACGGTCCCGTAGCTCAGTTGGATAGAGCACCGGCCTTCTAAGCCGATGGTCGCAGGTTCGAATCCTGCCGGGATCGCCAGTTTTCGCCTGCGTGGCCCGGGTTCCGGTTTCTTCCTATCCAGGCGATGGCGACGTCGCATCGGCGGCCGGGTTTGCCGGCGCCAGGGGAATTCCTAAGGCGTCATCCTGGCCAAGGTCTCGATGTCGACCACCTCCTCGCCCGAGGCAGGCGAGAGCAGCATCGTGTCGGCAGCGGCGACGCCGCTGAAATGCGTTCGCCCGTCATGCATCCGCGCGCGGCCCTCGGCGACGAGGCGCAGGGCCAGCGGATAGAGCTTGTGCTCGGCGCCAAGCACCCGCGCCGCAAGCGCATCCGCATCGTCGGAAGGCAGGACCGGTACCACCGCCTGGGCGATGATCGGGCCCGAATCCATCTCCGGCGTCACGAAGTGGACGCTGCAGCCGTGAACCGTCATTCCCGCCTCGATCGCCTTGCGGTGCGTATCGAGCCCCTTGAAGAGCGGCAGGATCGAGGGATGGACGTTGATCATGCGGCCGGCCCAGCGGCGGACGAAATCGGCCGTCAGCAG
Source organism: uncultured Chelativorans sp. (assembly GCA_964475605.1). GTDB lineage: Bacteria > Pseudomonadota > Alphaproteobacteria > Rhizobiales > Rhizobiaceae > CAYYZC01. The sequence goes on from CAYYZC010000418.1 coordinate 1,691, forward strand.
GCGCATATAGCCGGCGAGGCAGACGAGCTCGACGCCGAGATCCGAAAGTGCCGCATCGAGCGCCGCATCCGCCTCGGCCGGGCCGGCGAAGTCGGCCGGGTCGATCACGCGCGCGGCGAGCCCGAGCGCCTCGGCCCGCTGCAGGCCGGCCGCATCCGGCCGGTTCGCCACGACCGCCGCGATCTCCGCCGGAAAGTCGCGCTCGGCGCAGGCCGCGGCCAGCGCAGCCATGTTGGAGCCGCGCCCCGATATCAGGATCGCGGTGCGTTTCTTGTTCATGCTCACAGTCCGATCTCGCCCCGATAGATGACCCCTTCATCGCGGCGCGGCACGATGGAGCCGATGTCGGCGACCTCGACGCCCTGCTGCTGCAGGACGGCGGCGATCTGCGCCGCCTGGCCCGCGGCCACCACCATCACCATGCCGATGCCGCAATTGAAGGTGCGCAGCATCTCGGAAGACGCCACGCCGCCCGCCGCCGCCAGCCAGCCGAAGACCGCCGGCACCTCGATCGCCGAAAGATCGAGCTCGGCGGAGAAATCCTTCGGCAGCACGCGCGGAATATTCTCCGGAAACCCGCCGCCGGTGATATGGGCGAGCGCCTTGACGCCATGGGTCGAGCGGATCGCCGCCAGCACCGGCTTGACGTAGATCCGCGTCGGCTCGAGCAGCGCCTCGCCGAGCGGACGGTATTTGTCGAAGGGGGCGGGCGCGTCCCAGGCGAGGCCCGCCTCGGCCACGATCCGGCGCACCAGCGAGAAGCCGTTCGAATGGACGCCGGAGGCGGCGAGGCCAAGGATGCAGTCGCCCTCGACGATGTCGTCGCTCGGCAGCAACTGCCCGCGCTCCGCTGCGCCGACGGCAAAGCCCGCGAGATCGTAGTCGCCGTCGCGGTAGAAGCCCGGCATCTCGGCGGTCTCGCCGCCGATCAGCGCGCAGCCGGCCTGGCGGCAGCCCTCGGCGATGCCGG
>CAYYZC010000419.1:0-2635 GCA_964475605.1 uncultured Chelativorans sp.
TGCAGAGACAGCCCCGTATCCTCGTCACCGGCTTTTCAGTCTTTCCCGGCGCGCCGGTGAACCCGACGGAGGCGCTGGTCGAGGAATTGCGCCGCAATCCGCCGGCCTCGGAGCGTACCGGGGCCTTCCGAGCCGAAGTGCTGGCGGTCGAATATGCTACTGTCGCCGGACAATTGAGCGCCATCGGCTGTGATTTCCGGCCCGACATCGCCGTTCATTTCGGGTTGGCGCGCGAATGCGCCGGCTTCCGGCTGGAGCGCGTGGCGCGAAACAGCCATGCCGGAGCCCGGCCGGACCAGGCAGGCGTGCTGCCTGCCACGAGCCGCATCTGCGAGGGTGCGGAAACCTATGCCTCGACCCTGCCGCTCGATCTGATCGCGGCGCGGCTGACACAGGCCGGCCTGCCGATCCAATGGTCTGACGATGCGGGCTCCTATCTCTGCAACACGGTCTTCGCGCTGTCGGCTGCTCATGCATGCGAGGGGTTCGCGCCCCGCATGAGCGGCTTCATCCACGTGCCGCCGCTGAAGGAAGCCGAGCCCGGCAATCCGCGGGCAATGGCGATGGACGACCTCGTTGCCGGCGCGAGGATCGCCGTTACGGCGTGCATCGAGGCGTGGCCGGACGGGCAGTGACGGCCTGACGAGCCCCGACGAACCTGTCGGGCTGGAAAAAAAGTTGATGGCCCCGACGCGGCGCTGTCGGGAACGGGCGACTGGAAGCGTCTTGCAAAAGCAGCTATGGCCCTGCGCTCCGTGCGCGGTCGCCTGCGCCTGAATCCGCACGACGAACCGGAAACCCGAACCATGAACATCGAGCAACGACACCCGTCGCAGATAGCCGATGCCGCGCTCGCCGTCTCGGCGCGCGGGCTGGTCAAGACGTTCGGCGATCTGCGCGCCGTCGACGGCGTCGATCTCGACGTGCCGCGTGGCATGATCTTCGCCATCCTCGGCCCCAACGGCGCCGGCAAGACGACGCTGATGCGCATGCTGGCGACGCTGTCGACGCCGGATGCCGGCACGGCACGCGTGATGGGACACGATCTCGTCGCCGACCCCAGGGCCGTGCGCGCCGCGATCGCCATGACCGGCCAGTTCGCCTCGCTCGACGAGGACCTGACCGGCCGCGAGAACCTGACCCTCCTGGCGCGCCTGTGGGGCTTCCGCGGAAGTGCTGCACGCGCGCGTGCCGACGAGCTGCTTGCCGTCTTCGAGCTTTCGGAAGCCGCCAACCGTCAGGTCAAGGACTATTCGGGCGGCATGCGCCGCAGGCTTGATATCGCCGCATCGCTGATCGTGACGCCGGGCGTGCTCTTCCTCGACGAGCCGACGACCGGCCTCGATCCCAATGCGCGCAAGAGCGTGTGGCGCATGATCCGCGAGCTGGCCGATGCCGGCGTCACCATCCTGCTCACCACGCAATATCTGGACGAGGCCGACCAGCTCGCAGCGCGCATCGCCGTCATCGACAATGGCCGCAAGATCGCCGAGGGCACCAGCCGCGAGCTGAAGGCGGCGACCGGCGCCGGCTTCCTCCATGTCGCGCTCGCCGACCCGCGGCGCGCCGGCGAGGCCGCCGCGATCCTGGCGCGCGTACTTGGTGAGGGCGTGCAGACCAGCGCGGAAGGCGGCGAGCTGACCGTCAGGGCCGGCTCGGCGCAAGCGGCCAATCGCGGCGTCGAGGCGCTGCTCGAGGCCGGCATAGAACCCTCCGACTTCTCGCTCGGCCAGCCCAGCCTCGACACCGTTTTCTTCGCCCTGACCGGCCATGCGGCCGAGCAGGCACAGGAGCCGACGCCATGAACGAAACCTCTGCGAGCCCCGCCATCCTGCGCCATGTGGAACGGCCTCGGCCGCCGTCGGCCCTGTCCAACGCGCTCGCCTTCGGCTGGCGCGCGGTGCTGAAGTTCAAGCATGTGCCGGAGCAGCTTTTCGACCTCGTCATGACGCCGATCATGTTCACGCTGCTCTTCACCTTCGTGTTCGGCGGCGCGCTCGCCGGCTCGACCGGCGACTACCTGCAGTTCTTCCTGCCGGGCATCCTGGTCCAGACGGTTGCCTTCAACGCCGTCTATTCGGGAATGGGCCTGTCGACCGACCTCGGAAAGGGGCTGTTCGACCGCTTCCGCTCGCTTCCGATCTGGCCGCTGGCGCCCTTTGCAGGGCTGATGGTGGGCGACATGCTGCGCCATCTGATCGCCGCCACCATCATCCTGACGATCGGCCTCATCCTCGGCTATCGGCCGGAGGCCGGCGTGCCGTGCGTGATCGCCGCCTTCCTGCTGCTGATCGCGATCGGCTTCGGCATGGGCTGGGTGTTCATCGTCCTCGGCCTCCTCATCCGGACCCCGACCACGGTGATGACGCTCGGCTTCACCGCGCTCTTTCCGCTGGTCTTCGCCTCCAACATCATGGTCGATCCGGCAACGATGCCCGACTGGCTGCGCGCCTTCGTCGACGTCAATCCGGTGTCGCTGATGACGACGGCGATGCGCGGCCTGCTGGGGGAGGGCGCCTCGCTCGCCGACGTCGCACTGGCGCTCGCCGCGCCGGTGACGCTCACGCTCCTGCTCGCCCCGCTGACCCTGTGGCTCTACATGCGCCGGTGAGGCAGCCGCTTACGTCCCGCCGTC
>CAYYZC010000420.1:0-2628 GCA_964475605.1 uncultured Chelativorans sp.
GCCGCCGTGCAGGTGAATTACGTCGCCTTCGACGAGCCCTCGGCGGACCCGATCGTCAACAATGCCTTCTTGGAAGCGGCGATCGCCGGCTGCAGGCTGAGCAAGGCAGCGCCAGCTGCGGCTGGGTAGGCGGCGGGCTGTCCGGTCATTCTCTGACTAGTCGATCAATCCCAGCCGCAGCGCCTTTGCCACGGCGTGAATGCGGTTGACGGCGTTCAGCTTCTGCGTCGAGTTGGTCAGATACTGGTTCGCCGTATGCACCGAGAGGCCGAGCCGGGTGGCGATGGCGTCGCTGGTCAGGCCGTTGGCGGTGAGCTTGAGGCACTCCAGCTCCCGTCTGGACATCGCCGGCAGATCGCCGGCGGCGCGCGGCCGCTGGCGTGCGACGTCCGCAAACAGCGCGATGGCGCGGCAATGGATCCCGCACAGGTCGACCTCGCGGAGATCCGGCACCGCGCCCTCGAAGACCAGCGCACCGCTGCGCCCGCATTCGGACGAGACCGGGAAGGCCACCCCTTCGGGGCCGACATCGCGCGGCGGCTCGGTGCGGCGCGCCCAGGCGAGCTGGCCGAGCGTCGTGATCGGATCGGTCACCAGGGCGCTCCACCAGATCGGCGTCACGCCCGACATTAGCGCATGGGCGAAGCGGGCGGCGGAAGGCGCGGAGAGCCCGCGCGACAGCGAGGACAGCCCCGGATGCGAGCCGTCGAAAACCGGGGCGAGCCGCGAGCGGTCATGGGCGGAGATCGCCAGCAGGAGGCTGAAGGCGCCCGCGCCGACCTCGCGCGCGAGGTCCCGCGCCCGCGCCACCAGCGCGGCGTCGGCGCCGGAGATCGCCGGCTCCTCCCGATGGTCCCCCGTCAGGACCGGCGCATCGGCCTCATCGAACATTCCAAGCCCCTCATTCCCCAGGCAACCGTGACTACGAACTCATGGCCTAGATGATCCCGCCCCTGATGGCGGCGGCGATCGCCATGGCGCGGTTGGCCGCACCGAATTTCTGGATCGCGTTGGCGACGTAGTTGTTGATCGTGTTGGCGGAGACGCCGAGGATGAGCGCCACCTCGTCCGTCGTCTTGCCTTCGGAGACCCAGACCAGGCATTCGCGCTCGCGCTCCGACAGCGGGTCCCGCGCGGCATCGGCCGCCACGCCGTCGCTGAAGCGGTCGAGCGCGTAATAGAGCATCATCTGGGCCCGCGGCGCGGCGGCGGCATCGAGCCCGCCGGTCCGGCCGGACGAGAAGAGCACGAACAGCCGGCGCCGGTCGACGACCAGCCGCGAGCTGCAGAACTCGGCGTGGCCGTGCTCCAGCATCATGTCGACCTGCTGCGGCGACAGGAACGGGCAATTGCGCGCCTGCTGCACCTGCGGCCGGGCGCCCAGCGGCGCCGAGGCCGGATCCGCCACGATGCGCGAGATCAGCTCGAGGCCAAGCTCCTCGATCGCGTCGTAGACCCAGTTGGAGCACAGGATCCGAAGCCTGCTGCCGCTGCGCTCGACCACGGTCTCGGCGAGCAGGTAGCCGTCGGCGCCCATGCCGGCGGCAAGGTCGCGGAGCAGGCGCGACAGGTCGGCGCGCGAGCGCATCGGCGCGGTCGGCTCGGGAAGCTCGATGAGGTTCGACTGTTTCGTCATTCGGCCGGCATTCCGGAAAGGTCGATTCTTCGCCGCCGTCAGGCGGCGCGGCGCACGCACATACCCTTCGCGTCCGGACGCGAAACGGCCGGACGACGCCAGGAAACCAGACTGACAAACACGGTTGTTCGACGGGAAATCCGTCCGCACGACACAGTGGCGGACCCGAGCCTCGGCAAGGGTTGCGAGACCTCTGCCCCTCACTCGCGAAGGTGATTCGCTGTTTCAAGCCCGCCGCGAGCAATTCTTAGGTATCTCGTTGATTCGCGTCAAGATTCGCTGGACACGATTTGGCCATTTTTGGTTCCGGTTGCAGCTTTGCAACGCGGTTCCACCGGCAGGGTCAAGCCTTTCCCGGATTGGTGCACCGCTGTTTCGAAGCGGGCCAACCCGTCGCCGCCACCGCACGCGGGACCGGGCGGAGAGGGTTGGCACGCTGTCTGCATGAGCCTCGGCGGGGCGGGAAGAACGGCAACCTGACCGAACGAGGCAAAGAAAATGTTCACAGTCGGAACGCAACCGCGGCGGAAGGTGCTGGTCACCGGTGGTGCCGGTTTCCTGGGCTCGCATCTGTGCGACCGCCTTCTCGCATCGGACGACAATATCGAGGTCCTGGCGATCGACAGCCTGTTCTCGGGCGCGCGCAGCAATCTGGAGCATCTTCGCGACCACCCGCGCTTCGATTTCATGCGCCACGACGTGACGATGCCGCTCTTCGTCGAGGTCGACGAGATCTACAATCTCGCCTGCCCGGCGAGCCCGGTGCATTACCAGTTCGACCCGATCCACACGATGAAGACCTCGATCAACGGGGCGATCAACATGCTGGGGCTCGCCAAGCGCACCCATGCAAAGATCCTCCAGTCCTCGACCAGCGAGGTCTATGGCGATCCGACCGTGTCGCCGCAGCGCGAGACCTATCTCGGCAACGTCAACACGATGGGCCCGCGCGCCTGCTACGACGAGGGCAAGCGCTGCGCCGAGACGCTGTT
>CAYYZC010000421.1:0-2620 GCA_964475605.1 uncultured Chelativorans sp.
CTCCCCCCTTGTGGGGGAGATGTCCGGCAGGACAGAGGGGGGCAACGTAGGGCGCCGACAGTGCCATACAAGGCTACTATCTTCACCCGCACCATTGCGCCTTGCGGCCGATCCATCGCTGCGCGAGGCCTTCGTGCACCAGAGCCCGGCCGACTTCCGTCTCGCCGGCCCTGACCGTCGCCAGCGTGCGGCCGTAGCGGTCCTCGCCCTGGCGCCTGATCGACAGCGGGCCGGAGGACAGCACCTCGCTCAGCCGCTGCGTGGCGCGATCGGCCAGATCCCGCTCCCTTGCGCAATCGCCCTGCACCTCCGGCGCATCGATGTCGGCGATGCGGATCTTCTCACCTGCGACCCAGAACGTGTCGCCGTCGACGACGCAGTCGATGCGCTTGAAGCCGCGGCAGACCGGCAAATGGCGCGCCGGCAGCGGCAGCGTCTCCCGGAAGGTGGGAAGCGGCGCTCGTGCCACAAGCTGCGGTTGCGTTTCGTCTACCGGCGACAGGAACAGGCTCGGCCGGAACTCCATTGCCAGGCTCGCAGCCGCGCAGGCGAAGATCGCCGCTACGGCGAGGCCGCGCATGAGCGAGGGCCGCGAACGGCGTCGCGGGGACGAGTACCGGCGCCTGAAGCCGGAACTTCTGCGCACGGATCGGGAACGGCGCATGGGAATGCATCTCCGATGGAGCTGCACGCATAAGGCGATTCTGCTTTAGGACTCCTTTCTCCCCGCGTTGCTGTTGACAGCACCCTGACAGGAGTGCAGCCCCTTGATTTTCCGGATGCAAAGCTCGATATCCGGACCGACTTTCTGGAACAGTTCCAAGAACGGGATCACGCGATGAGCGACGAACCGAAGAACGGGCACGCGCCTGAAGAGCGCGCAGCCAAGTCCGAATATGCCGAGGCGGCTGCCGAGGCGCAGGAATTCGCCGACCGCACCGCCGGTGGTGCCGGCGAGGCCGGTGCGACCCCCGAGGAGGTCATCGTCCGGCTGGCGCAGGAAAACGAGGAGCTCAAGGACCGGGCGCTGCGGCTGGCTGCGGAGATGGAGAATCTGCGCCGGCGGACGGCGCGCGACGTCCATGATGCGCGCAGCTATGCGATCGCCAATTTCGCCCGCGACATGCTTTCGGTCTCCGACGATCTCGCTCGCGCGCTGGAAGCGATCCCGGCCGAATCGAGGGCCGGCGGCGATACCGGGCTGAAAGCGCTGATCGAGGGTGTCGAGATGACCGAGCGGGCGATGCTCGGCATGCTGGAGCGCCACGGCATCAAGAAGCTCGACCCGCAGGGCGAGCGCTTCGACCCCAATTTCCACCAGGCGATGTTCGAGGTCCCCAATCCGGACGTGCCTGCCGGTACCGTCGTCCAGGTCGTGCAGACCGGCTATGTCATCGGCGAGCGGGTGCTGCGTCCGGCCACGGTCGGCGTTGCCAAGGGCGGGCCGAAGGCGGCCGCCAACGACCGTCGGGCCGAGGCGGCCGAACCCGGCCCCGATGCGCAGGCCGAAGGAAACGCCTGAGGCGCCGCTGCTTCCTGAGGCGCCGCCCTTGCGCTAGGAATACCGGCGGGGAGGGCGTCGCCGATGAACCAGATCATGTTCCTCGACTATGCCGGCGTCGCGGTCTTCGCGGCGACCGGCGCGCTTGCCGCCTCGCGCAAGCAGCTCGACATGATCGGCTTCCTTTTCTTCGCCAGCATCACCGGGATCGGCGGCGGCACGATCCGCGACCTGATCCTCGGCGTGCCGGTCTTCTGGGTCGATAACCACGACTACCTGATGGTATGCGGGGCGGTCGCCGTGCTGGTCTATCTCACCGCCCATCTCATCGAATCGCGCTACCGGCTGCTGCTGTGGCTCGATGCCGTCGGCATCGCAGCCTATTGCGTCTTCGGCGCCTGGAAAGGGCTGGTCGTCACGGGGTCGGCCAATGTCGCCATCGTCATGGGGGTGCTGACGGCGACCTTCGGCGGCATATTGCGCGACCAGCTTGCCGGCGAGCCCTCGGTCCTGCTGCGCCCGGAGGTCTATGTGACGGCGGCGCTGATCGGCGCGGTGGTGTTCACGATCGCCGCCATTGCCGGCCTCGCGGTGCCGGCGGCCGCTGCCATCGGCTTCACCGCGGCCTTCCTGGTTCGGGGCGGGGCGCTGCGCTTCGGCTGGACCTTTCCGCCCTACCGCAGCAGGCCCGGCCGGCCGCCCGAAGACGTTTCCTGACCTTCAGATGAGGCCGCGCTGCTCGGCCTCCCGGCGCAGATCCTGACGCGGGCGCGGGCCGACCTGCTGGATCACCAGTCCGGCGGCGAGAGAGCCGAGCCTGCCGCAGATCGTAAGCGGCCGCCCGCTCGTATAGCCGAACAGGAAGCCGGCCGCGTAGAGGTCGCCGGCGCCGGTCGTGTCGACCAGCTCGGCGATCTCGATCGCATCGATCGGCACCGTCTCGTCGCCGCGGACGATGATCGAGCCGTGCTCGGAGCGCGTCACGGCGGCGAGCCGGCAGTCCTTGCGGATCAGGTCGAGCCCGGTCTCGAAGGATGCGGTCTGATAGAGCGATTTCAGCTCGCTCTCATTGGCGAAGACGATGTCGACCGTGCCCGAGCGCATCAGGTCGAGGAACTC
>CAYYZC010000422.1:0-2613 GCA_964475605.1 uncultured Chelativorans sp.
GGTGGGCGCGACAGGGATTGAACCTGTGACCCCACCCGTGTGAAGGGTGTGCTCTCCCGCTGAGCTACGCGCCCGTCCCGGGCAAGGTCCCGGAAGCGCCGCGATATAAGGTGCGGCAAGCGCCCAAGTCAAGGCGCTCCAGGTTCGAGGCGCCCCTAATTCAAGGCGGCTCATTGCACCTGTGCGCGGAGCAGGCTTTCGGCGAGATCCAGCGTCAGCTCGTCGAAATGCGAGATGATCGCAGAGGGGTCCAGCTCGCGGACATGGCGGGTCGTGTAGCCGTAATCGACCGCAACCACCGGAATGCCGGCCGCCTTGGCGGTGTCGATGTCGGTCTGCGAATCGCCGACCATGATGGCGCGTCCGGGATCGCCGCCGGCCATGATGATCGTCTCAAGCAGATGGCGCGGATCGGGCTTGCGGAAGTCGAACGTGTCGGCGCCGCAGATGGCCCGGAAGCGGGGCGCCAGCCCCAGCGCCCCGATCAGCGACATCGACAGCCGCTCGAGCTTGTTGGTGCAGACGGCGGCGATATAGCCGGCCCCCTCGAAGCGCTCCAGCGCTGCGATCAGCCCCGGATAGGGGATCGAGCCGCCGGGAATGCTGCCCTCGTAATGCTCCATGAAGGCGGCGAGCAGCTCGTCGAGCTCGCCGTCGGCGAAGCCGCGCTGCTGGGCGGCGAAGGCGCGCTCGATCATCACCCGGCCGCCCATGCCGACATAGCTGCGCAGCTCCTGCGGCTTGGCAAGCGGCAGGCCGCTGCGCTCGAGGCAATGGTTGAGGCTGGCGAGCAGGTCTGGTGCGGTGTCGATCAGCGTTCCGTCGAGATCGAAGACGATGATGGGAGAAGACATTCGTGGCCCTGACAGTTCAAGCGGCCTTCGATAGCCCTCCGCTCCCGGCGGTTCAAGCGCCTTGCGCGACGACCATGCGCGACAAATGGCCGGCGAAGGCTTGCCCCGTGATACAAAGCTGCTAGGAGCGTGCGATCACGACTGACGCTGAGGACAATGGACGCGAACGCACTCAAGTTCGAGGCCGCCAGGGCGGCGCTGGAGGAAGTCGGCGACGGGATGCGTCTCGGCATCGGCACCGGCTCGACGGCGGAAGCCTTCGTGCGGCTCCTCGCCGAGCGGGTGAATGACGGGCTGGCGGTCGTCGGCGTTCCCACCTCGGAGCGCACCGCCGCGCTCTGCCGCGAGCTCGGCGTGCCGTTGTCGACGCTGGACGAGACGCCGGAGCTCGACCTTGCCGTCGACGGCGCCGACGAGGTCGACCCCGAGCTCGGCCTGATCAAGGGCGGCGGCGGCGCGCTGCTGCGCGAGAAGATCGTCGCGGCGGCCTCGCAGCGCATGATCGTGATCGCCGATGCCTCCAAGCTGGTCGGGACGCTCGGCCGCTTCCCGCTTCCGGTCGAGGTCAACCCGTTCGGCCTCGAGGCGACGCGGATCGCGATCCGCAAGGCTGCCGGGACGCTGGATCTGGAAGGGCCGATCGAATTGCGGATGGCGGGCGGCGAGCCCTTCGTCACCGATGGCGGGCATTTCGTCCTCGATGCATCTTTTGGCCGTATTCCCGATACAAGAGCGCTGTCTGATGCGCTCCACGCCATACCGGGCGTCGTGGAGCACGGATTGTTCCTGGGGTTGGCAGACGTCGCGATCATCGCGGATGCCGGGGGCGTGAAGAAGCTCACGCCGAAGATCGGATAAGGGAGACGAAGGACACCATGACGCTGATCAAGCACAGTTGCCAGATGCTGGCCGCAGGCGCGCTCTTCGCGGTCGCTGCCATGGCGCAGCCGGTCCAGGCGCAGGATATCAGCGAGAGCCATCTCGGCGCGGCGCGCAGCGCGATCATCGCCATCAAGGCGACGGAGCAGTTCGACAACATCCTGCCCGGCGCCGCGCAGGCGCTGAAGGCGGAACTGATCCAGAAGAACCCCGACCTTCAGCAGACCATCATCGACACGGTCGACAAGACGGCGATCGCGCTCGCCTCGCGCCGCGCCGATCTCGAGCGCGAGGCAGCACTCGCCTATGCGCGCGTCTTCACCGAGGAGCAGTTGAGACAGATCGCCGACTTCTACGGTTCGGAAGCCGGGCAGAAGCTGATCGCCGACGGGCCCATCGTCACCCGCGAGGTGATCAAGGCAGCCGAGATCTGGCAGCGCGGCATCGCCCGCGACCTCGCGGCGCAGACGGCCGAGAAGCTCGCTTCCGCCTACGACCAGCCGGACGCGCCGGCCGAAGGTGCCGAACAGCCGGCTGCCGCTCCGGCCGAGGGAGCCGCCGAGGGCGAGACGGGCAGCCAGTAGGCTTGCGCTGCTGCTCGCAGCGCCGTCATCCTCGGGCTCGTCCCGAGGATCTGCAACCTTTCGACTTAAACAACTGAAAAATATTGCCTGTTTCGTCTTGACGTCGATGTATGCAGATGCTCGGGACGAGCCCGAGCATGACGGCGTTGTGACGCACTTCGTCATGGTCTGACCGGCCCGTGGCAATAGAAAAGCCCCGCCGGAAGCCGGCGAGGCCGATCTCGATAAAGCGGTCGATCAGACCGAATAGTACATGTCGTACTCGACCGGGTGCGGCGTCATCTCGAAGCGCATCA
>CAYYZC010000423.1:0-1238 GCA_964475605.1 uncultured Chelativorans sp.
ACCATCATCACGACGACCGGCGACGGCGCGTTGAGGTCGATCCCCTGGCCTTCGGTGCCGAGCATCGCCACGAGCTCGTCATGGACGATCTTGACCACCATCTGGCCGGGCTTGATCGACTTCAGGATCTCGGCGCCGACGGCCCGCGAACGGACGGCATCGGTGAAGGAGCGCACGACCTCCAGCGACACGTCGGCCTCGAGCAGCGCCCTGCGCACCTCGCGCAGCGCCGCCGAGACGTCGGCCTCCGACAGGGCGCCGCGCCCCGTCAGGCCGTTCAGAATGGAGCCAAGCCGCTCCTGAAGCGATTCAAACATCCGTCGATCCCGTTTCCGGCAGAAGGGTTTCCGCCGGAGAGGTAGTGTGTTCGCGCCGGTGCGCCAAACGAAAACGACTTCAAGCCAAAACCGAAAGGCACCCGGGGGCGCATCGCGCTGCCGGGTGTTGACCTCCGGGATCGATCGATGTGGATCGGCCGTCCCGGTCGGCTGCTCGGAGTCTGCACTCGTCGCTGAATTGGCGGCCTGTAGACAGCAAGGACGCCGGCAAGTCAAGAGACCCCCGGCGAATCAGCCGCCGGGGACGGGCCCCGGCGGCTGGCTGCGCGGTGACGCTAGCCGTTGTCAGCGCAAGACATATACGATGCGCCGCGACTGGGGCTCGACCAGCACCGGCTGGCCGTTCACATAGACGTACTGGTACTCGTATTCGGGGATCTGGTGAACCTCGACCGCCTCTGGCAGGCCCGCGCCGACGACCACCTCGCCTTCGAGATAGACCGGCTCGACCGGGTTCTGCTCGACATAGGTGATCACTTCCGGGTTCGGATCGATCGCGGCACCGGCGATGCCGCCGCCTGCCGCACCGGCAATGCCGCCGACCACGGCGCCGACGGGTCCGCCGATCAGGGCGCCGGCGACGGCACCGCCGGCCGCGCCGGCGACCCCGCCGGCCTGGGTGCCGCCGGACGGCGCCTCATAGGTCACGACCGGCACTTCCAGCTCCGCCGGACGCTCGGTCACCACCACGTCGACGCCGGCATTGCTGGCGATCAGATAGTCCGAATAGGCCCAGCCTTCGACGCCGTTATAGCTGACGGCGCACCATTTGCTGCCTTCGAGGCAGCCGTCGAGCGTCGCCTGGCCGTCGACGTCGATGACGCCGATCACCGGATATTGCGGGCCGGGGCCGGAGCGGATGTTGAGATCGGAGGTCGCCGTGATGGCGGTCTGGGCGAA
>CAYYZC010000423.1:1338-2590 GCA_964475605.1 uncultured Chelativorans sp.
CACAAGATGGACATCTTGGCTCTTCATGTAGCCCGCGTCGATGTGGCGGTTGCGCAGGTGACAAGGCGTTCCGCCGCTGGCACTATCGCGCCACGAGAGGAACAAGGAGAGTGGGATGGCGTCGGGACGATTGGGCGGCATGATCGCGGCTGCGGCGGTCATCATGGGCATGAGCGCGGCAGGGGCGGCAGCGCAGAGTTGCGGCAATGACGGCGGCGGCTTCGCGCAGTGGAAGTCCGGATTCGTCCAGCATGCCACCGCCCAGGGCTTCGGCGAGCGCTCGCTCTCGGCCCTCCGGGCCACGCGCTACAACCAGGCGACGATCAATGCCGATCGCGGCCAGAAGAGCTTCAAGCTGTCGCTCGAAGAGTTCATGCAGAAGCGCGGCGCCAGCGCCATCGTCCGCAAGGGCAAGCAGTTGAAGAGCCAGCACGGGAGCCTGCTCGCCAATATCGAGCGCCGTTATGGCGTTCCGCCGGGCCCCTTGCTCGCCATCTGGGGCATGGAGACCAATTTCGGCGGCTATATGGGCAACCAGAATATCCTCTCCTCGGTCGCCACGCTCGCCTATGACTGCCGGCGTTCCGATTTCTTCACCCGCCAGCTCTATGCCGCGCTGGAACTGGTCGACCGCGGCTCGCTCAGCCCCGAATCGATCGGCGCCGCGCATGGCGAGGTGGGGCAGACGCAGTTCCTTCCCGAGAATGTGATCAAGTTCGGCGTCGACGGCGACGGCGACGGCCGCATCGACCTCATTCGCTCGCGGGCCGATGCGCTCGCCTCGACAGCCAACTTCCTCCGCGGCCATGGCTGGCGGCCCGGCGCCGGCTATCAGCAGGGCGAGCCGAACTACGCCGCGATCCAGGGCTGGAACGCCGCCACCGTCTACCAGCAGGCGATCGCCATCATGGGCCGGCAGATCGACGGGGGTTAGGACCGGATACCGGCAGGTTGTCGCCAGTCACCCCCGGCGGCGTGCCGCCAGGGTGCGCAGGCGCAGCGCGTTGAGCCGGATGAAGCCCTCGGCATCCTTCTGGTCGTAGGCGCCGCGGTCGTCCTCGAAGGTGACCAGCGCGTCCGAATAGAGCGACTTGTCGGAGCGGCGGCCGGTGACGATGACATTGCCCTTGTAGAGCTTGAGGCGAACCTCGCCCTCGACCTCCTCCTGGCTCTTGTCGATCAGCGCCTGCAGCATCTCGCGCTCGGGCGAGAACCAGAAGCCGTTATAGATCAGCTCGGCATAGCGCGGCAT
>CAYYZC010000424.1:0-2585 GCA_964475605.1 uncultured Chelativorans sp.
GTGAGAGGTCGTCGCAAATCACCAAGGTTTGCGACTATCCGCCCTTCCTCATGCATTCGTCATCCTCGGGCTCGACCCGAGGATCCATGCCGGAACGGTGGTATCGCTCAGCGGCTCGCCAACTTGAGCGGTGAGTCTCCGCGTTCGGCGAGCAGCGTGTCGATGCGCTCGCGCTCGCGCTGGAAGACTTCCAGATCCTCGCCCTCGAGCACCCGGCCGGTGGGCAGGCGCACGCGCATCGGGTCGACCTTGGTGCCGTTGACGATCAGCTCGTAATGGAGGTGGTTGCCGGTCGACAGGCCGGTCGAGCCGACATAGCCGATCACCTGGCCCTGCCGCACCTCGGCGCCCGCAACGACGCCCTCGGCGATCGCGCTCTGGTGCGAATAGGATGTGACGTAGCCATTGGCATGGCGGATGATCGTCTGGCGGCCGTAGCCGCCGGTCCAGCCGGCCTCGACCACGGTGCCGTTGCCCGAGGCGATGATCGGCGTGCCGCGGGGCGCGGCCCAGTCGACGCCGGTATGTCGGCGCGAATAGCCGAGGATCGGATGCCGCCTGGAGCCGAAGCCCGAGGTGAAGCGGCCGTTCGGCACCGGATTGCGGAGCAGGAACTGGCGCGCGCTGCGCCCTTCGGCGTCGAAATAGTCGACCGTGCCGTCCTGCGCCTGGAAGCGGTAGAAGGTGCGCGTCTCGCCATCGAAGGTGGCGCGCACGTAGAGCATCTCCGAATCTTCGGTCGCCTGGTCGCTCTCGTCCGGCTGGGAGAAGAAGACCTCGAGCTTGTCGGTCGGGCTGAGCCTGGCCTGCATGTCGAGGTCGGCGGCGAGCAGGCGGACGAGCTGGCGGGCGAGCTCGCCGGACAGGCCGTAGGCGAAGGCGGCGCGATAGATGCCGTCATAGACGGTCGGCAGCTCGGCGCGGCTGCGCACGATCGGCTGGTTCTGGTTGAAGGCCGACAGCACGCCCGGATTGGGCTCCGGCTCCTCGGCCGGCACGAACTGGCCTCTGTCGCTGAGCGCGATGGTCAGCACATGGTTGCGGCCGTTATAGACGCTGGCGCGCATGATGCGGCCGAAATCGCCGAAGGATTCGATGCCGAGCCGCAGCACCGATCCGGATTTCAGCGTCGGGACGTTGAGCAGGCGCGAGATCGCCTGCGCCATGCCCGAGGCGTCGCTGCCGACATAGCCGTGCTGCTCGAATATTTCGACGATCTCGCGATCGGCCGTGACCGGGATGATGTCCTCGGCATATTCGCGGTGCTGCGAGGGATCGAACTCGCGCGCGGAATAGGAGACGTTCTCCTGCACGATGCGGGCGCCGTAGGAGGCGCCGAGCGGGTTCAATGTCAGCGATTCGCCGAAGCGCTGCGGATCGATGTAATGGAGCGCTGCGACCTGGACGTCGCCATCGGTCAGGATGGCACCGGTGGTGCGCACCACGCGCTCCACCTCGTCGACCGAAAGGTCGTTGCGTGCGTCGAAGACCGCGGTCTCGAGCGGGAAATCGACGGAATGCAGGCTGACCTCGCTCTCGACCTTGGTGCCGTAGATGATGCCCGTGGTGGCCGTCTGGGTGGTGCCGTCCTCGGCGAAGACGGCGAGCGGATCGAATTGCGGATAGCTGCGGCTGGTCTTGTGGCTGGCGGCGAGCGCCATGCTGACATGGACGAAAGGCAGGGTGCGCACCACGTTGCGCTCGCCATCGCGCGACATGGTGGAGACTTCCATCCGCTCCTTGTCGCGTGCGCTCGCCAATAGAAGCGGTGCGACGAGGCGGCCGGACTTGGTGGCCTCGCCTCCGCCATTCTCGTCGATGGTGGTGAGGCTGAGAAGTTCCGGCGGAGTGGCGAGCTGCTCGCGCCCGTCGAGGGCGGCGAAGAGCGCCACGCCCATGAAGATGCTCGAGGTCAGGCCGGTGAGAAAGGTGCCGGAGAGCCAGCGGGCCGAGACCTCGCGGCGATCGGGCGGTCCGCTTCGGCCGTCGCCCGACAGGGGCGGCTCGTTGCCGAGTGCGGCTATGGCGCTGTCCACATCATGCATGGGTGTCGGCGTTAAATCCCTCAGCCCTCGCTCGGCGGGACAGACCGCGCCCCCTCCAACACTGATTTGTCGTGCGCGACGACATTTGCCCTTCGCGGCGTCTCAAGTCAACGAAACTCGCGCCGCAGTCGGGTGGCATCGGTGCGCCGTTCGGCGGCGCTCGTGGTGGAATACCCTCCCGATCGCCACCTAGTGCGCGAATGGGGCTCGAATATGACTCGCCGCCGGCTTTCCGCAACGTCGCCGGGATGGCGCGCAAGCACCTGAAATGCCCTTATAATGTGCGGATCGCGGGACGTCGCAAAAATTTCAAGAATCTCGAAAATGCTTGTTGACACCATCGGGGGGTGCCGCCTATATACGCCTCACCAACGAGGGCGGCGCGCCGCTGGCGACTAAAGAGTTCGCCCTTGTGAATGGAAAATCAAGAGAGCCGCGTGAGCGACACTCGACCGGGCCGAAGCCTCCAAGCAGATGGCCCACGATACGGTTTTTGCCGTGTCCGTTCTTTGACAATTGAATATTGAAGAAAGAGAAACA
>CAYYZC010000425.1:0-2574 GCA_964475605.1 uncultured Chelativorans sp.
GGTCGGAGATCGTGCCGGAGATCATGGTTGTCATCGCCTGCCGGCCCGCGATAGTGTGCGGCGCTTGTTGGAGGGGAAAGCATGGATCTGGGAATCCGCGGGCGCCGGGCGATCGTCTGCGCGTCGAGCAGGGGGCTGGGACGCGGCTGCGCGCAGGCGCTGGCGGAGGCCGGCTGCGACCTCGTCGTCAACGGCCGCGACGAGGCGGTTCTCGCCCGCACCGCAGCCGGGTTGCGCGAGGCCCACGGCGTGCACGTGACGGAGGTTCCCGGCGACGTCTCCGACCGGTCGGTCCAGGAGCGTCTGATCGCCGCCTGCCCCGAGCCCGACATCCTCGTCAACAACAATGGCGGCCCGCCCTTCCGCGATTTCCGCGAGCTCGACCGCGAGGCCCTGCTTCAGGGCGTGACGCAGAACATGGTGACGCCGATCGAGCTGATCAAAGCGGTGATCGACGGCATGGCCGGGCGCCGCTTCGGGCGCATCGTCAACATCACGTCGCTGTCGGTCTACCAGCCGATCCCCGGCCTCGACCTGTCGTCGGGCGCGCGTGCCGGTCTGACCGCCTTCCTCGCCGGCGTCGCCCGCACCGTGGCGCGCGACAACGTCACCATCAACGCCATCCTGCCCGGCAAGTTCGACACCGACCGCATCCGCGGCAGCATCGAGTTCGCGGCGAAGAAGGCGGGCATGCCGGTCGAGGAGCAGGCCGCCAGGCAGGCCTCCACCATTCCCGCCGCCCGGCTCGGCACGCCGGAGGAGTTCGGCAAGGCCTGCGCCTTCCTCTGCTCCGCCCATGCCGGCTACATCACAGGCCAGAACCTGATCCTCGACGGCGGCCTCTACCCGAGCGCCTTCTGACGCAATTGGCTCCCCGCACCTTGCCTCCATGCCGGCCTGCACCCTTGATTTCGCTCCGTATGAAGCGAAATGGGGATAAGCTGGCGCCGGCCATTGATCGGGCGCCCCCCGGCATGCGCATAGGGGACGAAATGGCGGAGAATATCGGGAAAGGCAGGCGATGAGGATGGATCCTGGCCCGGATACCGCTCGATCGGGCGATCCGACCGTGGGCGCCTCCTCCTCCCCGCGATCGCGGCTCCAGGAGATCCGCGGCTGGACCTACCCGACCGTCAACAAGCATTTCACCCGCTTCGCCTTCGCGCTGCCGCCGATCGGCGGCTCGGCCGTCAGCTTCCTCTACAATGGCGGGGCGCTGTGGTGCGTGCTGGAGGTGCTGCGCGGCCGCTACCGCCTGTCGCGCGAGCCGCATGTGCTGGCGATGACGGCTGCGCTCTACGCCTATTGCGCCGTGATGGTCGTCTCCGCCCTGATCAACCCCAATCTCGACCGGAGCCTGCTCAGACTGCCCTCGCTCGGCGCGCTGCTGCTCTTTCCGTTCTCCTATGCGATCTGGCGCGTCTCCGACAAGGCGACGATCATGCGCGCCTGCATCCTCGGCGCCGCGGTCGCCTGCATCGGCGGCCTGCTGGTCGCCGCGATCCAGGTCCATTTCTTCGACGTCAAACGCGCCAGCGGCGGCGCCGGAAATGCGCTGGTCTTCGCCAATGTAGTCGCCATCGCCGGCGGCGTGGCGCTGGTCGGCGCATTCAAATATGCCGGCCGCGAGCGGGCGTTCTGCATCCTCGCCTATTCGGCAAGCGCACTCGCCGTCGTCTATTCGGCCTCGCGCGGCCCGCTGATCGTCGTCGTCGCCAATGCGGTCCTGATCAGCAGCCTCTATGCGCCGGCGCGCAGCTTCAGGGCCGTCTTCGCATCCGCGCTGGCGGCGATCGTGCTGCTCTTCCTGCTGATCCAGCTCGACGTCACCCGGCTCGACCGGCGCCTGCTGGTGATCCTGTCGAACTTCACCGACATGACCCAGCACGGCGATTTCGCCTCCTCGCTCGGCGTCCGCGTCGCCCTGTGGGAGATCGGCCTGGACCTGTTCTGGCAGAAGCCGCTGTTCGGCCACGGCGCCGGCAACCTGCAGGATCTGATCCGCACCAATCTGACGGCGCAGTTCGGCATGTCGCGCGGCTATACGCATTTCCACAACGTCTTCCTCAACACGATGGTCGAGGGCGGCCTCGCCGCCGTGGCGACGCTGATCGCCATGATCGCGGTGCCGCTGACCGTCGCCTTCCGCGTCCTTTCGGCGCCCTCGCAGGAGACGGAGCGCTTCGGTGCCGTGCTGCTGCTGCTCATCCTGACCATGTTCCTGATGACGGGCCTCACCAATCTGGTGCTGCGCCACGACATCATGGATTCGGTCTTCCTGATCTTCACCGTGGTCGGGCTCTTCATGGCGGCAGGCCGGCCGGTGAGAAGCATCGCCGAGCGCGATCCCGGCGCGCATCCAGCATCAGGCAGGTGAAGATGACGGACCACGAGACCAGAACCGCCAGCGATCTCGAGGAAAGCGCCCTCTTCTACCACCGCTATCCGGCGCCGGGGAAACTGGAGATCCAGGCGACCAAGCCGCTCGGCAACCAGCGCGACCTGGCGCTCGCCTATTCGCCGGGCGTGGCGGCACCCTGCATGGCGATCCACGACGATCCGGCGGCGGCCGCC
>CAYYZC010000426.1:0-2572 GCA_964475605.1 uncultured Chelativorans sp.
CCGCGAAACAGTCGCCGCCATGGTCGCGGATGCGCTCGGGGAAGCGTGGATTGTAAGGCACGAATTTGAGGTCGTCGCGCGGCAGCGCCACGATCTCGGCGATCTGGTTGATGGCGAGCGGCGCCTTCATGACGCTGATGCGGCCCGGCCCGACGCCGAGCTCGCTGGCGACGAAATCGCGCAGCGCCTCCGGCATCTCGTCGTCGAACTCGATGCGGATGACCTGACCGCGGCGGCGGCGCTTCAGTGCCGTCTCGAACAGGCGCACGAGGTCCTCTGCCTCCTCCTCGACCTCGATGTCGCTGTCGCGGATGATGCGGAAGGTGCCCGATCCCCTCACCTCGTAGCCGGGAAAGAGACGGCCGATGAACAGGCTGACCATGTCCTCCAGCGCGATGAAGCGGACCATGGAGCGCCGGTCGGCGAGACGGATATAGCGCCGCAGCGCGATCGGCAGGCGCAGCAGCGCCGTCATATTCTCGCCGTCGCCCTTGTGGCGGAGCTGGAGCGCGATCGAGAAGCCGAGATTGGGGATGAAGGGAAAGGGATGCGCCGGGTCGATCGAGAGCGGCGTCAGCACCGGGAACACGGCATCGAGGAAATGGTCCTCCAGCCAGGCGCGGTCGTCCTTGGTCAGAGCATCGGTGCGCACGATGCCGATGCCTTCGCGGCCCAGCAGTTCGGTGAGGCGCGAATAGGTCTCCTGCTGGTCCTCCTGCAGGCGCGTCACCTCCAGCAGCACCTGGTCGAGCTGCTGCTCCGGCGTGCGTCCGTCCGGGCTCTTGATGGTGATGCCTTCGCGCACCTGGCCGGCGAGCCCGGCAACGCGGACCATGAAGAATTCGTCGAGATTGGCCGCCGAGATCGACAGGAAACGGACGCGCTCCAGCAGCGGGTGCTGGACGTTCTCGGCCTGCGCCAGCACGCGGCGATTGAACTGGAGCCAAGAGAACTCCCGGTTCACGAAGCGGTCGGGATTGCCTTCCGGCGCGTTGGCGAGCGCCTCGACCTCTCCGGTGAATTCGGTGGTGGCGGGTTTGATCTCGTTCATCGATGTTCGTCCAGCAAGCGACAGCCTATCTCGTGACAGGCTTTTGCGACAGTTTCTTATCACTCGGCTTGCAAAGGACCGGTATATGCTTCAAATGCTCGCACCGTCGCCCGCCCAAGCCAATTTCCGGGAGAATGTATCATGGCCGCACACGCCATCCCGCATTTCCAGAACGATGCGGGCCATCCTGCGATCTCCATCGGCGTGCGGGAATTCAAGTGCGTCGGCGCCTCCTCGCCCTTCGACCACCCGCATGTCTTCCTCGACATGGGCGAGGACGACGAGAAGGTCTGCCCCTACTGCTCGACGCTCTACCGCTTCGATGCCGGGCTGAAGCCCGACGAGACCGTTCCTCCCGGTGCCGCGCTCCGCGACGAAGCCGCCTGAGCGCCCTTGCGGCGCGGCAGCAATGTCCGCAGCGCATCTCGAAATCGTCATCGCCGGCGCCGGGATCGCCGGGCTCACGACCGCGCTGAGCCTGGCACGGCACGGCATCCCCGCACGCATTTTCGAGCGCGCCGAGCGGCTTGAGGAGGTCGGGGCCGGGCTCCAGCTCTCGCCGAACGCAACCCGCATCCTCGCCCGTCTCGGCCTGCTCCGCGACCTGCAGGATGTCGCCGTCGAGCCGGCTGCGGTGACGATCCGCGAGGCGCGACGGCTGCGCCGTATCGCCAGCGTGCCGCTCGGCGCGTCTGCGCGGCGCCGCTGGGGGGCGCCCTATCTCGTGCTCTATCGGGCGGAGCTGCAGGCGGTGCTGCTGGACCATGTGCGCAAGCAGCCCTCGGTCGCATTCTTACCGGGGACGGAGATCAGCCGATTCTCCGCACAGCCGGAGCGTCCCCGGCTTCGCATCGCCACCGCAGATGGCAGGGACGACATCCGGGCCGATCTCCTGATCGGCGCAGACGGGGTGCGGTCGCGGCTGCGCGGGTTGATGCCCGGAGGCGCGGTCCTGCGCGACAGCGGCGACGTCGCCTGGCGGCGCACGGTCGGCAGCGACAGGATCGCCGCATGCGGGCTCGGCGCGATATTGCCGGACGATCAGGTCACGACGCTGGTCGATCCGCGCTTCCACCTCGTCGCCTATCCGCTGCGCGGCGGACGGGAATTCAACCTCGTCGCTGTCACGCGAGCACAGCCGGAATCCTCGGCGACCCCTGCCCCGCATACGTTCGCCAATGCCGCCAGTGCGTTACGCGGCTTGCTTGAGGAACTGAATCAATCGCAGCCATGGCCGATCCACACGGTCGCGCCGGACGGTGCGTGGACCGATCCGCGCGGCGCGGTCCTGGTCGGCGATGCGGCGCATGCGATGACGCCCTATGCGGCGCAGGGCGCGGCAATGGCGATCGAGGATGCGGCAGCGCTTGCCGATGCGCTTCACCGAGCGGACGGCGACCTGCCTTCGGCCTTCGCGGCCTATGAGCTTGAACGCAGGGACCGCATCGGGAAGGTCGCGCGGCGCGGCGCCTTCAACCATTTCGCATGGCACGCCTGGGGGCCGGTGGCACTCGCCCGCAA
>CAYYZC010000427.1:0-2572 GCA_964475605.1 uncultured Chelativorans sp.
CCGAGCACCTCCAGCCGCCGGACGATCTCGGCCAGCCGATGCCGCGAGCGGCGCTGCAGCACCTCCTTGCGGTGCTCCAGCCATTCCTGCAGCACCTGCTTCAGCGACAGGACGTTGGGGACACGCCCGCGCGACAGCACGTTCATGTTGAGCGGAAAACGCGTCTCGAGATCGGTCAGCTTGAACAGCGATTCCATCAGCAGGTCGGGGTCGACGCTGCGGCTCTTCGGCATCAGGACGAGGCGGATGTCCTCCGCGCTCTCGTCGCGGACGTCGTCGAGCAGAGGCAGCTTGCGCGCCAGCAGGAGCTCGGCGATCTTCTCCACCAGCTTCGACTTCTGCACGCCGTAGGGAATCTCGGTGACGACGATCTGCCAGGTGCCCCTGCCCTGGTCCTCCTGCTGCCAGCGCGAGCGGAGACGGAACGAGCCGCGACCGGTTCGATAGGCGTCGAGGATGGTGTCGAAATCGTCGACGATGATGCCGCCGGTCGGGAAGTCGGGGCCGCGGACCATGTTCTCGTCCGGATCCTCGGCCGGCTCGCGGGTCATCAGTTCCGCCACTTCGGCGCCCGGATGGTCGATCAGATGGAGCGCGGCCTTGCAGAGCTCGGCCGCATTGTGCGGCGGCACCGATGTCGCCATGCCGACGGCGATGCCGCTCGACCCGTTGGCGAGCAGGTTCGGGAAGGCGCCCGGCAGGACGACCGGCTCCTCGTCCTCCTCGTTGTAGGTGAGGCGGAAATCGACCGCATCCTCGGTGATGCCGGAGAGAAGCTCCGTCGCGACCTCGGTCATGCGCGCTTCGGTGTAGCGCATGGCGGCGGCGTTATCGCCGTCGATATTGCCGAAATTGCCCTGCCCGTCGACCAGCGGGTAGCGCATGGAAAAGTCCTGCGCCAGGCGCACCAGCGCGTCGTAGATCGACTGGTCGCCATGCGGGTGGAACTTGCCCATCACCTCGCCGACGATGCGGGCGCATTTGGCAAAGCCCTGCTCCGGGTTGAGGCGCAGCAGGCGCATCGCATGGAGGATGCGCCGGTGAACGGGCTTCAGGCCGTCGCGCACATCGGGCAGCGCGCGGTGCATGATTGTGGAGAGGGCGTAAGCGAGGTAGCGCTCTTCCAGCGCCTTGCGCAGGTCGACAGGCTCGATGCCGTCGCCGTCGCCGGAGCCCGGCGGAATAAGGTTCTTTCCCATGGCTCTCCGGTATCGCAGGCGGTGATTCGCGACAAGCCGGCGCCCTGTCGGCAAGGTGGGCCTATGTCACCTGGACCATTGCCTTTTGCCGCGGATCGTCCATTCTTCACCCGGGCGTCATTATCCGGTCCTCATCCTCGGCGAAGGAAGGATCGGACATATTTGTTTCTCTCACAGGGATCGTCATATGCGTATCATCCGCAATCGCCTCAAAAAAGCTGCGCTGGGGGCAGCGTTCTCAGTCTTCGCATTCGCACCGGCGCAGGCACAGGACGTCGAGGCCGCACTGGAGCGATTCAAGGAGCTGGTGGCCGACCAGGGCTTCACCATCAACTGGGAGAACGCGCAGATCGCGGGCAGCGACGCGAAGCTGGTCGGCGTCACTGCGGGCCTGCCGGACGAAGACCCGATACCGATCGGCGACATCACGCTTTCCGGCATCTCGGAGATCGATGCCGGCTACCGGGTCGAGTCGATCGAGATGCCCTACTACTCGATCCAGGAAGGCGATCTGAGCGTCGGAATCACGGACGTCGCGATGACCGGCGTGGTGCTTCCGGAGGAGGGCCAGGAAGGGCCGATCGGCGGGTTCCTCTTCTACGAGACCGCCAATCTCGCCAGCGTCATCGTCAATACCGCCGGGACGGAGGTCTTCAGCCTGACCGATCTCCACATCGAGGTGACGGCGCCGGAAGGCGATACGCCGATGGAGTTCACCGGCGCGGCGGAGGGGTTCGTCGTCGACCTCTCGACCATCGGGGACCCGAATTCCAAAGCCGTCCTCCAGGCGCTCGGCTACGAGCGGATCGAGGGCTATGCCGAGATGGCCGGCTCGTGGCAGCCCTCCAACGGCGACATGTCGCTGTCGCAGTACGACCTGACCGTGGTTGACGCGGGCACGCTCGGCATCGGGCTGGACCTCGGCGGCTACACGCCTGAATTCATCGAGTCGCTGACCCGGCTGCAGCAGAAGATGGCGGAGAACCCGGACCAGGACAACGCCGCGCAGGGCCTCGCCATGATGGGGCTGCTGCAGCAGATCACCTTCATCGGCGCGGAGACCTCCTTTGCCGACGACGGGCTGACCGACAAGGTGCTGGCCTATCTCGCCGACCAGCAGGGCATGCGGCCCTCAGACATCGCCAACCAGGCCAAGGCGATCCTCCCCTTCGCCATGGCGCAGCTCAACAATCCCGGTTTCACCAAGATGGTGACGGAAGCCGTCTCCGCCTTCCTCGACGACCCGCAGAGCATCCGCATCACCGCGCGGCCGGACCAGGCGGTGCCGTTCGCCACCATCATGGCCGGCGCGATGGCAACCCCGCAGAGCCTGCCCGAAACGCTCGGCGTGACGGTGGTGGCGAACGAATAGC
>CAYYZC010000428.1:0-2569 GCA_964475605.1 uncultured Chelativorans sp.
GAATCAACGCCACCAGTTCCGCCTGCCTTTGCACGCCGGTCTTGGAGAAGATGTTTCGCAGATGGAATGCGACGGTCGTGCCCGAGTGTCAATCAGCACGGAATGGGGACCCTGGATCGGCGCGCAAAAGGGACCCCTTCGTAGGGCACAATGGTCAGCGCTCGCCGGGCGGAGCTGGTCAGGGTTGCGCAGCCCGAGCGAGCGCTGATCGGCTTGATGAGGACGATCAGGCGCGGTTCTTGAAGCGCCAGGATTCGTTCCCGGTCTCGATGATCTCGCAGTGATGCGTGAGACGGTCGAGCAGCGCTGTCGTCATCTTTGCGTCGCCGAAGACGGCAGGCCATTCGCCGAAGGCCAGGTTGGTGGTGACGATGATCGAGGTGCGTTCGTAGAGCCTGCTGATCAGGTGGAAGAGCAGCTGTCCTCCAGCCTGGGCGAACGGGAGATAGCCGAGTTCATCAAGCACGACGAAGTCGAGCCGGGTCAGGTAATCGGCGAGCCGGCCCTGCTTGCCGTTGCGGTGCTCGGTCTCGAGGCGATTGACCAGATCGATGACGTTGAAGAAGCGGCCACGCGAGCCGTTGCGGATCAGGGCGCGGGCAATGGCGATGGCCAGATGCGACTTGCCCGTTCCGGTGCCGCCGATGAGGACGGCATTGCGCTGGTCGGCGACGAAGGCGCCGTTGGCAAGCTCCCGGATCAGTCGCTCGTTGACCGGCGTGCCGTCGAAGTCGAACTCCTCGATGTCCTTGGCGAGCGGCAGCTTGGCGACGGTGAGCTGGTATTTAATTGAGCGCGCCTGCTTCTCGGCGATCTCTGCCGAGAGAAGATCGCCGACGATCTTCGGCGGCTCGTGCTGGCGCTTGATGCCCGTCGCCATGACCTCGTCATAGGCGCTGCGCATTCCGTAAAGCTTCAGCGTCCCCATCAGATCCAGAACCTGTGTGCGTTCCATCAGCTTGCCCTCCTGAGGCTGTCGTAACGGGCGCAGTCGGCCTGGGGCTCATGGCGCAGGCGAAGCGCGTCCGGGGTGAGGATGGTGACGGCTGGCGCCGGATCGCGCCGCCGCGCCAGGATGTTGATGATCACGGCGGACGAGCAGACGTTCTGGCCGAGCGCTTCCTGGCAGGCCGCCTCCACCGCATCCAGGCCGTCGCCGAGAACTGCTGACAGGATCGCCACCATCTGGCGGTCGCCGTCGTCCACCGCCTTCAACCTGCGCCGCACGCGCTGCATCGCCGGCGGCAGTTCCCATCCCACAAACGGCGCGCCGTTGCGCAAGGCTCCGGGTTTGCGGGCGAGCACCGGAACGTAGTGCCATGGGTCGTAGATGGTCTCGCCGCGGCCGAACGAGCGGGCATGCTCGGCAACGATCGCTCCATCCTGGCGGATGACGATGCGGTCGGCATAGGCCTGGATCTCGACCGGGCGGCCGACGGCGTTCGACTGCACCGAGTATTTGTTGTTGTCGAAGCGCACGGTGCAGGTCTTCGATACTGAAGCCGGCACGGTGTGGAATCCATCGAAGCGGCCGCGATAGTCGACGAGCTTGCCACGCTCCTTCTCGAACACCTCCCAGATCGTGCGCTGCGGCTGGTCGACATGGCGGTGCGCCTTGGCGTAGGCGACGCATTTGTCGAGCAGCCAAGCATTCAGTTCCTCGTAGGACCTGAAGCGCAGCCGCGGCGTGAAGAACCGCTCGCGCACCAGCCCCACCTGGTTCTCGACCTGGCCCTTCTCCCAGCCCGAGGCCGGCGTGCAGGCGACCGGTTGCACCAGATAATGGCTGCACATCTGCAGGAAGCGGCGATTGTATTGCCGGTCCTTGCCCACGAACACCGTCTCCACCGCCGTCTTCATGTTGTCGTAGATGCCGCGCGTGCAGGCGCCGCCGAAGAAGGCGAAGGCCCGGTCGTGGGCGTCGAAGACCATCTCCTGCGTCTCGCGCGGATAGGCTCTCACGAACATCATGCGGCTGTGGCAGAGCCGGACATGAGCGACCTTCACGGTCACCGTCACGCCATTGATCAGGACGATCTCGTGGCTCCAGTCGAACTGGTAGGCATCGCCCGGCGCGAAGAACAGCGGCACATAGGCATCCGCCGCCGCCGATCCCTGCGCCTTCGCCCAGCTCTTTGCGTATCGCCGGACAGCATCGTAACTGCCGTCATATCCCCGCTCGCGAAGCTCTTCGTAAATCCGGATCAGCGTTAGTCGCTCGCGGGCCGCCTTGGCCTGGTTGGCAGCGAGAATGCGGTCGAGCTCATTCCTCCAGGGACCGATCTTCGGCATCGGCTGATGCTCGCGCTCGTAACGGAACTCCGTCGCGTCGGAGCGCAGCACCTTGCGCACCACTTTCCGCGAGATCCGCAGCTCGCGGCAGATCTCCTTGATCGACTTCCCCTGCACCAGCGACAGCCGGCGTATCTTCGCAATCGTCTCCACAACCAACATCCAAAACAAATGCCTCCGATGAAACCGGAGGCAGAATGACGCCCCTGCGTTACAGGGGTCCTTTTTGGATGCCGATCACCCCTGAAACGGGGTCCTTATTCCATGCCGAAACACA
>CAYYZC010000429.1:0-2550 GCA_964475605.1 uncultured Chelativorans sp.
CATCGGCTTCCCGAATGCGCAGATGAGCTGGCCGTCGCTGCCGCAGGGCGAGAATGCGGTCACCGACTATATCCCGGTCGCCCGCATCGCCGACATGCTGCTCGACCCCGGCGGCGCTTATGATTTCAACGGCGAGCGGCGCAGCTATCCCGATATCCGCCTCGTCTACTGGGCCGGCGGCAACCCCTTCCACCACCATCAGGACCTCAACCGTTTCCGGCGCGCATGGCGGCGGCCGGAGGCGGTGATCGTGCACGAGAGCTGGTGGAACCCGCTGGCGCGCCATGCCGACATCGTGTTCCCGATCACCACGGCGCTGGAGCGCAACGACATCGCCGCGTCCTCCCGGGACCGCTTCATCGCCGCTTCCCACAGCGTCGCCTCGCCCGCCGGCGAGGCTCGCGACGATTTCGCCGTCTTCTCCGGGCTGGCCGAACGACTTGGCGTCGGGGCCGCCTTCACCGGCGGGCTGGACGAGGAGGGCTGGCTGCGCCAGCTCTATTCGTTGGCGCGCCAGCGCGCCGCCTCGTTCGGCCATGAGCTGCCGGATTTCGAGCAGTTCTGGCGCGACGGCATCCATGTCCTGCCCGAACCGGCCGAGCAGGTGCCGCTGCTGGCGGAGCTGCGCGACGCGCCGGAGACCGTCCGGCTGAAGACGCCGTCGGGCAGGATCGAGATCTTCTCCGAGACGATCGCCTCCTTCGGCTATGACGACTGCCCCGGCCATCCGGCATGGCTCGAGGCCGGGGAATGGCTCGGCGCGCCCCGCGCCTCGCAATTCCCGCTGCATCTGATCTCGAACCAGCCGAAGACGCGCCTGCACAGCCAGTATGACAGCGCCAGCCATTCGCGCGCCTCCAAGATCAGGGGTCGCGAGCCGATGCGCATCAACCCGGCCGATGCTGCAGCGCGCGGCATCGGCGACGGCGACATCGTCCGCCTCTTCAACGACCGCGGGAGCTGTCTTGCCGCCGCGATCCTCTCCGACTCGGTGATGCCGGGCGTCGTGCAGCTTTCGACCGGCGCCTGGTACGACCCGGAAGACCCTTCCGCCGAGGCGCCGCTCGACAAGCACGGAAACCCGAACGTGCTCACCCAGGACCGCGGCACATCGCGCCTGGCGCAGGGGCCAAGCGCGCAGTCCTGCCTCGTCGAGATCGAGCGTTTCGAGGGCGAGCTGCCGGCGATCACGGCCTTCGACCCGCCGGCCTTCGCGCCGCATCCGAACAGACCAACCCGCAATCCAGGATCAGCCTCATGAAGCGTATCGACACCAACAGCCGCCGCAGCCGCGCGGTCGTCACCGGCAACACGGTCTATCTCGGCGGCCAGGTCGCGGAGGACTGGAGTGCCGACATACGCGTCCAGACGAGGCAGACGCTGGCGAAGATCGATGAGCTCCTGAGCCAGTGCGGCAGCTCGCGCGACAGGATCGTCAGCGCAACGATCTGGCTGAAGTCGATGGACGACTATGACGGGATGAACGAGATCTGGGACGGCTGGATCGACCCCGCCAACCCGCCGGCCCGCGCCTGCGGGGAGGTGCGGCTCGCCCATGACGACATCCGCGTCGAGATCATCGCAACCGCGATCGTCTGAGCCGCAAGGCAGCTCCGCCCGATCGATGCGCCTGCTGTTCCAAAGCGATTCGGCCGACCCGGAACTCTGGCGGGAGGCGCTGCTGAAGGAGCTTCCCGGGCTCGATTTCCGCATCTGGCCGGACGGCGGCGATCCGGACGCGGTCGACATCCTCTTCATGTGGCGGCTGCCGCAGGAGATCGGCCGTTTCCGCAATCTCAAGCTGGTGCAGCTCATCAGCGCCGGAACCGACCAGCTCGGCTCGGCCGGGGGACTGCCGGCCCATGTCCCGATCGCCCGCATGATCGAGCCGGGGCAGGTGCGCGGAATGAGCGAATATGTGCTCGCTTCCGTGCTCCACTATCACCGCGATTTCCACCTCTATCGCCGCCAGCAGGCGGCGCGGCAATGGCGCGAATATCCGCGCCGTCCGGCGCAGAGGCGCAGCGTCGGCGTGATGGGCCTCGGCGCGCTCGGCGCGCCCGTCGCCGAAATGCTGGCGGCCCACGGCTTCGACGTGCATGGCTGGACGCGGCGCCGGCGCGCGGTCGCCGGCGTGACGATCCATAGCGGCCGCGAGGCCTTGCCCGGTTTCCTGCGTGCCGCCGAGATCGTCGTCGCGATGCTGCCGCTGACCCCCGACACGGTCGGCCTGTTCGACCACGCCTTCTTCGCCGCGATGCGCCCGGGAAGCTTCTTCGTCAATGTCGGCCGCGGCGCCCAATGCGACCAGCCGGCGCTGATCGCAGCGCTCCGCAGCGGGCATCTCGCCGGAGCGACGCTCGACGTGCTCGTCGAGGAACCGCCGGCGGAGCACGACCCGGTCTGGATGGCTCCGAACCTGACCTTGACGCCGCATGTCGCGACCTCGCCCGACATCGCCACGGCGGCGAAGGTGGTGGCCGACAATATCCGCCGCGCCCTCACCGGCCTCCCGCCCCACAACGCGGTGGAGCGCGCGGATATCAGCGG
>CAYYZC010000430.1:0-2521 GCA_964475605.1 uncultured Chelativorans sp.
TTCGCAAACCGTCGCCCTGCCCAACGCCGACACTCCGAAGCCGTCGACCGCAAGATCGAGGCGCGCTTCGGCGATTTGCACCGGCGGCTGGCCGGTGAGCTCGAGGTTCGACAGGTCAATGATCCCCGTACGGCGCTCGCCGCGGTGATCGTCTTCGACCAGTTTCCGCGCAATCTCTACCGCCGGACCGCCGAAGCCTTCGGCACTGACGCGCTGGCGCTGGAGATCGCGCGACGGGCGCTCGACAAGGAGCTCGACGCCGGGCTCGATGCGCAGCAGAAGCAGTTCCTCTACATGCCCTTCATGCATTCGGAGGTCTCCGCCGACCAGGAGCGCTGCGTCGACCTGTTCAAGCAGCTTGAGAACGAGGAAGGCGTGCGCTATGCGATCGAGCATCGCGAGATCATCGAACGCTTCGGCCGCTTCCCGCATCGCAATCGCGCGCTCGACAGGACGAGCACCCCGGAGGAGATCGCCTTCCTCCAGGAGCACGAGGGCTACGGCCAGTAGGAAATTCTCAAGCCTGCCCGCAGGGTCGGGCCAGGCTTGCACCCACGGAGCTTGTCGCCCTAGATAGGCGCACTCGCGTGCTCAAGGAATGCCAGGGAGGGTAATCGTGGCCAAGTCTTCCGCCAGAACAAGCACGAAGAATCCGGCAAAGCGGACTGCCGCGAAAGCCGCGCCGGAGACGGACGCGCCTGCCGGGGCGGCTGCTGCGAAATCCGGCACTGCCAAGGCGAAGGGCTCCACGAAGGCGGCGAAGCCGGCACCCGCCCGCAAGCCTACGGCCGCACCGAAAACCGCCAAGGCCAGGACGGTTGCTGCCGCCAAGTCCCCGGCCGCCGGCAGCAAGAGCACCGCGGCGAAGACCGCAAAGACCTCCGCCAGCGCGGAGAAGAAACCGGCCGAGAAGAAGCCCGCCGCCAAAAAGTCTGCGGTGGCAGGCAAGGTTGCGCCGGCGGCGAAGAAGACGGCCTCGGCCGCCGCCGCGTCGACCGCGGCCGCGCCGAAAGCCGGGTCCGGGTCGGCGAAGCCCGCGACCAGGAAGACGGCCAGGCCGGCGAGCGGTGCTTCCGCGTCGGCCAAGGGGTCGGCGAAGGCGGCGCGCGCCGGCAATGGCCGCGCCAGGACGAAGAGCGACAAGCCGTGGCTTGCAAGCTATCCGGAAGTCGTGCCGGCCGAGATCGGACCGCTGAAGGCCGATTCGATCGGCGGGCTGCTGCTCGACGCGTGCAGGACCTATGCGTCGCGTCCGGCCTTCACCTGCATGGACAAGACGCTGACCTTCTCCGATCTGGAGCGGGATGCGACGGCATTCGCCGCCTGGCTCCAATCGAGGGGATTGTCGAAGGGAGCGCGCGTCGCGATCATGATGCCCAACGTGCTTCAGTATCCGGTCACGCTGATGGCGGTGTTGATGGCCGGCTATACGGTGGTCAACGTCAACCCGCTCTACACGCCGCGGGAGCTCGAGCATCAGCTCAAGGATTCCGGCGCCGAGGCGATCGTCATCCTGGAGAACTTCGCCTCCACGCTCGAAAAGGTCGTCGCCGGCACTCCGATCAAGCATATCGTCGTCGCCAGCATGGGCGACATGCTCGGCGCGCTGAAGGGCACCATCGTCAATCTGGTCGTGCGGCATATCAAGAAGATGGTGCCGTCATGGTCGCTGCCGGGCCATACGCGCTTCAACGCCGCGCTCAAGGCCGGCGCCGGCAAGACCTTCCGTAAGCCCGATGTCGGCCTCGATGACGTCGCCTTCCTGCAATATACGGGCGGCACCACCGGCGTTTCCAAGGGCGCCGCGCTGCTTCATCGCAACGTGATCGCCAATGTGGCGCAGAACGCGCTGTGGGTGGAGGCGGCCTACGTTCAGAAGCCCAAGCCCGACCGGCAGATCTATATCTGCGCGCTGCCGCTCTATCACATCTATGCGCTGACGGTGAACGCTCTGATGGGCATGCAGCAGGGCGCGCAGAACATCCTGATACCCAATCCGCGCGACATCCCGGCCTTCGTCAAGGAGCTGAAGAAATATCCCTTCAACGTCTTCCCCGGCCTCAACACCCTGTTCAACGCGCTGCTCAACAATGACGACTTCCGCGAGCTCGACTTCAAGCCGCTGCGGCTCGTCTTCGGCGGCGGCATGGCGGTGCAGTCGGCTGTGGCGGAGCGCTGGAAGAAGCTGACCGGCATCGTGATCTCGGAGGGCTACGGCCTGTCGGAGACCTCGCCCGTCGTCACCGCCAACCCGTTCGACGCGGAGGCCTTCTCCGGCACGATCGGCCTGCCGCTCCCCTCCACCGAGATCGTCATCCGCGACGAGGACGGCAACGACCTGAAGACCGGCGAGGTCGGCGAGATCCTGATCAAGGGCCCGCAGGTGATGCAGGGCTACTGGAATCGTCCCGACGAGACCGCCAAGGTCATGACCCGCGACGGCTTCTTCAAGTCCGGCGATATGGGCTTCATGGACGAGAAGGGCTTCGTGAAGATCGTCGACCGCAAGAAGGACATGATC
>CAYYZC010000431.1:0-2486 GCA_964475605.1 uncultured Chelativorans sp.
CCTGATAGGGCTCGATATAGGAGGGGTGGTTGTGGCTCTCCATCTTGAAGACGACCGCCTGGCCGTCGCCGATATCGACGACACCGGCATTCTCGCCCGGTCCCTGGATGACGTGCGGACCGCTGGTCGGCAGGGTGCGGAGCCATTTCTTCGACGATTTGTAGGAGCAGTGCTCGTTCCACATCGCCGAGAAGATGCCGAGCTCGGTGAAGCTCGGCTCGCGGCCGATCAGATCGAGGATGCGCCGGTACTCGTCGGGCTTGAGCCCGTGCTGCGAGATAAGCTCGTCGGTGATCGGGATGTCGTTCTTCATCTCAGGTCAAGGCTTTCGTCACGGCCGGCGCCAGGCGCGGCGGGCGATCACCACCGCCACCAGCAGGATCACCACATAGGCGTTCGTCTCCGACAATTCCTCCAGGAACATCAGGAAATGTGCGGCGAAGCGTCCTTCCGCCGCACGCGAGGCGAGCTCCAGCGGCAGCGAGGCGGCGAGGAAGGCGGCGGCAATCAGGGCCGGCCAGAGGCGCTTGAGGGAGATCAGCGGTACCAGATCGGAAAACGGCCGGCGCAGCCATACTGCCCAGCCGATCAGCGCAACCGCGATCAGGCTCCAGAAGGCGACGCGGAAGGAGGTGCTGCGCAGCGACAGCAGCCAGTGATCGTCGCCGAAGCTGTGGAAGTCGATCTCGCGCTGGAGCAGCATCAATGTGACGGCGCCGGCAAGCGCGAGCAGCAGGCCCTGAAGCCTGCCCGCCTTCACCGCCGAATAAAGGAAAGCCGCGAAGGCCGCGACGAGGACGACCAGTTGCAGGTCCTCCATCGGCCCGTTCTCGTCGGCCAGCGGATAGAACCGCCAGGCAAAGCCGATGGCGGTCAGGCCGAGGCTGAGAGCGGCGATCGTGGCGGCGAGCTTCACCATGAAGCTGCGCCCGAAACGGATCAGCGGGAAAGGCTGTTTCAATTCGATCTCCAGCGAGGAGCCGTGCCGGAGGAGGGAAGCGGCACGTGCAGCGACTTCGTCAGGCGCAGGCGCGGGAGCCGTCCGCCCAGCGCCTGATGTCGGCCGCGATCCGCGGTCCGTGCGATTGTTCCATCAGCGGTCCGAAGGCGTCGATCCGCGCCGGCGTGCCTTCCGCCTGCACGACGAGCAGGGGGCGGGCCTCCGGGGTCTTCGCCGGCACCAGCAGGATGCGCGGGCGGCCGGAGAAGGAGTTCAACTCGTTGGCCATGCGATAGGCGGCGAAGGCCGGATCGTCGGAGGCGAACCAGCAGGACTGGGCGGCAAACGCGATCCGCTCCATGGTGGCGAGTGCGGCGCTCTTGCCCGACACCGAGGTGGGGCCGCTGCCACCCTGGCATGCGGCGGCGAGCGCGGCCAGCGGCAGCACCCTCAGGAGATGCAAGGCCGCGACAGGACGGCTCACGCTGCGAGCCTCGTCAGGCCCTCGAACAGGGGGCGGCAGTCGCGGCCGCCATGCGCATCCTCGATCAGGTTCTCCGGATGCGGCATCAGGCCGAGCACATTGCCCCGGCGGTTCACGATCCCGGCGATGTCGTTGACCGAGCCGTTCGGATTGGTGCCTTCGGCATAGCGGAAGACCACCTGCCCGTTGTCCTCGATGCGGGCCAGCGTCTCGGCATCGACGAAATAGTTGCCGTCATGATGGGCGACCGGGCAGCGGATGACCTGGCCGGGCGCGTAGTTGCGGGTGAAGGCGGTATCGGCATTCGCCACTTCGAGCTTCACCTGTCGGCAGACGAATCTGAGCGAGGCGTTGCGCATCAGCACGCCGGGCAGCAGCCCGGCCTCGATCAGGATCTGGAAACCGTTGCAAACGCCCATCACGGTCACGCCCTGCTTCGCCTTCTCGGCCACCGCGCGCATCACGGGCATCCGTGCCGCGATCGCCCCGCAGCGCAGATAGTCGCCATAGGAGAAGCCGCCGGGGACGACGATCAGGTCGACATCGGGGATTTCGGTCTCCGTCTGCCAGACGACGACGGGCGGCTGTCCGCCGATCCTGGTCAGCGCCGCGATCATGTCGCGGTCGCGATTGAGGCCGGGGAGAAGGATGATCGCTGATTTCATTCTGGCTTGTAAGGGCTCGCGGGTTCGGCCATTTCCCGCAGGTCGAGGCGCTTCCCGATGCGGTCGAGACGTGAATCGATGCATTGCAGGACGCCGTAGATATTGGTCATATCTGTTTGCGCGGAATCGGAGTGCCCCCGCAGCGCCTGCAGTTCCTTGGCGTGTTCGATGAGAACCAGTTCGATATTGGTCGTCCTGTTCTGAACGCTCTTCAGAATCTCGTAGATCAATTCGCTCGAAACTTCAGCCACCGCCTCGGCTCCTGCACAACCTTTAGCTTATGCTGATACTATAGTTCTCGATCACCGTATTCGCCAGCAAACGGTCGCACATCGCCTCTAGATCGGCCTCGGCGGCAGCCTTGTCGGAACGGTCGAGCTCGAGGTCGAACACCTTG
>CAYYZC010000432.1:0-2483 GCA_964475605.1 uncultured Chelativorans sp.
GCGGTGCCGTTGGAGATGACGGCGACGAGGTTGCCGCGCGTCGTGTAGTCGAAGGCGCGCGTCGGGTCCTCGGCGATCGCCTGCACCGGAACCGCGACGCCGGGCGAATAGGCCAGCGACAGGTCGCGCTGGGTCGCCATCGGCTTGGTCGGGTTGATCTCGAGCTTGCCCGGCCGGCCCATGGCGTGGAATTCGAGCGCTTCGGCGGGGCTGACTGATGGGCCCGAATCGTCCTTGCTGTCCTTGATCGGCATGATGTCCTGCGTATCCTCTCCCGTTCGGACCCCCGCTCCTTCTTGTGGAGCTTTGTCCCCTGGGTCGGGTTAAGGCTACACTTTCGCTCTCGCAAGGGCCAAGCAGGAAAAGTCCGACCGGAGAGATCGATTGAACCAGGAGCCGCGCATCACCGGGCAGCCGCCGCCGGCCCTTTCATCGGCGGGCGCGACGCCGATGATGGAGCAATATATCGAGATCAAGTCGGCCAATCCGGATTCGCTGCTGTTCTACCGGATGGGCGATTTCTACGAGCTCTTTTTCCGCGACGCGGAGGAGGCGAGCCGGGCGCTCGGCATCACGCTGACCAAGCGCGGCAAGCACCAGGGCCAGGACATCCCGATGTGCGGCGTGCCCGTCCATGCCGCCGACGACTATCTGCAGAAGCTGATCGCGCTCGGGTTCCGGGTCGCCGTCTGCGAGCAGGTCGAGGATCCGGCCGAGGCGAGGAAGCGCGGCTCGAAATCGGTCGTGCGGCGCGACGTGGTGCGGCTGGTGACGCCGGGCACGATCACCGAGGAGAGCATACTGGCGCCGGGCGAGGCCAACTTCCTGATGTCGCTGGCGCGGGTCAGGGGCGCTGCCGAAAGCCTTGCGCTGGCCTGGATCGACATATCGACCGGCGCGTTCCGGGTCGCCGAGACCGTGCCCGACCGGCTGCTCTCCGACATATTGCGCGTCGATCCGCGCGAGCTGATCCTGCCGGAGCCGCTCTACCAGGCGCCCGAGCTGCGCCCGGTCCTCGACGTGATCGGGCGCGTCGCCCAGCCGCAGCCGGCCGCGCTCTTCGATTCGGCCACCGCCGGGACGCGGATCGGACGCTTCTTCGGCGTCGCCACGACAGACAGCTTCGGCGCCTTCGGCCGCGCCGAGCTGGCGGCGATCGCCGGGGCGATCGCCTATGTCGAGAAGACGCAGAAGGCGGAGCGGCCGCCGCTGGAGCGGCCCGTCCGCGAGGAAGCCGGCGCCAGCCTGTTCATCGATGCGGCGACGCGGGCCAATCTGGAGCTCGTGCGCACCACCTCCGGCGCGCGTGAGGGCTCGCTGTTCCATGCCGTCGACCGCACCGTGACCGGCGCCGGCGCGCGGCTGCTGGCCGAGCGGCTGACCGCGCCCCTGACCGGTCCGGACGAGATCGGCGCGCGCCTCGACAATGTCGCGCATTTCGTCGCCCAGCCGCGGCTGACCGAGGCCTTGCGCGTGGTGCTCAAGGGCTCGCCCGACCTGCCGCGCGCCCTGTCGCGGCTGGCGCTCAATCGCGGCGGGCCGCGTGACCTCGGCGCGATCCGCGCCGGTCTCGCCGCCGCCGGACAGCTTGCCGATCTCGTCGGCGAGGCCGACCTGCCGGCCCGGCTCGACGCGGCGAGGCAGGCGCTGCGGGCGATGCCGCACGAACTCGGCGGCCATCTCGATCGGGCGCTGGCCGAGACGCTGCCCCTGCAGAAGCGCGACGGCGGCTTCGTCGCGCCGGCCTATTCCGCCGAGCTCGACGAGATGCGCGCGCTGCGCGACGAGAGCCGCCGGGTGATCGCGGCGATGGAGCGGGCGCTGGCCGACGAGACCGGCATTCGCTCGCTCAAGATCAGGCACAACAATGTGCTCGGCTACTATATCGAGGTGACGGCCAACCATGCCGTGGTGATGACCGGTTCCGACGAGGCGAAGGCGCGCTTCATCCACCGCCAGACCATGGCGAGCGCGATGCGCTTCACCACGGTCGAGCTTTCGGAGCTGGAGACCCGCATCGCCAACGCCGCCGACCGGGCGCTGGCGATCGAGCTGGAGATCTACGAGCTGCTGCTCGCCGAGACGGTCGGCGAGGCGCAGCGCCTCCATGCCGGCGCGCAGGCGATGGCCGAGCTCGATCTCGCCTCGTCCCTGGCGGTTCTTGCAGTCGAGCAGGATTATTGCCGGCCGCGCGTCGACGGCAGCCTCGCCTTCGAGATCGAGGGCGGGCGCCATCCGGTGGTCGAGCAGGCGCTGCGCCGCCAGCTCGGCCAGCCCTTCGTGCCCAACGACTGCCGCCTGTCGCCGGAGGACGGCGGCCATCACGGCGCCGTCTGGCTGCTGACCGGGCCGAATATGGGCGGCAAGTCGACCTTCCTGCGCCAGAACGCGCTGATCGCCATCCTGGCCCAGGCCGGCTCCTTCGTGCCGGCGAGGCGCGCGCATATCGGCGTTGTCGACCGCCTCTTTTCCCGCGTCGGCGC
>CAYYZC010000433.1:0-2482 GCA_964475605.1 uncultured Chelativorans sp.
GTCTAATTTGTGCCCAGAACCACTCCGACCGCTCGTCAGGCATGACGTCTGACTCAGGATAGATAATCGACAATAGTTCGCACATGCCACGTATATATTCCGCATTTGAAAAATCGCCCGCAAGAATGGCGGCGTTCTTGATTGCATTCTCCATGTCAGTCCTCAAAAGAAAGTGCATCAAGCATGGCGACGCACTCTTTGTCAGGCCCGCCATTGCGGGCGATGTAGTCGTCATATTTTTCTTGAGTCATCCAGGCGGGCTTGTTGGTGCCAGCCAAGAAGGTCAGGAAATCCCTTACGTGTTTGGCAAGGTCGGGTTTTTCGACTTCCCAGTGCTTCAAGTCGTCTGTGCCTTTGTAGGTATTCCCGCCCTCCCATTCGACAATGAAATCGAGCTTGTCGTAGCTGCCGTTCTTAGGGGCGTAACCCGCCCAGCCCAGCATGAGCGCGCGGGCTTGCGCCCAACTTGTCACTGTAAGCGGCAATGCATCATTCTGGTATGACAAGCCTTCTTTGAATATGAAGGTGATTGCCTTGACCTTGCGCTTTTCTGTTTGCATATGCGTTTACCTTTTGTTTTGTTGTCGATATTGTTATTCTCTACCCGCAGCGTAGGCGTCACTCACGCGCCCGCCATTGAGGACAGCGCTTCATTAACCTGACGGCTCGTCACGCGAAACCAGTAGCCGTCGCTGACACGCGATGCGTTCCAGCCCCGACGTCCGAGGTTCAATTCGAGCTTGTAATCAGTGCCATACAGGTTGATGATGGAGCCCGGGCCGATCTTTGCCTTCGCTGTCTTTACCTTGTCTTTGACTGCGTGATGTTGCTTGACCTTTTCACGCCAGCTTTTCGCTTGCTCATTGACCGGCTCGCCCGCAATTTTGAGCAGCGACAGCGGACAATCATAGTGATATGGCTGCATCGTCTCGTCCATGTCCTTGTAGCCCCAGCCGTCACGACTGGATGCCAGTAGGTTCAGACAGATGAACCGCTTGCCCGGGCCGATGAACGCGCCTTCATTGCTCTCGACAAGTTGCCAGTGATGATTGCCGACCAGCACTGACTTGATTAGCGTGTATTTGTCTGTCAGTCCTGCGTTCAGGTGCGCGACCAGTTCAGCTTTGGAGTTCCATCCGTAGAGCCAGCCCATTGTGTTTACCTTTTCATTTTGTTGTCGATGGTGTAATGATGCGCGTCAGTGCGCGGACATCACACCTAAACGATTTGATGGCCAAACGTGTTTGCTCCCGCAAGGATGGCGCACTTCCACCCAAACGTAGGCTTTGCCATTCATGTTGTAGGACACGTTTTCGCCTACATGCGTGATGGTGCCGACATATCTGGGTGTGCCACGATCTGGCGGGCAAACAACTTTCGTTCCGACTTTCGCGTTAAAAATCATTGCTAGCCCCTTTTCAGTGCGCCGCCAGGGTTGCGTCTCTCATGGTAGCGTTGCCATTCCGCCCAGAGTTCATAGGAACTTGGATTGAAGCGATACGCCTTCATGGTTTCCAGATACTCGTTGTAGGTTTGCCCGCCTGGACGAATGGGCGTGTCATAGTCAGGACTCATGACTTCATCCATTCGTCATACGACTTGATACGCCAGCCCAGCGACTTTGCTGCGGCGACGTAAATTTCGTATTCTTGTTGATTCGTGCCGCGTGACTGGGTTTGCCAGTTAGCACGCGGCAAAAGATCGGGCTTTTCCATTGCGTTTACCTGTTGTTTGTTGCGATGGTTCCATTGTGTGCCCACGGTATCGGCTTCCCTACCTTGCGAAACATCCATGGTTGCGTCTGGAATGTGGGTAGCCTTTCGCCATCGACGAACGGCTCAAGAATCACTGAACGGTCGGTAACCGCACACTGCTCTTGCAGAAGGACTATCGAGCCCTTGGCGAATCGAATAGAGTGAATATCGCTCGGACCCATTCGGTATTGCTGATGGGTTTTGTAGATTGCTGTGACGGGCCTGAAGAGTTGGGGTTGCAAAAGACACTTGGCGTATTGCCCCGGCTCGTTTTTGTAGGTCAACTCGGTAGGCGAATAAAGGTCACCGTCAGCACCGTCAATCCACAGCGTTTGCTCGACCTCGCCTCTTATGACATCGCATTCGAAGCCGAATCGGTGGGAATGCGGTGTAATCAAAATGTCCTGATTGCGCGTCATTTCGAACACTCGGGTGCAGCTACCATCTTTGTTACGTTCGCCTAGCAGCCACGACACAAGACCAGGAACAATATAGTTGTAGATAGGCGAATGCAGGTCGGTTAAACGAAAGCTAGTCATACTTGTCCTATTCGGTGTTTGTCGCTGTTCTTACTTGTTGAACCAAACGACGTGGGTTGCCCACTTGGGGCGCTTTCCGAAGCAGTCGTAATGACGGTGATAACCAATTTGGCCATCCTCGTAGACGCTGCATGCCCAGTAACCGCATCCATCGTCGGGGATGATTGCGCCCGCTGTCTCATATTGGGC
>CAYYZC010000434.1:0-2477 GCA_964475605.1 uncultured Chelativorans sp.
CCTTCCGTGCTGAGCGGGCATCTGCGCTCCATCGCCGCCGAGGAGGATGTCGCGATCGACGAGGAGGCGCTCGCCATGATCGCGCGCGCCGCGGAAGGCTCGGTGCGCGACTCGCTGTCGATCATGGACCAGGCGATCGCCCACGGCTCCGGCACCGTCGATGCAAAGACGGTGCGCGACATGCTCGGCCTTGCCGACCGGGCCCGCGTCATCGACCTGTTCGAGCTCCTGATGAAGGGGGACGTGGCGGGAGCGCTCGCCGAGTTCGGCGCGCAATATGATGCGGGCGCCGAGCCCGGCACGGTCCTCGCCGACCTCGCCGAGTTCAACCATCTGGTGACCCGGCTGCGCTTCGTCGCCTCGGCCGCCGAAGACGTTTCGCTGACGCAGGAAGAGCGCCGGCGCGGAAGCGAGTTCGCCGGGACGCTCTCCGTGCGCGTGCTGTCGCGCACCTGGCAGATGCTGCTGAAGGGCCTGTCGGAGGTCCAGAGCGCCCATCGCCCGGTCAGCGCGGCCGAGATGGTGCTGATCCGTATCGCCCATGCCGCCAGCCTGCCGACGCTGGACGAGGCATTGAAGTCG
Organism: uncultured Chelativorans sp.; assembly: GCA_964475605.1. Lineage (GTDB taxonomy): Bacteria > Pseudomonadota > Alphaproteobacteria > Rhizobiales > Rhizobiaceae > CAYYZC01. Next base: position 583 of record CAYYZC010000434.1, read on the forward strand.
CTGGAGGAGGGAGGTTCCGCGCCGCGCGAGACGCCTCTGCCTGCCTCGGAAGCGGCATCGCCGCCGCCTCCGGCAGGTCCGGTCGGCAATGGCGGTTCCGCCGCCGTCTCCGGCCATCGCCTCGAGCCGTCGCGCGGCGGTGGCGCCGCGATGCGTCTGGTCGAGCCCTCGGAGCAACCGGAAGAGGCGCGGCCGGCGGCCCGGCCGGTCGTCGAGGAGCGGGAGCCGCCGCCTTCGGTCAAGATCGAGACGGTCGCCGACATCGCCGATCTCGCCGGGCGCCACCGCGACGCCATGTTCAAGGCGCAGATCAAGCAGTTCGTCCGCCCCGTCCGCATCGAGCCGGGCCGTGTCGAGGTCAGGCTTGTCGACGATGCGCCGCGCGGTCTGCTCAACGACCTCGGCACCAAGCTGCAGGCCTGGACCGGCCGGCGCTGGATCGTGCTGCATTCGAGCGAGCAGGGCGGTCCGACGCTGGCCGAGCAGGAAACGAGCCAGCGCGAGGCGGCGATCATGGATGCGCGCAGCGACCCCACCGTCGCCGCGATCCTGTCGCGCTTCCCCGGTGCGAAGATCATCGACGTGCGCATCCCCGACGCGCCGCTCGACCATGACGAGACGGAGGAGGCCGCCGCTGCGGCACCCGTCGATCCGGACGACGAGGACGACAGTTGATCACAGACGACAGAGACACGCGGAGACGGCGATGAAAGACCTCATGGGCATGATGAGCAAGGCGAAGGAGATGCAGGCCAGGTTCCAGGCCATGCAGGAGGAGATCGCCAGTATCGATGCGACCGGCCAGGCCGGCGGCGGCCTCGTCGAGGTGACGCTGTCGGGCAAGATGGAGATGCGCGGCCTCAAGATCGATCCGTCGCTGTTCAAGGAGGACGATGTCGAGATCCTGGAGGACCTGATCCTCGCCGCCCACAACGACGCCAAGGCCAAGGTCGAGACGATCATGCAGGAGAAGACCAAGGAGCTCACCGCCGGCCTGCCGATCCCGCCGGGCATGAAGCTGCCGTTTTGAGCATGGAGGCTACCATGGAAGTGAAATATGCCGTAGCCGCGGCAAAGCGGTATCTGTCGGACCTCTTGGATGAGGAAGGTCTTTCGAATGTCGGGCTCGAGGAGATCGAGTACGACGAGACCAACGGCATCTGGAATGTAACCCTTGGCTTCTCACGTCCCTGGAATACGCTCAAAGGCCCGCTCTCGACTATTGCCGGCGAAGCTCCCGCACGTCGGGCATATCGCGTGCTGAAAGTTCGCGATGCTGATGGTGTGGTAGTCGCGATGAAGAAGCGCGAACTCGTCGACTAGATGCCTGAAAGTGTCCTGATAGACACTAACCTCGCCGTGCTGCTGGCGGTCGGCTCGGCCGATCGATCTATGATTTACCGCCACAAGCGCCTACAGCATTTCGATGTGGAAGATTTCGATCTGCTTCAGGAGATGATATCTCTATTCTCGGAGATCATCTTTCTGCCGAATGTCGTGAGCGAGACGTCGAATCTCATCAGGCAGATAAGAGGTCCTGACAGGGTGAAGGTGGTCGCAATGCTCGCTGAGCTGGTTAGTCGCGCCCGGGAGATTTACGTACCAAGTGCCGATGCGGTGAGGCGGTCCGAGTACGGCTACCTGGGCGTCACCGATGCTGCGCTGCTCGCCCATGGGAACTTCGATGCCGGATCAAAGCATGTGATCCTCACGGTCGACCTCGATCTCTATCTGGCGTGTGAAGCGGCCGGATTGGCGACGGTCAACTTCAATCATGTTCGGGAGCGTGAACGCGGCTTGTGACGCCGGCGTCGGTTGGATAGCGGCCCCGTTGCCACGCTTTTGCCCGAAATCTGTTCTTCTTTCGGCCTTTCCGAGGCGGCGGGGGCCGTTCG
>CAYYZC010000435.1:0-2434 GCA_964475605.1 uncultured Chelativorans sp.
CATGTGGATCTGCTTCTTGTCGCCATGGCCGACGCCGATCACCGCCTTCTTAACCGCATTGGGCGCGTATTCGGCGACCTGGAGCCCGGCCATGGCCGGAACCAGCATCGCGATGCCGCGCGCCTGGCCAAGCTTCAGCGTCGCCGAGGCGTCCTTGTTGACGAAGGTCTGCTCGACGGCGGCCTCCTCCGGCGCGAGCGCGCGTAAAACCTCGCTCAGCCCGTCATGCAGCTGACAGAGCCGCTGGGCGAGACTGTCGCGATCGCCGGATTTGACGGTGCCGGCCGCGACGAAGCGCAGCATGTTGCCGGCGCTCTCGACGACGCCCCATCCGGTGCGCCGCAGCCCCGGATCGATCCCGATGATGCGAATCGCTTCAGCCATTGCGCCACCCTAGCCACATCCCGTCACCATGCCAGCGGAATGTGAACAGAACGGCAACATGCGCCGATTTTCAAAGGAATCCGGAACGGGAACGGTCAGCCGCGGCCGAAAGCGGTCTTCAGCAGCGTGATCTGGTCGGAGACGGGATTGCCGATCGCCGCGGGGTCGATCGCCGGCTCGTCCTCGCCATAGACCTGCTCGTCCATGCTGCGCACGAGCGCCTGCAGGCGCAGCGAATGGGCGACGATATCGCGGAAGCGTTCCGGCAGCTCGGCCCAGCCCGGCGCGCTCTCCTGCGCGGAGGCGGTGTCGAGCCGCACCTTGGCCTTTTCGGCGGCGACCTGGTCGCGGGTCATCTCGCCGGAATTGGCCGCCCGCTGCAGCAGCAGCCAGGAGGCGATCTGCATCAGCCTCGTGGTGAGCCGCATCGATTCGGCCGCGTAGAGCGTGGCGCCGATCCTGGAAAGCCCGCGTGCCGCCACGCGCCCGTCGCCGTCGAGATATTCGGCCGCGCGCTCGACCAGGCTCATGCCTTCGTCATAGAGAGGCTTGAAATAGCTGGAGAAGATGCGCCGCTCGGCAAGCTTGATGGTGGTGGCGCCGTCCCGTCCGGCTTCATTCATAATGCTATCCCCGAACTCGGCGCGGTCATCCTTGCGGCGCGGTCCGTCGCGTCTGCGAAAGACCTCAACGTCGTCGGCCGGAGATTGATCCCGGCGGCCATCGAAAGCAAGCGGGGTGTTAACAGAAGGTTAACGCTCCCGCGGCGGCCGCAGGGGCCGGCGGACAAAAAAGGAGCCGCTGGGAAGCGGCTCTCAGGAGTTTAACAGGGAGGCGTCAAACGGAGTGGCAAGCCACTCGGTAAGAATCCAGAAGACTGGATAGCCACAGTAAACACCTATAAAGCTTAACCGAAGCTTAACAGGGCGGTTAAGTTTGCGAAAAAATGTCCCGCCCCGGCACAGTCTCTGCTTCGTCACAGCTCGCGGGCCATTTCACGCAGCGCGAATTTCTGGATCTTTCCGGTCGAGGTCTTGGGAATCTCGGCGAAGACGATCCTGCGCGGGCATTTGAACCGCGCCAGCAGGGTGCGGCAATGGCCGAGAAGCTCGTCCTCGCTTGCCGTGCGGCCCGGCTTCAGCTCGACGAAGGCGAGCGGCGTCTCGCCCCATTTCTCGTCGGGCCGCGCGACCACGCCGCAGGCGGCGACGGCGGAATGCTTGTAGAGCGCGTCCTCGACCTCGATCGAGGAGATGTTCTCCCCGCCGGAGATGATGATGTCCTTCGACCGGTCCTTGAGCTGGATATAGCCGTCGGGATGCATGACCCCGAGATCGCCGGAATGGAACCAGCCGCCGGAAAACGCCTCCTCGGTCGCAGCCCTGTTCCTGAGATAGCCCTTCATGACGATGTTGCCGCGAAACATCACCTCCCCGATCGTCAGGCCGTCGCTCGGTGTCGGCTGCATGGTCCCGGGATCACGAACGCTCAGGCCCTCGAGCGCCGCATAGCGCACGCCCTGCCGCGCCTTCTGCGCGGTGCGCTCCGCCCTGCCGAGCGCGTCCCACTCTTCATGCCACTCGTTGACGACCGCCGGACCGTATGTCTCGGTCAGGCCGTAGAGATGCGTCACCGCAAAGCCGGCATCGGCCATCGCCGAAAGCACCGCCTCGGGCGGCGGGGCGGCGGCGGTGTTGAAGGTGACCGTCTGCGGGAAGTCGCGCTTCTCGTCGTCCGGCGCATTGATCAGCGTCGCCATGACGATCGGCGCGCCGCAGAGATGGGTGACGCCATGGTCGGCGATCGCGTCGTAGATGGCCTTCGCCCGGACCCAGCGCAGGCAGACATGGGTGCCGCCCTGGACGGCGAGCGTCCAGGGGAAGCACCAGCCGTTGCAGTGGAACATGGGCAGCGTCCACAGATAGACCGGATGGCGGCCCATGCCGGCATGGACGGTGTTGGAATAGGCCATGAGCGCGGCGCCGCGATGATGGTAGACGACGCCTTTCGGGTTGCCGGTCGTGCCGGAGGTGTAGTTGAGCGAGATCGC
>CAYYZC010000436.1:0-2419 GCA_964475605.1 uncultured Chelativorans sp.
TCATGCCGATCACCATCGATTACTATGTCATCTCCGCCTCGCCCTTCGCCTATCTGGGCCACAAGGCGTTCCACGAGATCGCCGCCCGGCACGGTGCGGCGATCACCTACAAGCCGATCATGATCCGCGACGTCTGGGAGAAATCCGGGTCGGTGCCGCTGCCGCAGCGCACGCCGACGCGCCTGCGCTACCGCCGCATCGAATTGCAGCGCATCGCCGAGATGCGCGGGCTGAAGATCAACCTGGAGCCGCGCCATTTTCCCGTCGACGCCTCGCTCTCCGACCGCTGCGTGGTCGCCCTCTCCGACCGCGGCGAGACGCCCGAGCGCTTCCTGTGGGAGGTGCACCAGGCGGTGTGGGCCCGCGAGCAGAACATCGCCGAGCGCGCGCTGCTTGCCGGCTTCCTCGCCGTCGCCGGCCATGACGCCGACGCCGTCCTGGAGCAGGCGGAGCGGGAGCAGGCGGCCGCGACGATCGGCAGGAACACGCAGGATGCGATCGCCGCCGATGCGATCGGCGCGCCCGTCTACGTGCTGAACGGCGAGCCCTTCTGGGGCCAGGACCGGCTGGAGCATCTCGACCACGCGCTGACAACCGGACGCCAGCCCTACAGGGGCTGAGGCCGCCTGTTTCGCAATGCGAATGGACAGGCCGGCCAAGCTGTGATTGCCTCACCGGCGGATCGTCGCCGGGCATGAGGAGGAGCCGGGGTGCAGGGCTGGGTCATCGTCATCGTCGCGATCGCCTATGTGACCCTGCTTTTCGGGATCGCGAGCTGGGGCGACAGGCACGCCGCGACCTACGGCCAGGGTCGCGCGCGGCCCTATATCTATGCGCTCAGCCTCGCCATCTACTGCACCTCCTGGACCTTCTTCGGCTCCGTCGGGCTCGCCAGCGAGCGCGGCTTCGAGTTCCTCGCCATCTATATCGGCCCGATCCTCGTCTTCCTGTTCGGCTATCCGCTGCTGTCGCGGATCATCCGGCTGGCGAAATCGGAGAAGATCACGTCGATCGCCGACTTCCTCGGCGCCCGCTACGGCAAGAGCTTCCTCGTCGCCGGGATCGCCTCCATCATCGCCATGTTCGGGACGGTCCCCTATATCGCGCTCCAGCTCAAGGCGATCTCGAGCACCGTCAGCCTGATGGTGGAGCACTATAACGGCGCGCCGCCGGCGATCGACCTGGTGATCGGCGACATCTCGCTCGCCGTCACCATCCTGCTGGCGATGTTCGCGATCCTGTTCGGCACCCGCCATGCCGATGCGACCGAGCATCAGGACGGCCTGATCCTGGCCGTCGCGGTCGAATCGATCGTCAAGCTGGCGGCCTTCCTGGCGGTCGGCATCGTCGTCACCTTCTTCATGCTCGGCGGGCCCGGCGATCTCTGGCGCGCCCTCGCCGCCGATCCGCAGGTCGCCGAGACCTACAACCACCACACCTCGCTGACGACCTGGATCGTCATGATCCTGCTGAGCGGGATCGCGATCGTCATGCTGCCGCGCCAGTTCTACGTCACCGTGGTGGAGAACCGCTCCGAGGCCGATCTGCGGCGGGCGAGCTGGATGTTCCCGCTCTATCTGGTCACCATCAATCTCTTCGTCGTACCGATCGCGCTCGCCGGCCTCGTCATGGTCGGCGGGCAGACGGAGGCGGACCTCTACGTGCTGTCGCTGCCGCTGCTCTTCGGCCACGACATGCTCGCCTTCTTCGCCTTCATCGGCGGCCTGTCGGCGGCGACCGCGATGGTGATCGTGGCCAGCGTTGCCCTGTCGATCATGGTCTCCAACGATCTCGTCATGCCGCTCTTCGTGCGCGGGCTGCTGAAGACGGCCCGCCACGACGACGAGGACTGGTCCGCCGTCATCCTCAACATCAGGCGCGGGGCGATCCTCATCATCCTCTTCGCCGCCTTCTTCTACTACCGCGAGACGACCACCAATGCCGCGCTGGCGGCGATCGGCCTGATCTCGTTCGCGGCGATCGCGCAATTCGCGCCGGCCTTCATCGGCGGCCTCGTCTGGCGCGGCGCCAATGCGCGCGGCGCCGTGCTCGGCATGAGCGCGGGCATCGTCGTCTGGGGCTATACGCTGCTCCTGCCGTCGATCGCCCCGGCCGACACGCCGATCCTGACCGCCGGCCTGTTCGGTCTCGATGCGCTGCGGCCGCAGGCGCTGTTCGGCACCGTGGCCGAGCCGCTCAACCACGGCGTGATCTGGAGCCTGTGCGTCAACACGCTGTTCTTCGTCATGGGCTCGCTGTCGCGCGGCTCGGTTCCGCTCGAGCGCATCCAGGCCGCGCTCTTCGTGCCGCGCGAGACCAGCCCGATGCCGAGCCTGCGCCGCTTGCGCACGGCGGTGACGGTCGACGACCTCAAGGACACGATCTCGCGCTATCTCGGCGTCGAGCGCACCGAGCGCTC
>CAYYZC010000437.1:0-2401 GCA_964475605.1 uncultured Chelativorans sp.
GATTGATTGGTTAAGCAAAGTTTTGCTTGATAGGTAAAATCGGAATGAATCGAGGTAGCGGATTTTTACCGCAGGTTCATGGTGACGAAGGAGTAAATCCGTGTGGAGGCCGGCGGCCGAGCTGGGCGGCGAGGACGCTTTCCGATCGAACGCCACCACGGAGAGGCGTCGTCGCCTGCCGGCTACACGTTTGGCTTGTCCATTCCTGCCATTTGTCAATACGGCAAGTGGATGCTGCAACCGGATGCTGCAACCGGGGACCTGGATCAGGCCGCTGCAATCAAGCAGAAAGTTGTTTGGAGCGCGGGGGTTCGGGCATGCTTCCGCCCGGCCGGCTTAACCATGCCCGACAAAGTTGTTCCGCACGGGGCGATTGATGCTTCCCAATTAATGTTTTGTTAGCTACGGTCCGAGGTGGGTTAACAGAGGGTTACCGGGTCGGGCGGGGCGTGGCGTTAGGACCCGCGCCAATCGCGTTTTGTTGGGGCTGGCGTAGCTGAGCCGTAGGCGTTCGGGCGTATCTTCATCTGACAATGCGTGAGGGCACCTGCCTCCCGGAGTGGCACGTGGGAGTGCGGGTTATGGCGACGATTTATGTTGATGGTTCCGTCGGTTCGTCCGGAGACGGCACCAGTCAGGCAACTGCCTACAAGACGATCCAGGAAGCGATCGACGCGGCCGGCAACGGCGACACGATTGAGATCGCTGCCGGAGAATACAGCGGAAACATTGAGATCTCCGTCTCAAACCTGACGATCACTGGCGAGGGCCGCGAGTCGGTGACCTTGACGGGCGACGGTTCCAATCCGGCTGAGCACGGTACGATCGTTGTGCAAGATGGTGTGAGCGGCCTGACCATTGAAGGGATGAAGATCATCGGATTCGATGGCCCTCCCGGGCAGGAAAAGGCCGCGATTTATCTCAATGGCAACGTCAGCGACATCGACATCCTGAACAACGAGATTGTCGCCGATGGAGATGTCGGGCTTCTCTCACTCTATGCCGGCACGATGAGCGACATCCTGATCGACGGCAACATCTTTTCCGGTACGACGTTCGACCCAGAGGCGGGGGTCCCGATCTACGCGCCGTTCGACAACCCGGACTATGCTGATGACGGACAGTTCTCGGTACCGAACGTCCCGAGGTCGGCAGTCTATTTCGGCAATACGAACAAGAGCGGCATCGTCTTCACCAACAACGAGGTAACGGCCACAACCGGCGGGCTTGATCCGAACGGCAACGGTCGCGGCAACGCGCTCGTCATTCTCGACGGTGCAAACAACACCGCCACCGGCAACACCTTTTCCGGTTTCAACAGGGCTGAGAACGACGTCAGCAACGCTCCGAGCCTGCGCATGAACGGCGACGACATGGTGGAGGACAACAACACCATCGGCTCGGACGTCGGCCCCATCCAGGTCAACGACAGCTTCACCTATTCCGACGGCGACGACACCATCTATGGTGGTGGCGGGAAGACTATTGCCGGCGGTGGCGGTGACGACACCTACTTCCTCGACGGCAGTGAAACCATTATCGAAGATGCCAATGGCGGCATCGATACCGTGGTCACCAGCGGCGACTACACGCTCGGCGACAATGTCGAGAACCTGACGCTGGTCGATATCGGGTCCGACACGACGGACTTCGAGGATTTCGACACGGGTCCGATCGCCAATGGTGAGAACGGCTGGCGCTTTGCAGGAACCTCCGATCAGGAGGTTGTCGATCTTGACGGAAACATGGTCTTCCGCATGTCGAGCGATCCGACCACCGGTTCATTCGGCGGACCCTATTCTCCGGACATTGGGGTCTCTGCCGGTGAATCGACGACGACCGCCGATAGCAATGTCCATGTCCTGAAGTTCACCTTCAAGGCCGTCGATTCGGACCCGGACAATTCGCGTCTCGAAGTCGACTTCGGCAATGTTCAGGGCAGCGATCGCAACAATTTCATGGTGATCGAGTCGATTGAGGGCGAAGGCATCCGGATTGCTGTTTCCGAACCGCTGCCGGACGGCAACTTCGACACCGGAGACGGCATCAACGACTTTACTGCCTTTACCGGCAATCGCACCGTGATTGAAGGCCTGGATGCCAGTCAGTGGCACGATATCGAACTGCGTCTGACCTACAATGACGGGCCCAATAACGATGTCATAGACATCTATTTGAACGGCGAGAAAATTGGAACGACGACAACTTTCGAGAACTATCGCCCGCATCATCCTGGAGACACGGAAAGAACGCACGAGCAATACGCGGAAGACAATCAGACCAACGCCATCTTCTTCCGCAATTCGGCGAGCACAGCGCCCAATGACGGGCCTGGCGGCGAGAACAAGGGCTTCTACTTCGACGACATAACCAACACCATCACCAGCCACGCCAATGGCAC
>CAYYZC010000438.1:0-2377 GCA_964475605.1 uncultured Chelativorans sp.
GCCATCAAGCTGAAGGGATCGATCGACCTCGTGAAGAGCGACTTCGTCCTGTAGGCGGGAAGTCCCTTTTTTGCAGCGCCACCTGGAGAGACTGACGATGATGGTGTCGGCCAGTGTCTGCAACCTGGCGCCTGCCGAATAGGCCAGAATAGTATTCGATTGGCACGTGGAGAACAAAGGAACTTCTTTAGTTCTCTTATCGATCTTCCGCCAGGGAGGGTAGGATTTACGTCCCCGGTGACTGCGCTGAACTAGCTAGCGCGCCGGAAACCTTGCCTTATGGCAGAACGCGAGGCCGATTGCGCGATCGTCGTCGGCGCCACGCCCCCAGACCATAATTAAAGCCGCCTTAACGTTAGGCTGTTGAAATCATTGGGCGCGTTACGGAGATGAGCAATTGACGCCTCGTTTCCGCTCGCCCATCAGGAGGCGGAGGGGAGAGATCAGCCATGTCCATGGACGGAAAGACACTTTATTTCGACCATGCCAGCCCCACCACATCGAATTCTATACACTCTGCGGCCGCGACGGTTGGGGTCGGAATAGAATTCTCCTACCTTTCGTATTTTTCGCTCGATGTAACCGAACGTGACATCGCGTTCACCTCGTCGACGTCGGCGTCTTTCAATCCCGGCACGTTCAACGGCGTCATTATTTCCGACCATCTCGACGCGCTGCCGGATTTCACCGATATTTCCATCGTAGCCAACGGGGATGGCGGAGCCATCGATGCATCCCGTTACTGGGTCGATGACGACGTCATTTATCTCAACTTCGAGAGCCTCCGTCTAGGCGACCTCAATGGAATAACATTCCGTATCGTGCTCGGGGATGTGCCCGACGGTCTCACGCTGTCCAATGACACTGTCGGCGAGGGCCTTGCCGGGGTGGTGATCGGCGACCTCACGACCAGCGATGCCGACCAGGCAACCGGCCACACCTATGAAGTCGATGATGCCCGTTTCGAGGTAGTCTCGGGACAGTTGAAGCTCAAAGACGGCGTTTCGCTTGCCTATCAGGACGGGTCGACCGTTCCGGTGAAGATCACGACGACCGACGAGTGGGGCAACGAGTTCGACCAGACATTCGTGGTCAAGTTGAAGACCGCTCCTGTCGCGGCCGCTCCGATCCCCGATCAATCCCTGCCCGAGGACGAGCTGTGGAGCTTCGTCGTTCCTGCTGGAACGTTCACCGATGCGGACGGAGATGCCGTGACGTTGTCAGCGGTGCTTGCCGGCGGCGATCCGCTTCCCTCCTGGCTTTCTTTCGATAGCTCGACGCGAACCTTCTTGGGTACGCCGCCGCAAGACTGGAACGGCAGTCTCGATATCGACGTGTCAGCCGGCGATCCTGATGGTGGAACCGCCTCCACCAGTTTCACACTGACGGTTCTGCCGGTCAACGACGCACCGCGCGATCTGGCTCTGTCTAACGCCTCGGTCGCCGAGGACAGCGCGCCGGGCACGATCGTCGGCACGCTGTCGGCGAATGACCCCGATGGCGACAGTCTCACCTACGAGCTTGTCGACGATGCCGGCGGGCTCTTCGAGATCGTCGGCGGCGAACTGCGTGTGGCGGCAGGGGCTGCGCTTGATTTCGAGGCGGTGCAGAGCCACGACGTCACGGTGCGGGTGAGCGACCCTGGCGGTCTTTCGGCCGAGCAGGTCTTCACCATCGCGGTGGGCGATGTCGATCCGGAACATATCCGCAGCGGTCCGGGCGCCGATATGTTCGTAGGCGGCGCGGGCCAGGACATCATGTTCGGCGGCGCCGGGCCTGACATGCTCGTCGGGGGCGGTGGGGCCGACATATTGCGGGGCGGCACCGGACATGACGTGATCCTCGGCGGCCGTGGTCACGACGTGCTGCGTGGCGGTGCGGGACATGACGAGATCCGTGGCGGCGCCGGCAAGGACACGCTGTTCGGAGGCAAGGGCGCGGATACGCTCATGGGCGACCAGGGCAGTGACACGCTGCATGGCGGCAGCGGCCATGACACCTTGCGCGGCGGCAAGGGCGCCGACCATCTCATGGGCGGTAGGGGCTCCGATACGCTCAAGGGCGGCAAGGGCAAGGACGTGCTCGACGGCGGCGCCGGCTCCGACACGCTGACCGGCGGCAAGGGTGCCGACACCTTCCTGTTCCGGAAGGCGGATCATTCCAGCCCCGACAATCCGGACGTGATCACCGACTTCAGCCGCGGCCAGGGCGACGTGATCGACGTGTCGGGTGTCGCCTCCTTCGACTTCATCGGTACCGACGACTTCTCCGACACGGCGGGCGAGCTGCGCTACGAAAAGGTGGACGGCAGCACCTTCGTCTATGGCGACGTCGACGGCGACGGCAATGCCGACTTCGCGATCGAGCTGAAGGGATC
>CAYYZC010000439.1:0-2375 GCA_964475605.1 uncultured Chelativorans sp.
GTGAAGAGCTCGTCCATGCCTTCCTTGCCGGCGCCGGACACCGACTGGTAGGTCGCGACCACGACGCGCCTGATCGTGGCGACGTCATGGAGCGGCTTCAGCGCCACCACGAGCTGCGCGGTCGAGCAGTTCGGATTGGCGATGATGTTCTTGCGCGAGAAGCCCTCGATCGCATCCGGATTGACCTCGGGCACGATCAGCGGCACGTCCCGGTCGTAGCGCCAGGCGGACGAATTGTCGATGACGACGCAGCCCTGCCTGCCGATCCGGGGCGACCATTCCTTCGACGCGCTGCCGCCCGCCGACATCAGGCAGATGTCCGTGTCGGAGAAGTCGTAGCCGTCGAGCGCCTTCACCTTGAGCGTGCGGTCGCCATAGGAGACCTCGGTGCCGACCGAGCGGCGCGAGGCGAGCGCCACCACCTCGTCGGCCGGGAAGCCGCGCTCCTCGAGTATGTTGAGCATCTCGCGCCCGACATTGCCGGTGGCGCCTGCGACTGCGATCTTGAAACCCATGACTGGCTTGCTCCTCAAGCTCTCCGCTGACTGTTCCGGAACAGGACCCGCCGGCCTTGCGGGTCCGTCCGCCCCGAGGCCGCGCCCGGGGAGAGGAACGAGCAGGCCGCGAAGCGTCAGACCGTGGTGGCGGTCTTTTTGGTGGTCGCTTTGGCCGTGGTGCGGGAGGCGCATGCGCGCGCCGGCAGGTCGCCCCGGGCGGCAAGGCCGCCGGAGATGCCGTATGCAAGGAGAGCCGATATGAGGCCGCGCATCGCGTTCCGTTCCGTTTCGCGCCAGCCTTTTACGCTGATCGGTGCATCTGTCAATGCTTGCGCCGCGGCGCCCGCCGGACTTGCCTCATTCCGGGAATTATGGTCTTGGGAGCGCCAAATCACGCTGCGAGCGGCCAGCACATCCGGAAACCAACAATGAAGATAAACGGCAACGAAATCCGCCCGGGCAACGTCATCGAACACAATGGCGGCCTGTGGGTGGCGGTGAAGACGAATGCGGTGAAGCCCGGCAAGGGCGGCGCCTACAACCAGGTCGAGCTGAAGAACCTGATCGACGGCACCAAGCTCAACGAGCGCTTCCGCTCCGCCGAGACGGTCGAGAAGGTGCGCCTGGAGCAGAAGGATTTCACCTTCCTCTACGAACAGGGCGAGGCGCTCGTCTTCATGGATTCGGAAAGCTACGAGCAGCTCGAGCTGCAGAAGGATTTCGTCGGCGAGCGCGCCGCCTTCCTGCAGGACGGCATGACCGTCACCGTCGAGCTCTACGAGGAAAAGCCGATCGGCATCTCGCTGCCCGACCAGGTCGTGCTGTCGATCTCGCAGGCCGATCCGGTCGTCAAGGGCCAGACCGCGGCCTCCTCCTACAAGCCCGCCGTGCTTGAGAACGGCATCAGGGTCATGGTGCCGCCCTTCATCGAATCCGGCGAGCGCATCCTCGTCGACACCAACGAGATCACCTATCTGCGCCGGGCGGATTGAGAAAAGCGGCAGTCGTCGGATCGGCAATCGGCGATCGGTCTGCCAGGCGTCTGCACTTCCCGACTGCCGAACCGACGACTGCCCGAAGCCGAAGGCGAGACCCTCATGGCACGTTCCGCACTTATCAACGTCATGGTCCAGGCCGCCATGAAGGCCGGTCGCTCGCTGGCGCGCGATTTCGGCGAGGTGCAGAACCTGCAGGTCTCCCTGAAGGGACCGGGCGACTATGTCAGCCAGGCCGACCGCAAGGCCGAGGAGATCATCTTCAACGAGCTGTCGCGCGCCCGGCCCGGCTATTCCTTCCTGATGGAGGAGCGCGGCGAGATCGCCGGCGAGGACGGCCAGCACCGCTGGCTCGTCGACCCGCTCGACGGCACCACCAACTTCCTCCACGGCATTCCCTTCTTCTCCGTCTCGATCGCGCTGGAGCGCCAGGGCGAGCTCATGGCCGGACTGATCTACAACCCGGCCATGGACGAGCTCTATACGGCCGAGCGCGGCGGCGGCGCCTTCATGAACGACCGCCGCCTGCGGGTCGCGGCACGCCGCAACCTCTCCGACGCGGTGATCGCCACCGGCATTCCCCATCTCGGCCGCGGCCGCCACGGCCAGGCGCTGATGGAGCTGCGCAACGTGATGGGCGAGGTGGCCGGCATCCGCCGCCTCGGCTCCGCCGCGCTGGACCTCGCCTATGTCGCCGCCGGCCGCTTCGACGGCTTCTGGGAGAACTGGCTCGCGCCGTGGGACCTTGCCGCCGGCATATTGATGGTACGCGAGGCGGGCGGCTTCGCCAGCGACAGCTCCGGGGGCCACGCCATGTTCGAGGACGGCACCATCGTCGCCGGCAACGAGCACATCCACAAGGCGCTGCTCAAGACGATCAAGG
>CAYYZC010000440.1:0-2372 GCA_964475605.1 uncultured Chelativorans sp.
CCCGGCGGAATGGTCAGGACCTTGTCATTGTTGCCCTGCCTGAAATTGATCTTCGGGTTGTAGGTGTATTCGGGATCGAAGGCGATCCGCTCGACCGTGTGCGTTCCGGTCGGCGACGGCGTCTCCTGTGAGCCGATGGTCGCCGGATAGACCGCGATCAGCTCGCCCTCCCGGCCATAGGCCCGCACCTGCTTGGCGCCCTTGTCGGCGATGATGCGCGCCACTTCGCCGTTGAGCGGCTTGGCGAGGTTGGCGACCGTGATGATCGAGCCTGGCCGGTCGAAATTCACCTCCGGATTGAGCGCCTGCAGGAAGCGCGGGTCCATGTGGAAGCGTTCCGCCAGCATCTCGATCACCGAGACGTAGCCCATCCGCTCCAGCTTGGCCTTCTCGCCGTAATCGTCGGGGATCGACGCCACATAGGGTCCGGCGACGTCGGTCGGCGTGATCTCGTAGGTGGTGAAGGCATCGCCGCCGGTCGCCTCGAGCTGTGCGGCGACGAAATCCTTGTCGTAGGTGCGCAGTATCTCGCCGGTGATCGCGCGATAGGCGTCGATCGCCTTGTTGACGTTGTCGCCCATGCGCCCGTCTATGACGCCGGGCGATGCGCCGACCCGGTCGAGCAGGACCTGGTAGCGGGCGACCTCTTCGGTGGCGCCGTTCATGCCGATTCGCGGCGAGGGATCGACCTGCGGCAGCGAGCCCGTCTGCCGGTTCTCTCTCAGGATCTCCTCGATCTGGTCCTCGAGCGGGGCGTCGCGCGCCGCCTCCGTCAGCGGTTGGCGTTCCACGGGGGCCGGCGCGGCGAGCAGCGGCTCGCTGCCCTGCGGCTCCGATTCGCGGTAATAGGGATCCTCCTCCGGATAGATCGGTTCCGGCAGCACCCGATAGTCGCGATATTCGGGCAGGCGCTCGGTACGCTGCAACTGCTCCAGCCGGCGCTCATGGCGCATCCGGCGCCCGATCTCGGCTTCGTCGGGATATTGCGGCTCGCGCATCCACGAGGGCGGCTCCCTCAGAGAGGGCTCGACGGGGTCGTAGCTGCGCTCATGCGGCTCGCGGATCGAGATCACCTCGCCGGTATAGGCGTCGAGCAGCACCTCGCGCCCATATTCGTCGTAGAAGACCTGGACGTCGCGGACCTGCGCGACCTGCAGCGGATCGGAAATGCCCGCAGCCACCGGTTCGGCCTCGCGCGGGAAGCCGATTTCCCTCGCCCCGGCCGTCGACACGGAGCCGGCGAGTGCTGCAAAAGCCAGAGCAACAAAGCGAGCATCCATCGGATTTTCAAACTCCCCTGATTCGCGAACCGCCGCGCGGCATATCCACCCGTAGAACCTGCCAGATGAACCTGACGTGAAAATGGCCGCATTGCGGCGGCCATCTCCAACGCGTGAGGTCGAGCTGCGGTTTCAGGCCGCCTCTTCGGCGGCCTCGAAACGCTGTTCGGGCCGGAAGGTCAGGCGGTCGGAGCCGGCGGTGACGCGCACCTTGCTGCCGTCGAGGATCTCGCCGAGCAGGATCTTCTCGGCCAGCGGATCCTGGAGCTCCTTCTGCATCGCCCGCTTCAGCGGGCGCGCGCCATAGGCCGGATCGTAGCCCTTCTGCGCCAGCCATTCGATCGCCTCGTCGTCGAGGACGAGAGAGATCTTGCGGTCTTCGAGCAGCTTCTCCAGCCGTGCGAGCTGGATGCGCACGATCTCGCCCATATCCTTGCGCCGCAGGCGGTGGAACAGGATGACCTCGTCGACGCGGTTGAGGAATTCCGGCCGGAACGACGCCCTGACGACCGCCATCACCTGGTCGCGCGCCGCATCGACATCCTCTTCCTCGCCGAGCGCGACGAGATATTCGGAGCCGAGATTGGACGTCATGATGATCAGCGTGTTGCGGAAGTCGACCGTGCGTCCCTGCCCGTCGGTGAGGCGGCCGTCGTCCAGCACCTGGAGCAGCACGTTGAAGACGTCCGGATGGGCCTTCTCGATCTCGTCGAACAGCACAACCTGATAGGGACGGCGCCGCACCGCCTCCGTCAGCGCCCCGCCTTCCTCATATCCGACATAGCCGGGAGGCGCGCCGATCAGCCGGGCCACGGAGTGCTTCTCCATGAATTCCGACATGTCGATGCGCACCATCGCACTCTCGTCGTCGAAGAGGAAATTGGCGAGCGCCTTGGTGAGCTCGGTCTTGCCGACACCGGTCGGGCCGAGGAACATGAACGAGCCGATCGGCCGGTTCGGGTCCTGGAGCCCGGCGCGCGCGCGCCGCACCGCCTTGGACACCGCCTGCACCGCCTCGCCCTGGCCGACGACGCGCTTTGCCAGCTCGTCCTCCATGCGCAGCAGCTTCTCGCGCTCGCCTTCCAGCATCTT
>CAYYZC010000441.1:0-2372 GCA_964475605.1 uncultured Chelativorans sp.
GCGCGTTGAAGGTCGCGCGCACAACGTTGTAGGGGTTCGACGAGCCGATCGACTTGGCCACCACGTCCTGCATGCCCAGCGTCTCGAACACGGCGCGCATCGGGCCGCCGGCGATCACGCCGGTGCCGGCCGAAGCCGCGCGCAGGTAGACCTTTCCGGCGCCATGACGGCCGAACACGTCGTGGTGCAGCGTGCGGCCTTCGCGCAGCGGCACGCGCATCAGCGCGCGCTTGGCCGCATCGGTCGCCTTGCGGATCGCCTCCGGCACTTCGCGCGCCTTGCCGTGGCCGAAGCCGACGCGGCCCTTCTGGTCGCCGACGACGACGAGCGCGGCGAAGCCGAAGCGCCGGCCGCCCTTCACCACCTTGGCGACGCGGTTGATGTGGACGAGCTTGTCGACGAAGCCGTCATCGCGGTCGTCGCGGTCGCGCCCGCGGCCGCCGTCCCTACGATCTTGTGCCATTGTCCTGTTCCTTGTTCTTTTCCGGAAAGCACGGGTTGAAACGAATATGGCCGGGCTTCATGCCCGACCGGTGAAAATCAGAAGCTGAGGCCGCCCTCGCGCGCCGCATCGGCGAGCGCCTTGACGCGGCCGTGGAAGAGATAGGGTCCGCGATCGAAGATCACTTCCTTCACTCCCGCCTTGACGGCGCGTTCGGCGACAAGCTTGCCGACGGCGGCCGCGGCAGCCTGATCGGCGCCGGTCTTGACCGAGCCCTTGATGTCCTTGTCCAGCGTCGAAGCCGCCGCCAGCGTGCGGCCGCTCGCGTCGTCGATCACCTGGACGTAGATGTTCTTCGACGAACGGTGGACCGAAAGGCGCGGACGTGCGCCCGCGACCTTCTTGAGCTGCCGGCGCACACGGCTGGCGCGGCGCTGAACGGTGTCTTTCGAAGCCATTGTCATTTCCTCAAGCAAGTGAATAGTGAATGGTAAAATGGTGAATGGAATTCTCTGCTTGCGCTGTCTTCCTGCCATTCACCATTCGCAATTCACCATTCACCGATTACTTCTTCTTGCCTTCCTTGCGCACGATGCGCTCGTCGGCATAGCGCACGCCCTTGCCCTTGTAGGGCTCGGGCCCGCGGAACTCGCGGATCTCGGCGGCGACCTGGCCGACGAGCTGCTTGTCGATGCCGGCGACGGTGATCTCGGTCGGCTTGCCGACGGAGATCGTGACGCCCTGCGGCACCTCGTAGATCACGTCATGGCTGTAGCCGAGCGCAAGCTGCAGGTTCTTGCCCTGCATCGCGGCACGATAGCCGACGCCGGTGATCTCGAGCTTCTTCTCGAAACCATCCTTGACGCCGTTCAGGATGTTCTGGATCTGCGTGCGCGACATGCCCCACTTCGAACGGGCGTTCTTGGAATCGTCGCGCGGGGACACGGCGATCTCGCCATCGTCCAGCTTGACCAGCACCTCGTCGTTGACGACGAATTTCAGCTCGCCCTTCGGGCCCTTCGCGGTAACGGTCTGGCCGTCGACGCTGGCGGTGACGCCCTGCGGCACGGCGACCGGCTT
This sequence comes from uncultured Chelativorans sp., assembly GCA_964475605.1. Lineage (GTDB taxonomy): Bacteria > Pseudomonadota > Alphaproteobacteria > Rhizobiales > Rhizobiaceae > CAYYZC01. The sequence continues at coordinate 1,523 of CAYYZC010000441.1, forward strand.
CTTGCCGATACGAGACATCTCTTGCGTCCTCGTCCTGTTCTTCTATTCGGGTCGGCGGATCAGAACACCTGGCAGAGAACTTCTCCGCCGACATTCTGCTCGCGCGCATCGTGGTCGGCCATCACGCCCTTCGGCGTCGACAGGATGGCGATGCCGAGGCCGTTGGCGACCTGCGGGATCGACTTGACCGACACATAGACGCGGCGGCCCGGCTTCGACACGCGGGCGATCTCGCGGATGACCGGCTGGCCCTCGAAATATTTCAGCTCGATCTCGAGCTCCGACTTGCCGTTATCGTAATCGACCTGCGCGTAGTCGCGGATATAGCCTTCCGACTTCAGCACGTCGAGGACACGGGCGCGCAGGCGCGAAGCCGGCGTCGAGACCTTGGTCTTCTTGCGGCCATAGGCGTTGCGGATGCGTGTCAGCATATCGCCGAGAGGATCACTCATGGACATCTTCGGTCCTCCTTACCAGCTCGACTTGACCAGGCCCGGGATGAGGCCGTTGTTACCCAGCTCGCGAAGCGCGATGCGGCTCATCTTGAGCTTACGGTAATAGGCGCGCGGGCGCCCGGTCACCTCGCAGCGGTTGCGGATGCGGTTCTTGGCCGAGTTGCGCGGAAGCTGCGCCAGCTTGAGCTGGGCGCGGAAGCGCTCGTCCATCGGCTTGTCCTGATCCATGATGATCGCCTTCAGCTCCGCGCGCCTGGCGGCGTAACGTTCGGCGAGCTTGCGGCGCTTGTTGTTCTTCTCGACTGCGCTGATCTTTGCCATATCGGAAAGTTCCTCTGTTCGCTGCCGTTACTGCCGGAAGGGGAAGTTGAAGGCCTTGAGCAGCGCCCTGGCCT
>CAYYZC010000442.1:0-2368 GCA_964475605.1 uncultured Chelativorans sp.
TCAGACCTTGATGTAGGCGATGACGCCGTAGCCCTCGCCGACCGTGACGGTGCCACCGGTGGCCGTGAGGACGGGCTGGGTGTCGGCGCTGACGTACATCGTCACCGCCTCGTCGATCGGGACGAAGGTGACGGTAGTCGTCACCAGATCGGTCGCCCACAGGTCGCCGTTGCTGTCCGGGCCGATATCGACGACGGTCGAGTCGTCGAAGGCCACGTTGACCATGAAGCCGGAGAGCGGCTTGAGGATCAGGGAGCCGGCCGGAATCTTCGCGTTGAACGGCACCGTCACGCCGTCATCAGCGGCCGTGATCTTGCGCGTGGTGATGTAGGTGACCTGCTGGGGATAGTGCTGCCGTGCGGCCTTGGTGCGGGCCATGGTGTTTCACCCTTCAATTTGAGTGGGGGAAGTCGAGGGGCCGTCCGCCAGACGACCCGGTGAAGGAAAACGGGCGGACCGAAGCCCGCCCGCTATGCTCAGGTCCCGGTCGCGGCGAAGAAGCCGGAGACGACGCCGAGTTGCTTCAGCGCGGTGCCGCTCTTCGGCCACTTGCGGAACATCTTGCCGACGCCGTACGCCATCTCGATGCCGGCGTTCTTGATGAACCCGTAGTCGTCTTCCTTGCTGAAGACGGCCTGGGGCATCTGACCGACGATGAAGGCGAGCGCCTGCTGGCCGCAGAAGAAGACCGGATTGACCCGCGCCGAGTTGGCGCCGGCGGTCTTGAGGTCCGTCCACACGTCCTCGACGTAGTTGTCGATCTCGGGGATTTCGACATGGACGACGCCGCGATAGAGCTCGTCGCCGTCCTGGAACAGCGGATTGCTGTCCATGCCCTTGCCCTCACGGGCGCGAGCGTCGCGATCGACCTCCTTGAGGCTCGTCTGCAAATCGCGGAACGTGTTGGTCCCGTGGAAGCAGACGAAATACTCCTTGCCGTTGGAGATCTTGTGCGGCTTGATCGCCGGGCCGGCGCGGCCGGTGCGCTTGGCGACCTTCTTGAGGAGATTGCTCGACTCCGCGGTGAACAGGTCGTCCGTGGTGTCGATGTTGGTGAGGGCAGAGGCAAAGGTCGAGTTGTAGTTCGCTTCGCTGTTGCCGTAGAGCACGCGGTCGCTGTTGTTCTGGTTCCACGTGTTGAGTGCCGACGCATCGGCATCCTCGAAGCGGACCCCATTGACGCGATCGCCCTCGTCGGAGCCGAGATTGGCGGGCTGCGACTCGGACGGGAGCGCCATGAAGGCCTCGATCGTCTCGTCGCGCCGCATCTCGTCGGCCCAGACGTTGAGAAGAGGACGAGCCTGGGCAAAAGCGTCCGCGGACTGCTTGTGCTTCTCGTTCTTCTTCATCTTGATGGCGTTGCGGGACCAGTCGATCCAGGCCCGCATGCCGTAGTCGTCGAGCGACTCCTCGTTGCCGGTGAGGGTACCGGCACCGACGCCCTCGCCCCGCAGCTTGGCGAGGATCGGGATGTTGACCTGCTCGCCGCCGCTCTTGAGCGCGTTGATGACGCGGATCACCGACGTCATCTCCGTGCCCTGGTAGGGCGAGAACAGGTTTTCGCGCGACCATTCGATGACGAACTGGTCGAGATACTTGACGAGCTGGTTGTTGCTCTGAACGGTGGAAAGAGCCATCGTCCAATTCCTTTCGGAGACGGAATCCGCCCCCGGTCAGCGGTGGCCGGTCGTGCCGGTCACGCCCGCCGTCGAGGGGCGAATGCGTTGCTGAACCGATCCTCCTGCGTGTCGCCGAGGCCGCCGGGGCGCTGGTTGCCAGCACTGCCGGGGGCACGGTTCACAGAGGGGAGCGTGGTGACGTTTTCGGAACGTCCGGCGTCGCCGCCGCGGGCTTCGGCTTCGAGGGCCGCCATGAATTCCTTGCGGAACTCGGGATCGGCCATCAGCTCGGACCGGTGCTTCTTCTTGAAGCCGTCCAGATCGTCGCCAACCGCCGACATGGCCTCCTGACGACGGTGCCAGCGCATCAACTCCCTGCCGGGGTTGACCGCGTTCACCACGCTCTGGAACAGCGGCATGTTCTTAGAGCCGCCCATCCCAGCCGCGCCGGTGAAGGCATCCATCGCCTTCTCGAAGGCTTCGCCGTGCTGCTCATGCTGCTCTTCGAAGGTCGAGTTGATCTTCCACTCGTGGAATATCTCCTCAACCGACTTCGCCTTTTGCGAAGCCGTCTGTTCGAAGTACTCGTAGACCTCGTCGGGGTTGCCGTAGAGGTCCGGACGCTGACGCTGCTGGCGCTGCTGCTGTTGCTGGAGGAATGCCTCGCGCTCGCGGCGAAGAGCCTCCAACTCACGACGTTCCGCTTCCTGCTCACGACGGATCGCGTCGCGCTCCTCGCGGATTTCACG
>CAYYZC010000443.1:0-2362 GCA_964475605.1 uncultured Chelativorans sp.
CCCTCGGCGGCCAGGAATTGTTCTGCGAAGTCGGCATTCTGCCGGCCGATGTCGGTGAGCCCGTCGATCAGCCTCGCGCCGCCGAACAGCTTCGCCTCCAGGCGCTCGCGCCGGGCGCCGCGGCCGAGCAGCGCGTTGACGAGCAGCTCCATCGCGTGGACGCCGAGGCGGCGTGCCTCGCTGTCGAGCTCCGCGTCGCGGCCGGGCAGGAGGAAATGGTTCATGCCGCCGATACCCGCGACCGGATCCCGGATGCAGGCGGCAACGCAGCTTCCGAGCAGCGTGCTCAGGACCACGCCCGGATCGTCGCTGACATGATGCTCGCCCTGGACGATGTGGATCCGCTTCGGGGCCGACCCGGTCGCGCGGGGGCTGTGCACGGCCCGGTCCTCCGGTCTCATCTGGCCTGCTCCGGGGCGAGGTTGCAGGTCCTGACGATCTCGGCGCCGATGCTTTCGAGCGGCAGTTGCCGCTCCACCGCGCCGATCTCGTGCGCGGCCTTCGGCATGCCGTAGACGACGCAGCTCGCCTCGTCCTGGCCCAGCGTCCGGGCGCCTGCCTTGCGCATCGAAGAAAGTCCCTGCGCGCCGTCGCGGCCCATGCCGGTGAGGATGACGCCGAGCGCGCGCCGGCCGGCGGTGCGCGCGATGGAGTCGAAGAGGACGTCGACCGAGGGGCGATGGCCGTTGACGGGCTCGCCGGCGACAAGCCGGCAGCGGCGCTGGTCCGTGGCCTCCAGATGCGCAGCGCCGCCGGGCGCGAGATAGATGCGGCCGGCCTCGATCGGCGCGCCCTCGACCGCCTCGGAGACCTCGGCGGCGCAGAGCCGGTTCAGCCGCTCGGCGAAGCTCCGCGTGAAGCTGGCCGGCATATGCTGGGTGATCAGCGTCGGCGGGCAGTTCGCAGGGAAGACGGTGAGCACCGAGATCAGCGCCTCGACGCCGCCCGTCGACGAGCCGATGGCGACGATGCGTCCGTCGGGCCTGAAGGCGGCATCGGCGCGCGCCGGCGCGACGCGGTCGCCGGCCGGGCGCACCCTGGTATGCGCCGCCGCCTTCACCTTGTGCGGCAGCTCGGCGAATGCGGCGGTCGTCGTCGCGCCCGGGCCGGGCTTGCCGACGCAGTCGAAGGCGCCGAGCTCGAGCGCGGCGAGGCTGATCTCGGCGCCGTGCTGGGTGAGGGTGGAGACCATGATCACCGGCATCGGCCGAAGCCGCATGATCTTCTCGAGGAAGGCGAGGCCGTTCATGTTCGGCATCTCGACATCGAGCGTCAGCACGTCCGGGCTCAGCGTCTTGATCGCCTCGCGCGCCTCGTAGGGATCGGCGGCCTCGCCGACCACCTCGATCGCCGGGTCGCGCCGCAGCACGGCCGCGATCAGGCTGCGCATGGTGGCGCTGTCGTCGACGACGAGCACGCGCACCGGCTTCATCATGCGCGCTCCCTGACGCGATAGGCGGTGAGGCCGTCGGTCTCGAAACGGGCGAGGTCGGAGACCCGCTCGGAATGGCCGACATAGAGCCGTCCGCCCTGAACCAGCAGGGGCGCGAAACGCGACCAGATGCGCGTCTGCGTCGCCTCGTCGAAATAGATCACGACGTTGCGGCAGAAGATGGCGTGGAAGGTGCCCTTCATCGGCCAGTGGCCCATCAGGTTGAGCTCGCGGAAGGAGACGAGACGGCGCATCTCGTCGCCGGCCGCCCAGCCGTCACCGCTCGAATCGCTGCTCCTCTCCATCCAGCGCTCCCGCAGCGCCGCCGGGACCGACTGGACGAGGTCGTCGCGATAGATGCCCGTGCGGCCGGCGACGACGACGTTCGGGTCGATGTCGGTCGCCAGGATGCGCACGTCGTGGCGCGACGCATCGGGCATCGCGTCGAGGATCGTCAGCGCGATCGAATAGGGCTCCTGGCCGGTCGAGCAGCCGGCCGACCAGAAGCGGACCCGGCCGCCCGCGCGCGCCAGCCTGATCAGCGGCGGCAGGACCTTCGTCTTCAGGTGCTCGAAATGATGCGGCTCGCGGAAGAATTTCGTGACGTTGGTGGTCAGCGCGGCGAGCATGTTCTGCCGCTCGTCGAGCCCCTCGGAGCCTGCCACCAGCCGGCAATAGTCGCGGAAATTCTCCAGGCCCAGCGCCCGCAGCCGCTTGGCGAGGCGCGAATAGACCAGCGAAGCCTTGTTCTCCGTCAGCGCGATGCCGGCATCGTCATAGAGCATCGCGGCGATGGCGAGGAAATCGTCCGTCGTGAAGAGGAATTCGCCTTCCACGATCGGCCCGGCGCGCGTCCGGCCCGAGGGTCGAGCAGCGGAATTCATCCTTTTCCCCATATCCGCGCCGGGCAAGGCCCTCGCCCGATCGTCC
>CAYYZC010000444.1:0-2344 GCA_964475605.1 uncultured Chelativorans sp.
TGCTGCTCCTGCCGGCGACGGTTGCCGGCTTCTCGGACCCCGACAACATGCCGGCCGGGGGATCATCGATCCTCGCCGCGCTCGGCCACGGCCAACCGCTCTACATGATCTTCTATGCGGCGATGATCGCCTTCTTCGCCTTCTTCTACACGGCGATCGTCTTCAACCCGAAGGACACGGCCGACCAGCTCAAGAAGCATTCCGGCTTCATTCCCGGCTACCGTCCGGGCGAGCGCACGGCCGAATATATCGACTACGTGCTGACGCGCATCACCGTCGTCGGCGCCGTCTATCTGGTGCTGGTCTGCCTGTTGCCTGAATTCCTGATCTCGGCCACCGGCGTGCCCTTCTATCTCGGCGGAACCTCGCTGCTGATCGTCGTCAGCGTGACGCTCGACACCGTCGCCCAGGTGCAGGGCCATCTGATCGCGCACCAGTATGAGGGGCTGATCAAGAAATCCAAATTGCGTGGAGGCAGGAGGGGCAGATGAGGCTGATACTGCTCGGGCCCCCCGGGGCGGGGAAGGGGACGCAGGCGCAGCTCCTGGTGGAGCGGCACGGCATTCCGCAGCTTTCGACGGGCGACATGCTGCGCGCCGCGGTCGCCAACGGCACCGAGGTCGGCCGCCGCGCCAAGGCCGTCATGGATGCCGGCGAGCTCGTCTCCGACGAGATCGTCAACCAGATCGTCGCCGATCGCATCGCCGAGCCCGATTGTGCCCGCGGCTTCATCCTCGACGGCTATCCGCGCACGCTGGCGCAGGCCGACGCCGTCGAGTCGATCCTTGCCCGCAAGGGCCAGCCGCTCGACATGGTGATCGAGCTTGCAGTCGACGACAGGGCGCTGGTCGGGCGCATCGTCAAGCGGGCCGAGGTGGCCAGGGCCGCCGGCCAGCCGGTGCGCAAGGACGACAATCCCGAGGTCTTCGAGGAGCGCCTGCGCGAATACTACAAGAAGACCGCGCCGCTGGTCGGCTACTATCATGCCAAGGGCCTGCTGCGCAGCGTCGACGGCATGGCCGGCATCGACGAGGTGACCGCGCAGATCGACGGGCTGCTCGCCCGGGAGGCGGCTGAATAAATCGCCGGGGCGGTTGACTGCTGTGCCGTTTTGCATTATGGCGGCGCATCTTCCAGTCAAGCCGGAGCATTGGCGGCCTCTTGGGCCGCTTTCGCTGCATTGAACGGAATGCCCGCATGGGCCGGCCTCCACCGGACGCGGGTCAACACCAGCGCCGACCATGTCGGCCCAGATGGAGAAGAAGATGGCCCGTATCGCAGGCGTCAACATCCCGACCAACAAGCGCGTCGTCATCGCGCTTCAGTACATTCACGGCATCGGCCCGAAATTCGCCTCCGAGATCGTCGAGAAGGCGGGCATCCCGGCCGAGCGCCGCGTGCACCAGCTCACCGACGCCGAGGTGCTGCAGATTCGCGAGACCATCGACCGCGACTATCAGGTCGAGGGCGACCTGCGCCGCGAGGTCTCGATGAACATCAAGCGCCTGATGGACCTCGGCTGCTATCGCGGCCTGCGCCATCGCCGCTCGCTGCCGGTCCGCGGCCAGCGCACCCATACCAACGCCCGCACCCGCAAGGGCCCGGCCAAGCCGATCGCGGGCAAGAAGAAGTAGTTCGGTGAACAGTGAATGGTGAATAGTGAATGGTAGGCACGCAATCGTCGTCGTTTTGACCATTCACCATTTTCCCATTCACCATTCACCACCAGGTGTAGCCGCTGGCACTACGGCGGCGCAGATATCGCTGAAAGGAAGACAATGGCCAAGGAAGCCGCACGCGTTCGCCGCAGGGAACGCAAGAACATCTCGTCGGGCGTCGCCCATGTGAACTCGACGTTCAACAACACCATGATCACCATCACCGACGCGCAGGGCAACACGATCGCCTGGTCGTCGGCCGGCGCGCAGGGCTTCAAGGGCTCGCGCAAGTCGACCCCCTTCGCCGCGCAGGTCGCCGCCGAGGATTGCGCCAAGAAGGCGCAGGAGCACGGAATGCGCCAGCTCGAAGTCGAGGTCCGCGGTCCGGGCTCGGGCCGTGAGTCGGCGCTTCGCGCGCTCCAGGCGGCGGGCTTCATGATCACCTCGATCCGCGACGTGACCCCGATCCCGCACAATGGCTGCCGCCCGCGCAAGAAGCGGCGCGTCTGACCCTTTTTGAACTGTTTGGCGGGGCGTGTTTTCGGGCACGCCCTGTCTCGGTTTCCAGGATTGCCCGTGCCACGATTGGATGGTGGCCGGGAGACGGAAGGAAAACCCATGATCCAGAAGAACTGGCAAGAACTGATCAAGCCGAACAAGATCGAATTCCAGTCGAAGGGCCGGAC
>CAYYZC010000445.1:0-2334 GCA_964475605.1 uncultured Chelativorans sp.
GCCGAAGATGACGACGCCGACATTGTCGGCCTCGAGGTTCTGCGCCATGCCGCGGATGCCGCCGGGGAACTCGACCAGCTCGCCGGCCTGGCAATTGTCAAGGCCGTAGACGCGGGCGATTCCGTCACCGACCGACAGAACCTGCCCGACCTCGGAGACTTCGGCTTCCTTGCCGAAATTCTTGATCTGATCCTTGAGAATTGCGGAAATTTCCGCGGCGCGGATATCCATCAGCCGACCTCTTTCAGTGCAAGCTTGAGCGAATTGAGTTTAGTCCGGAGCGACGTGTCGATCTGGCGCGATCCCATCTTGACCACCAGGCCGCCGAGCAGGGAGGGATCGACCTTGACGTTGATCGCGACGTCCTTGCCGGCGACGCCCCTGAGCGCCGCCTTGAGCTCGTCCTTCTGCGCGTCCGTCAGCGCATGGGCCGAGGCGACCTCGGCCGAGGCCTCGCCGCGGGCATCGGCGGCGATGCGGCGGAACGCCGCGATCATCGACGGGACGGCGAAGAGGCGGCGGTTGCGGGCGGCGACGCGCAGGAAATTGCCGACGAGGCCGGTGATGCCGGCCCGCCCTGCGATCGCGTCGATGGCGCGGAACTGGTCCTCGGCGGAGAAGACGGGACTCTCGATCAGCCGCTGCAGATCCTCGCTGCCGGCGAGAAGCCGCTCGAAGCCGGCTAGGTCGCGCTCGACCTCGGCGACGCGGCCGTCATCGGCGGCAAGCTCATAGAGAGAGTGGGCATAGCGTTGCGCGACACCTGAGATCATCGAGCCGGAATTCGCCACGGGCTGTCGTTTCTCTCTGCTGGGCAGGCCACAAGATTGCGCGCTCGAGCAGGACTCTGGCTAAATCTCTGACCTTGTTGAATTATTTTGATCCGGAGCAGTGCTGTTGCCACATCCCCCGGCAAAGTCGCCTGCCGTCTAGCACAGGCTTCCGATGGGCGCAACACGATGAAGCGCGCGCCTTTGCGGCACTTTTGTCGCATGCGTGCGGCGGCGCAAACCGTCAGGCGACGAAGCCGAGCGCGAAGGACAGGGCCAGGCCCGCCAAAACGAGCTGGATCAGGAGGACGAACCAGTTGTAGGGCGTGTTGCCGCCGTCCGACAGCATCGAGACCATGCGGCCGAAGGCGGCGAGCGCCCAGCAGGCGCCGAGCGCCAGGTAGAGCAGCGGCTGGGCGAGCAGGATGCAGGCCATGCCGAGGCCGAGATAGAAGCCGGCGATGGTCGAGCGCGGCTCCGACAGCGCTTCGGGATGGTTGCCCGAGGTCTGGAGGCGCAGCACGCGCAGGCCGGTGCGCGGCGCGAACATCATCAGGAGGCCGACGAGGACGGCGACGGCCGCGCTCGACCAGGCCAGCCACTCGCCCTGGCTGAACGGCCAGGGAAAGGCGAGTTCCATGAGATCCCCTCCATTCCCGAATCGGCGGATAATCTAGCCGATATGCCGGAAGATGTCGTGCGGTTCACGCGGCTTTCGCGTCGGTCCTGCCGGCCAGGACCCTGTCGCAGCGGCGCAGCACGTCGTCGGTGAAGGCGATCGCGTTCTCCAGCGCCTTGTCGAGATTGCTGGCGCGGCGCGCATCCATCAGGTGCAGCGGCACGCCGTGATCGTACATGTCCCTGAAGGCGGAGCGCTCGGTGATCGGCGTGTCGATGACGTGGACGCCGCGCGCGGCGAGCAGCAGCTTCACTGTCGTCAGGGCCCGCGTCGTCACCATCGGATTGACGCGCGAGAGCACGACCGAATGGGCGATGGCGAGGCCGGCCTTGCGATGGAGATAGTCGAGCAGGTCGAGGATCTGCGCCCCGCCCTGCGCGTCCATGGCGCAGCCCTGGACCGGGATGACGACATAGTCGGACAGGGTGACGGCGTTCGGCGTCAGCTCGTTGCTGGTGCCGGGCAGGTCGACGACGACGAATTCGGACCGGGCCGCCTCGGCCTCGACATGCCTCTGCAGCGAGGAGAGCGAGACGTAGCTGACATGCCGCATTCCCGGCATCTTCGGAGCGGCGTCGCACCAGCGCGAGATCCAGCGCTGCGGATCGGCGTCGATGACCGACACGGTCTTGCCGCGCCGCGCCAGCTCCGGCGCAAGCAATGTCGCGGCGGTGGTCTTGCCCGCGCCGCCCTTGCTGTTGGCGAAACTGATGATCGGCATCGGCTGAAGCTCCCGGGATGTGCCGGGACATTCGGCCGATCGTGGTTAATGGGCAGTAAAGGCACTCCTCCCCCTCAAGCGCAGGGCTATCGCATGGAGCGTGTGCCAATCCACCTCGCAACGTCATCCTTGTCTGTTGACGGCCTGTTTTTAGACGTCAGGCT
>CAYYZC010000446.1:0-2322 GCA_964475605.1 uncultured Chelativorans sp.
TCCTGGCATTCTTGACGACCTCCTCGATGTCGGCGCCGGTGAGGCCGCCGGCCTTGCGTGCGAGAGGTCGAAGCACGCGTTCGATCGTGACCCCATCGAATGCGGCAATGTCGGGTGCGGCGGCTTGCGGATGGGTCATGGCGTCACCTTCAACGCAATGTCCTCGATCCCCTTGCCGGCGAGGTCCCGCAGCACCGCGTCGGGCAGCGTATGAAGAAAGGCGCGAAGATCGTCCTTCGATGACAGGACCGCCGGCTTCGGAGCGGAGGCGACGATGGCGCCAAGGTCCTTGCCGAGATGGTGCTGAAGGATTCCCATCGGCGCCGTGACATCTGGCGGCGAGATCTTCATGTGGGGCGAAAGCCTGCCTGATCGCAGTAGCGCGGGATCGATGATCGCCGGATGGTTGGTGGCGCCGATCACGATGACGCCAGTGGTGCGCGCCGCCCCGTCGAGAAGCTCCAGCAGGCAGGTGACCAGGGCGTTCCAGTAATCTGCATAATCCCGGGTGAAGTCGGTGCGGCGGCCGATGCCGTCGACCTCGTCAATGAAGAGGATGGCCGGCTGGTGCGCCGCGGCTTCATAAAAGCTTCGCTTGATGCGCCTGACGACATCGCCGAGATAGGCGGGCTCGAGCCATGTCGAGACCGACGTCGTGAACATCGGCATCTGCAGCGAGTTGCAGAGCGAACGGGCAAACATGGTCTTGCCCGTGCCCGGCGGACCGGACAACAGGAGTTTTGTGCTCATCTCCTCCCAGTGCAGGTCTCCGGCCTGCCACAGAGGCAAATCCACTGCCAGGGAAAGCGCCCAGTCGCGGGCCTCGTCACACCCGGAGAAGGTCTCGACGCGCTCGATGAAGCGATCGCTGTCCGTGCCCGAGAGTTTTATGGGCTGGACGATCTCGCTTCCGGAACCATGGTCCGTCCCGCTGCGGGAGGATGAGCTCGATCCTGAACTGCCGCCGGTCGAATCTCGGCCCGAAATTGCGGTTCCACGCTCGTCGTCGGAAGGGTCGACATGGGAGGTGGAGGCAAGCTCGCGCAGAGTTGCAACTGCGGACGATGGCGTTTTGTCCCTCCGGATGGCGACTGACAGGTCGGACAGGTCGAGATTTGTAAAATCGATGTCATCGAGGTTATCGGCAGGTTGCTCGCCGAGCACCGCCTCGATGGTCCGTTTGACGATCTCCGCATTGAGATCGCCGCCGTCGAGAGCGAGCTCTGCGGCGGCAATGAGTTTTTTCGGGACTCGGCTACCGCATTCGGACACGGCAAGGATCGGATAGGCACTCTGCGTGGCTTCACCGACGCACCATCCGTCATCCTTGTCGAGACGGTTCTTGCCGCTGAAACAAATGATCTGCCATTTTGCATCGGGCATGGTCGGGAAGTAGAGGCCGTTGCGCCGTTCGAGACCGTATCCGTTGCAGCGATTGACTGCTCCCGGCAGGACCAGGCCGCGTCTCAGAAGATTGAGGAAGCACATCTCAAAGTCCCTGGCGCCGCTATGGATGGCGATGATCGGCTGCCGCTGGCGCAGAATGTCGAGCACTTCGCGTTCGGCATGCTGGGCATTGCCGACCGCCTGCGCCACGAGCAGCAGGCACGCGACTTCCGATGGCCAGGGCGGCTCGGCGGCTTCGCGCACGGCGCGCACGATCTCCGTTGCTGGGGCGAGGCTGTCTGGAGACGGGCTACCGTCACCAATCCTTACCGTGGAGATCTCCCTTGGCTCCGGCTCACCTTTTTCGACGGGTGCGTCGCCATTGCCGAGGACTGGATGAAGGGTTTCCTCCAACAGCCTGCGCCTGCGCCGCGCCAGCATGGCGGCGACCTGCTGTCCCGACGCGGTTGCCGGAAGTTCTTCTCCGCGATGGAAGATCTGGAGGACACGGCCGCCGCTGTCGACATATTCTTCCCGCAGGAAGCCTGCCGCGACTGCCTCTCTGACGGCGTTGCGTTCGGCCTCCCGGCGAAGCCGCCGCACGAAGTGCCGGGCGAGGCGATCGTTCAATCCGGGCGTGTCCTGCGATGGCGCTGTCATCCCTGGTTCCTTCTCCGGTCCGGTCGTGGAAGCATTCATCATTGCGGTTCCCGATGCCGTTCGCGGGTTTCGACGAGCGTTTCGACGAGGCGCACCACCTTGCGGATCGAGCCGCCCTTCCAGGCGCCGACCAGGGCCTCGATCTCGTAACCTTCGAGCGGTGTCGCCCAGCGTGGGTCATGGCCCTGATCGAGGTAGAGTTTTTCCAGGATGCGGCTCGCCAACAGTGGCAGGTGTTCCGGGCCGGGTTCGGGAAAGCGTAGGACGCGGCATCTG
>CAYYZC010000447.1:0-2320 GCA_964475605.1 uncultured Chelativorans sp.
TGAAGCCGTCGAACTTCCGGTCGCGGACCTCCTCCCAGGTCCGGTAGAAGGTGATCAGATGCTCTTCGGGCGTATTCCTCGCCTTGTGGTTGCCGATGCGCACCAGGGTCAGCTCGACCTGCAGCGGCGTCGTGCCGATGAGGCGCGCGAACTGGGTCTCCGTGCGGATCTTGTTGGGCATCAGGTTGAGAAGGCCGATCTGCAGGGGACGGATATCCTGCCGAAGCGCCGTCCGCTCATCCATGACGGACACGCCCTCGCGCACCAGCACGTCGCGGGCGGGAAGCTGGTCGGGAATCTTGATCGGCACTGCAATGCTCCAAGCAACAAACAAAAAGACCGGCGGCGAGATCGCGGCCGGTCCCAACGGATTTGTTGCAAACGGCCCTTTAGCGATTTGTTTTACGTGGCTGCAAGCCGACCGGCCAAATCACCACGGAACGTGCCGGTGCTTTTACGCCCCGCCACCCTTTGCGTCAACGGCAAAGCTTGATAGAGCATCGGCCGCGATTGCCTGGGAACCCCCGACCATGACCGAGCATGCCCGCCCCGAACCGCGCCCCGGCGTGATGAAGATCGACGCCTATGTCCCCGGCCGCCATGGCGGGCCCGACGGGAAGGTCTGGAAGCTGTCCTCCAACGAGACGCCGCTCGGCGCTTCGCCGGCGGCGATCGAGGCGGCAGCCGCCGTGCTGTCGCAGATGGAGCTCTACCCAGACGGCTCCGCGCACGAGCTGCGCGAGGCGATCGCCGAGGTCCACGGCCTCAACCCCGCCAACATCCTTTGTTCGAACGGTTCGGACGAGCTGCTCGGCCTTTTGGCGCAGACCTACCTGCAAGCCGGCGACGAAGGCATCTTCACCGAGCACGGCTTCCTCGTCTACCGCATCCAGATCCTCGCCGCGGGCGGCGTGCCCGTCGTCGTCAGGGAGCGCGACGAGACGACCGACGTCGACGCCATACTTGCCGCGGTGACGCCGCGCACCCGCATCGTCTTCCTCGCCAATCCGAACAATCCGACCGGCACCTATCTCCCCTTCGGCGAGGTCAAGCGGCTCCAGGCCGGCCTGCCGCAGGACGTGCTCCTCGTCCTCGATGCGGCCTATGCCGAATATGTGCGCCGCAACGACTACGAATCCGGCGTCGAGCTGGTCTCTTCGAGTTCGAACGTCGTGATGACGCGCACCTTCTCCAAGATCTACGGCCTCGCCGGCGCCCGCATCGGCTGGATGTATGCGCCGGCCCATGTCATCGATGCGGTGAACCGCGTGCGCGGCCCCTTCAACGTCAATGCCGTGGCGATCGCCGCCGGCGCGGCCGCGATCCGCGACCGCCGCCATGTCGAGGAGGCGATCGCCTTCAACGAGGCATGGCTGCCCTGGCTCAGCGAGGAACTGACGAAGCTCGGCCTGCGGGTGACGCCCAGCGTCGGCAATTTCCTGCTGATCCATTTCCCCGCGGACGACGCAACGCGCTCCGCCGACGCCGCCGACCGCTGGCTGACGCAGAAGGGCTTCATCCTGCGCCGCGTCGCCGGCTACGGTTTTCCCGACGCGCTGCGCATGACGATCGGCTCCGAGGAGGCCAATCGCGGCGTCGTCGCCGCTCTGGCCGAATTCCTGGGTGCCTGAGATGGCCGAACCGATGTTCCGCAAGACGGCGCTGGTCGGCATCGGCCTGATCGGCTCGTCACTGGCGCGCGTCATCCGCCGCGAGCGACTATCGGGCGAAACCGTCGTCGCCACCCGCAGCGCCGCGACGCTGAAACGCGCCGAGGAGCTCGGTCTCGGCGACCGCTACGCCGCGGACGCGGCCGCAGCCGTGGAGGATGCCGACCTCGTCATCGTCTCCGTCCCGGTCGGCTCCTCCGGCAGCGTCGCGGAGGCGATCGGGCCTGTCCTCAAGCCCGGCGCCATCGTCACCGATGTCGGCTCGACCAAGGCTTCCGTCATCGCGCAGATGGCCCCGCACATGCCCGACGGCGTCCATTTCGTGCCCGGCCATCCGATCGCGGGCACCGAGCATTCCGGGCCGGATGCGGGCTTCGCCGATCTGTTCCAGGGCCGCTGGTGCATCCTCACCCCGCCGGCCGGCGCCGACGAGGATGCGGTGGCGAAGCTGACGGCGTTCTGGGAGGCGTGCGGCTCACGCGTCGACCGCATGGACCCGCAGCATCACGACATGGTGCTGGCCATCGTCTCGCATCTGCCGCACATCATCGCCTACAACATCGTCGGCACCGCCGACGATCTGGAGACGGTGACCAAGTCGGAAGTGATCAAATATTCGGCCTCCGGCTTCCGCGACTTCACCCGCCTTG
>CAYYZC010000448.1:0-2048 GCA_964475605.1 uncultured Chelativorans sp.
CAGATAGTCGATCTGCTCCTGCGTCGTGGCGAAGAGGAAGTAGCTCTGGTCGCGGTCGCCGTCGACGGGGCGGTAGAGCGCGCGATGGGCGCCGTTGGGGCGCGAGCTGATATAGTGGCCGGTCGCCAGCGCGTCGGCCGAAAGGTCGCGGGCCGTCTGCAGCAGGTCGGCGAACTTGACCGTCTGGTTGCACGAGATGCAGGGGATCGGCGTCTCGCCGGCGACATAGCTTTCGGCGAACGGGTCGATCACCGCCTCGCGGAAGCGGCGCTCGTAGTCGAGCACGTAATGGGGAATGCCGAGCGTCGCCGCGACCCGGCGCGCATCCTCGATATCCTGGCCGGCGCAGCAGGAGCCGGCGCGGTGGACCGCCGCGCCATGGTCGTAGAGCTGCAGCGTGACGCCGACGACGTCGTAGCCCTCGCGGCTGAGCAGGCCCGCGACGACGGACGAATCGACCCCGCCCGACATGGCGACCACCACGCGGGTATCCTGCGGCCTGCCCGGCAGGTCGAGACTGTTCATGGCTTCAGATCCGCTCTGCATCCGTCATCTTGCTGGGTTCTGCCCCCGGACCCCATATAGGTCAAGCGGTAGGGCGCTTCCACGGCGGTGGAGGGCGCCCGGATCGGGTCAAAAGTTAAAATGCACCGGCAAAGCCTAACGCGACGTTCATTTTCCTTACCCAAGCATGACGGTGCGCTTAGCCAAAATTTAAGGCGCGCAGGCTAGCATTCGCTCGATTGGGTCTTTGAGTTTTGTAGAGAGTACGATGACCGATCTTGTTAGACCACGGGTCAAATATGTTATTGGACCGGACGGAAGTCCGCTGACGATCGCCGATCTTCCGCCCACCAATACGAGCAGATGGGTCATTCGCCGCAAGGCGGAGGTCGTCGCCGCCGTGCGCGGCGGTCTCCTGAGCCTCGAAGAGGCATGCCAGCGCTACAAGCTGACCGTCGAGGAGTTCCTTTCCTGGCAGGCCTCGATCGACGAATACGGCCTCGCCGGCCTCAGAACGACCCGCATCCAGCAATACAGGCACTGAATCGACCGGTTTTCATCGGGACCATCGGAGCGCGCGCGGCAGAGGGCAGGGCCTTCTCCGGCGCGTTTTCGATTCTCCGCAAATCTGCTTGCTGGTACTTAGCCGGCTTCCGAACCGTTTTCCCGGCGTTTGTCCGCAGCGGCGTGCGCCGCCTCGCCTAGCCGGCGAGGGCGCTGCGTCCGTCGGTATCGCGGTTGCGGCCGTCGCGCGACTCCAGCGCCTCGGCCTTCGCCAGCTCGGCCTCGGCTTCCTTCAGCAGGGCTTCGGCACCGTCGCGCTGCTCGACCAGGTCGGCGCGCGAGTTCATCAGATTGTCGCGGCGCAGATGGGCCGCCTTGGCGAAGGTCGGATAGGCGAAGTGGTTGACGTCGGAAATGCCCGCCTTCTTCTCTTCCGAAGCGATCTGAAGATCGAGCTCGTTCGCCATTCTTTCGAATTCGGCGATCATGGAATCGAGCTGGGCGAGCTGGCGCTTCTTCTCGCTCACCTGAAACTGCTTCAGCCGAACAAGATTCTCACGTGACTTCATTTGCTGCTACTCCCGACACGCTCACCTCGAACACCGGATCGGGCAGGCGGAAACCGGCGGCCCGATTCGCGCGAAAAGGGTAAAATGACGCCCCGCAAAAGCGGCGCTGGTAACCATTCGTTTACGCGCATTGTTAATCATAGCGGCGAGGACTTAAGGGCGGGTAAAAATCCAGGCTCCCAGTCTACACGTCAAAGCGATTCGCGCAGGAGAGGTTACGGCGCGGCGCTGAAGCGTCACGTTAACGGTTTCCACTGCGGTTTTCATATGCAGATTCAAATGGCTGTGTCGGAAAATTCAAAAGCGCGTATAGTGCTTGCGCAGCGGAATCAGATTTTGTTAACCATTGGATGGCAGCCTCCGTACCAGGCAATCCATGGTTCGATGCCGAAAGCCCGCCCGGGGCGGTTGGCGGCGGAGAAGGGGACTTAAATGCGCGTTCTGCTGATTGAAGACGACAGTGCGACCGCA
>CAYYZC010000448.1:2058-2308 GCA_964475605.1 uncultured Chelativorans sp.
ACGTCTATACGACCGACCTCGGAGAGGAAGGCGTCGACCTCGGCAAGCTCTACGATTACGACATCATCCTCCTGGACCTGAACCTTCCCGACATGTCGGGCTACGAGGTGCTGCGCACGCTGCGGCTGTCCAAGGTGAAGACCCCGATCCTGATCCTGTCGGGCATGGCCGGCATCGAGGACAAGGTGCGCGCGCTCGGCTTCGGCGCCGACGACTACATGACCAAGCCCTTCCACAAGGACGAGCTGGT
>CAYYZC010000449.1:0-2295 GCA_964475605.1 uncultured Chelativorans sp.
CACGCCGGGCAGATCCAGGGCTTCTTCGACATCCCGACCGACAATCTCTTCGCCGTGCCGGTGATGGCGCGCGACGTCAAGCAGCGCTACGGCAAGTCGAGCCTCTGCGTCGTCTCGCCCGATGTCGGCGGCGTGGTGCGCGCCCGCTCGCTCGCCAAGCGGCTCGATGCGCAGCTCGCCATCGTGGACAAGCGCCGCGAGAAGCCGGGCGAGTCGGAGGTCATGAACGTCATCGGCTCGGTCGACGGCAAGGATTGCCTGCTCATCGACGACATCGTCGATTCCGGCGGCACGCTGTGCAACGCGGCCGAAGCCCTGCTCAAGACCGGCGCCACCAGCGAGACCGCCTACATTACCCCCGGGGTGCTGTCGGGCGGTGCGGTCGCCCGCATCACCGGCTCGACGCTGAAAGAGCTGGTGATCACAGATTCGATCCAGCCGACCTCGACGGTCGAGTCGGGCTCCAATATCCGCGTCATCTCGATCGCCGACCTGATCGGCGAGGCGATCTCGCGCACCGCGTCGGAAGAGTCGGTCTCCAGCCTGTTCGACTAGATCTCCTGACAGCCTCGGCGTTGTCGCCGTCCACGATCTGCGCTAGACCCTCCTCCCGCTCGAACCCGCGAGGAGAAAGATGCTCTACGCCATCCTCTGCTACAATGAAGAGAGCTTCACCGAAGCCTGGAGCACCGAGCACGACGCCGCCGTCATGAAGCGCCTGACCAGGGTGACGGACGGACTGGCCGCCGCGCAGAAGCTCGGCCCCGTGGCGCGGCTCGAGCCGACCACGACGGCGGCGACGCTGAAGAAGAGCAAGGACGAGCCCATCGTCGTCGACGGTCCGTTCGCCGAGACAAAGGAACAGCTCCTCGGCTTCTACATCGTCGACTGCGCCGATATCGACGAGGCGCTAAACGTCGCGCGCGACCTGTCGAAGGCCAATCCCGGCCCCGGCTCCTACGAGATCCGGCCGGTCAAGGTCTATCAGCCGCAGACGGGCGGACGGCCCATCGACTGAGGCGGCGGGAAAAAATTCTCGCCAAGTGTCGGGACCGACCGCCGCCGGTCGTCCTCGCGGCATCAACAACCCGATGATGGAGGACCTGACATGACCGACGCCGCAACCCCCGCCAACGACCGCGAGCTTGTCCTGGTGCGCGAGATCGATGTACCGCGCGAGAAGATCTACAAGGCCTGGACGACGCCGGAGCTGATGCTGAAGTTCTTCACCCCACGGCCGTGGTCGACATCCTCGATCGAGATCGACCTGCGTCCCGGCGGCAAGTTCAACAGCGTGATGCGCGATCCCGACGGCAAGGAATACCCGAACAAGGGCGTCGTTCTGGAGGCGGTGCCGAACGAGAAGCTGGTCTTCACCGATGCCTTCACCGAGGGCTGGGCGCCGAGCGACAAGCCCTTCTTCGTCGCCACGATCACGCTCGAGGATCTCGGTTCCGGCCGGACCCGTTACACGGCGCGCGCCAACCACTGGCGCGAGGAAGACCGCAAGTCGCACGAGGAGATGGGCTTCCACGAAGGCTGGGGCCAGGTCGTCGACCAGCTCGCCGAACTGTGCAAGACGATGCCGTAACTGTCGCGAGCGGACTGCCGGAGCAGAAAAATGTGGACGGCTCCGGCAGCCCGCCTCCCCATCCGGAACGCCTTTTGAAGCCATCGACGATCTTTTGATGCGCTGGAAGGGCCGCGGGGAAAATTTCCGTCAACCTGCCTGTATCATCCGCGACATAGCATTGCCGGCGGGCCCGGCTGGGGCCTGACAGCCGGCTTGAGCTGCAATTTCAGCGCCTTGTGGACATTTTCGCGTCTCTCTCCATAGTACCTTCGAGGAGATCGGAGGAGAGACGGAAGATGGGCGAAGCAGCCAGGCTCAGCCTCCACGTGCCGGAACCCGAGGTCAGGCCCGGCGACACGCCCGACTTTTCCAAGGTCGTCATCCCTCGCGCCGGCTCCGTCGAGCGGCCGCCCGTCGATGTCGATCCGCGCGACATCCGCGGCCACGCCTATTCGATCATCCGCGTCCTCAACCGTCAGGGCGAGGCCGTCGGCCCCTGGGCCGGCACGCTGAGCGACGAGGAGCTGCTCGAAGGGCTTCGCCACATGATGACACTGCGCAGCTTCGACGCGCGCATGCTCAACGCCCAGCGCCAGGGCAAGACCTCCTTCTACATGCAGCATATGGGCGAGGAGGCCATAGGCTGCGCCTTCCGCCGGGCGATGGAGCCCGGCGACATGAACTTCCCGACCTATCGCCAGGCCGGCCTGCTGATCGCCGGC
>CAYYZC010000450.1:0-2280 GCA_964475605.1 uncultured Chelativorans sp.
CCGGGCGCGTGATAAATCCGAGCGCCTTGGCTTCCCGGAATTCCTCAACCGGCTTGGCGGAGGCCAGAACGAAGCTCTGCCGCGGCGCGAACTCCGGCACCATGTAGTGGTAGTTGGTATCGAACCATTTCGTCATTTCCAGCGCCGGCAGGTCGCCGCTGGCGCGGCCGTGGGTGCCGCGTGCCATCGCGAAGTAGGTGTCGAGGTCGACCGAACCGCCTTCCCAGTCGTAGGCGGGCGGGATCGCCCCCACCATCGCTGTCGTGTCGAGCACGTGATCATAGAGCGAGAAGTCGTTGCTCGGGATGTGGTCGATGCCGGCCCCGTTCTGTCGGGCCCAGGCCGCTGTGCGCAGACCCGAGGCATTCGTCCGAAGCGTGTCGGCGTCGATCCTGCCGTCCCAATAGGACTCCAGGGCCTTCTTCAACTCGCGACGCGGACCGATACGGGGAAAGCCGAGCGTGCTGGCGATGATGGACATGGCGCAAATCTCCTGCAGTCGTCCGCAACCAGGACTGCGATTACGAATGTTGATGGCGTGAGGCTGGCGGGGCGGTCGACGCAGGCCGATTGTCGAGTGCGTTTGGAAGGAGCGACACCGCTTACCCCACGATCGAATGGGCGGCATGAGCCGAGCGGACGCCTGCAGGAGATCGGGCGCGGAAGAGGAGCGCCCGTTGCATGCGACCCACCGGGACACCCCGCCCGAGGACGTTCACGTGTCGCGGCAGGTCTCCTGGCTCGCGGGTCATCGCGGCTGTCCGGCCTTCCCAATGCCACTCGGCATCAGTGACGCTTCTTGACAGTCGCTCGCCGCTCACAGTTGCGGGGGCAGCTCCGGCATCGCCTTCCGGCTCACCGGATTCCCTCTTAGCCATCGACCGGGGCCGGTCGAAGGAACCACGACCACGGATCATAGGCTTCCGGCCGCACCTCCTGTCAAGGATGTATATAAAGATATTCGCATGTAGACATGTCGTATCAGACGATTTTCGGCAGGAGACTTCGGACGATGCCAGAGTCGAGCGCCTCGTAGGCTCCGAGGCCGATCGTCTCGTAGAGCTCGGCGCGCGTCTGCATGTCCTCGACCATGGCCTCGCTGCTGCCGTGGCTTCGAAGGGTGGAATAGAGGCGCTGCTGAGCCTTGTTGGCGACGCGTAGGGAAGACACCGGCCAGATGACCATCCGGTAGCCCATCTCCGCGAACTCGTCCGCGGTGAAGAACGGCGTGCGGCCGAACTCGGTCATATTGGCGAGCAGGGGCACGCCGGGCAGGGCGTTCGCGAACGCGCGGAACATGTCGGCGCTGGTGAGCGCTTCCGGAAAGATCGCGTCGGCGCCGGCCTCGAGATAGAGCTTCGCTCTGGCCACCGCCCCGTCGAGCCCCTCGCTTGCCGCGGCATCGGTGCGTGCGATCAGATAGAGATCGCGCCGCGCCTTGTCGGCGGCGGCGATCTTCGCGGCCATGTCGCGAGCGTCGGCGAGCCGCTTGTCGTTGAGGTGTCCGCACTTCTTTGGAAGTATCTGGTCCTCGATATGGACGGCGGCGGCGCCGGCATCCTCGAAGCCGCGCACCATGTGCATCACGTTGAGAGCCTCGCCGTAGCCGGTGTCGCCGTCGACCACGACGGGAAGTCCGCCCGCCCGCGAAACCTGTCGGATGAAGAAGCAGACGTCGTCGACCGTCAGGATGCCGAGGTCCGGGATGCCCATGGAGGCGGACATGGCGGCCCCGGAGAGATAGAGAGCCGAGAAGCCGGCCTGCTTGGCCTGAAGTGCCGCCATCCCGTTATGGGTGCCCGGAATCTGGAGAATCCCCGGACGGCCGAGCAGTTCTCGGAGCCGCGTGCCGGGTCTCTCGGCGGGAAGGTCGGATGCGAGAACATAGGGCATGGCAGTCGCCTCAGGCCGCGCGTGAGGACGTTGCACCAGCCCCGCGTTCCTCGAGCGGAACGAAGTCGCGGGGCTCCGGCCCGGTGTACTGGGCCGCGGGGCGGATGATCTTGTTGTCCATCCGCTGCTCCATGACGTGGGCACACCAGCCCGAGGTGCGGGCGATGACGAAGATCGGCGTGAACATGGACGTCGGCACGCCCATCAGGTGATAGGAAACGGCGCTGAACCAGTCGAGGTTGGCGAACATCTTCTTCGAGTCCGCCATCACCTGCTCGATCCGCTCGGCGATGTCGTACATCTTCTGGGTGCCGGCCTCTTCGCCCAGGCCGCGCGCAACCCGCTTGATCACTTCGTTGCGCGGATCGGCGATGGTGTAGACCGGAT